>PTKZ01000001.1 GCA_002938205.1 Alphaproteobacteria bacterium MarineAlpha5_Bin5
TTAAAAGATATTAAAGTAGCACAAGATGATTTTTTAAGTAAAAAATATACAGGTAAACTTGTGCTTATTCCTCCAAATGTAATTCAATAATTATTTGGACACATATTGGCCACACTTACTAACCCGATAATTAAAAATTAAGATTAAATAATCCTTATAATCTCTTAACTCTTTCCTAATCGTAACGCTTGGAAAGCGTGTATAGTGGCAATACTACCGAGGGTTCGAATCCCTCTCTCCGCCATAAATTAGAATGAATAATAATCTGTATTTATTGATAGTTTACTAGAGAAAGTGGAATTATAAAATATACTGAATTAAAATGTTTTTCTAAAATTTATACTTAAAGTATTCATGAACATATTTTCAGATGCATCATAACGATCATATGTAAGATTGATTTTTTTATTATTTTTAAGTTTCGCTTCGAATCCCAATGTTAATTGCGTATGCTTTTTACCTTGATCACTTATTGCATGCGTGTAAATGTTAGATGAATCAGTTAAATAGTACGCCTCTGATAAAGAATTATTTGTTACATCTCCTCCAAATTCAAATTGCATAAATGGATTTACAATGGTTTTATTTATTTTTGTTTCTCCAGAAATATTAAAACCTATAGATAGAGATCCATTACTAATATGTTGTTTATTATAATAAACTGCTGTCGAGGAATTACCACTTTCAGAATAATCATCTAATGCAGTATAACCTAGATCCAATCGTGAATAATAATTTATATTTTTTGATGAAGAAATTTCATACGGCTCTAATAAATATTTTATACTTCCAAAAATTTGCCTCCCTTTTCGATTACCAGTATTTTTCTTACCAGCATTTTCTCCTGCGGTTACTTTACGTAATAAATCTATATTCATTTCTCCGTACCCAAGAACAGTATCTAAAAACTTTCTTTCATTGATATTAAAACTACCATAAGAAATAAAAGTAAGAGAATCAGTATCAATAGAAGCAACATTATTACCTACTTCTGTAGCTTGCCAAACACGATTAAAAGCAATACCTAATAATTTATTATTTTTAAATTTTTTATCTACTCCAATAGTAATGCCATCACTATGAATATTCTGTCCCAGATTATCATTAGTTTCACCTACTCTTCCGTATGCGATGTTTCCTTCTGTCCAAATAGCCCAATTTTCAAATAAATTACCACTTCCTTCTAAAATATTGGGATAAAGAGTTTGCATCACTTCATTTGTATACTGATTTTGAAAATCCATTGCTATTTCAATACCTTGAGAAGATATATTTGTAGATCTAGGTCTAATATAATTCATACGACTACTAGTACTATTTAGAGAATGCGTTATAACCTGTACTGAATTACTTACTTGATTTTTAATTATTGTCTTAATTCTTTCGGTAAACACATTACCTTTTTTTGTTGTAAAACTTAAAGTTGTTGTATTCGATATACCAGCATAGGAATTACCAGTACTATCATCAAAAGAAGTGGCATCGATTAATATATAATATTCAGTATCATTATCCAAATCTTTAGCAGGATTAATAGTAATCTCAGTTCCACCACTTCCAGTTACATATTGGCCTGTTACATCAATGATTGCTACTGTACTATCATCTTTGGTTTTCTTTATAGTAATATTTCCACTTTCAGCATCAACAGCTTCACTAAATGTTAAAACTATATTTGTTCCAATTTTAACATCACTTGCATTATCTGTTGGACTAGAAGATGAAAGTGTGGGATTTGTTTCATCGCCTGTTGTAAAGCTTAAAGCGGTGGCACTAGATATACCAGCATACGAATTACTCGAAGCATCATCAAAAGCTGTAGCATCAATTAAAACATAATATTCTGTTTGTTCTGACCAATCCGTTCCCGGATTAATAGTAATTTGTGTTCCTCCACTTCCACTAACTTTAGCCCCAGTAACATCTATTGTTTCAATAGTACTATCATCTGATGTTTTTTTAATAGTAATATTACCACTTTCAGCATCAACAGCTTCATCAAATGTTAAAACAATATTACTATTGGTGGCTACACCAGTTGCATTATCAGCCGGGCTAGAAGACGATAAAGTTGGATTGGTACTATCGACTGTTGTAAAACTAAGAGCGGTTGTACTTGATATGCCTGCATAAGAATTACTGTTACCATCATCAAAAGCTGTTGCATCTATTAAGACATAATATTCTGTTTTTTCATCCCAGTTGGTTCCCGGATTAATAGTAATTTGTGTTCCTCCACTTCCACTAACTTTAGCCCCAGTAACATCTATTGTTTCAATAGTACTATCATCTGATGTTTTTTTAATAGTAATATTACCACTTTCAGCATCAACAGCTTCACTAAAGTTCAGAACTATATTTGCATTAACTGCAATTCCTGTTGCATTATCGGCAGGAGTTGAGGATGATAGAGTTGGAGCTGTTGTATCGCCATTAACTATAACAAGATCCCAAGTGTTATCGCTATTAGCATCACTGAATGTCCAATCAAATACACCATTTGAAGCAGTGACCGTACCAGTGGTGCCCGCTGCTATACGAGCTGAAGTAAAATTTGTAAATACTCCAGTATATGTATTTTCTGCTAATGTTGATGCGGTATCAATGCTTAAAGTTGTTGTTCCGGTTAAATAAGAAGTGTGATCAGATAATAACTTTCCATAGTCGCTGGTAGAATTTACCATAATTTTGTAGTTTGTTGGTAATTTGCCTCTATAATTTAAGCCATCATTGCCGCCTTGGTCATTTGTTAAGGTTGTTATTGTAATTGATGGAACATAAAAATCATAAGTTCCCCCATTAATAGTTCCTTTATTTACAAAGGTAACACCTGATGCACTTCCTCCAATTCCATAACGACTTGCGCTTATTGTTCCTGTGTTGGTAATAGTTGCATTGTCTTGTAAAGTTAATCCATCATTATATCCGCCACCTGTTTGACTAATAGTTCCCGAATTTGTAATAGTTACAGTACCTGTGGACGACTGCATATTAATAGGATCTCTAGCTGCAGTAATAGTTCCAGAATTAGTAATGGTAATATCATCAGCGTTACGAAGATAAATAGCATAGATGTCGCCTGCAGAAATTGTTCCTGAATTGGTTATAGTTAAACCATCGGCACCATCTGCTTGAATACCCCAGTCATCTTCAGCTGAAATTGTACCTGCATTAATTATCGTAACATCTTCAGCACCTTCAATAGCAATACCATCATCTCCTTCACTACTAATCGTAGCTCCTGAATTATTAGTTATAGTCATACCTGTTGAATCATCTCCATCAATTGCTTCATAATCATTGGCTTCTAAAATTGTAATATCTCCATTGTTTGTAATTGTAGCATTCACGGAATTGTTTGCATAAATTGTTCTACTACTAGTTTTTCCATTTATAGTTCCATTATTAATTAAAGTCGGATTTGTTGAACTTCTAATATCAATTACGCAACAGCTTCCTTCAATTGTTCCGTTGTTAGTTATAGTGGTTGATCCTTCAGGAAAAGTTCTATTATCAGCATCAACAGCAGGCCAGGTGTAATCAATTTCACCTCCACTATCTACTGTTAATGTATCATTATTAGTTAGAGTGACTCTTGAGGTTTGAGTCGTTCCATTACTTATCGTATAATCTGTAGCATGGACATAGTGTGATATAAAAACACAGCTAATAAACAAAATAAAACATAATTGTTTAATAAAAATCCTAATTATTCCAATGATTTGCATTTATAAATTGACCTATATCAAATTAAAAAAATAAGGCTTTAATTGATTTAAATAACCTTAGAAACTTTGATTATTTTGAAATTTTAAATCACGTATTGTTATTTTTTTATGTTTTTTAATTAAGTTTCAATAAAATTCTCTCTCGAGAAATATTATATAAATGTGATCCTGAAATAAAAGTACTTTGTATTTCAGAATTTGATATTGGAAGTAGTGTATTCACATTAATTTGTATAAGTGAAGCTTGTTTTCCGTATGTTATTATAAATGATTTTCCATCTGTACTTAGTACTACTCCTCTTATATGATGTAAAACATTTAAAGATATTTGTTTAATTAAATAATTTTGTAAATCAACATACCCTAGTAAAAATTTAATATTATTAGTATCAAGATTTTTATACATCTTCACAAATGATAATATCACGTAAGGTGCTTGTGCTTGACCTGGTAAAAAAATAATGGGGAACTAATTACGATAGCTATAGAAGTTTGTAAAAATTTACGTCTATGCATTTATATTTTGACAGTATTAACCCCCGACAACAGATCCAGCATTAAAGATCGGCATATACATCGCAAGTAATAGAAATCCAATCAGTGCTCCAATAATAACAATCATCAAAGGCTCAATAGCAGTCGATAAAGTTTTCACAGCTGAATCAAATTCTTCCTGATAATAATTCGCTATACTTGTAAACATTTCTTCTAAATTTCCTGTCTTTTCTCCGACAGCAATTAATTGACCAAATTGTGAGGGGAATACAGATTCTTTTAAGAATAATTTAGATAAATCCATTCCAGAAAAAACCCCTCGCTTTACATTTTCAATTGCATCGCGTACTACTAAATTATTATTAGTTTCTTTCACTATCTCTAAAGTTTCAATAACACTAACACCAGCTGCAACTAGGTTAGCCATTACTAAAGCAACCCTTGCGTATATAGATTGAGCAATCAAGTTGCCAAATATAGGGAGTTTAAAACTTAATTTATCGACTCGTCTTTTAAAATCAGGTATTTTATTATTTAATACCTTAAATAAGTAATAAAATGCTCCAAGCATAATAAATGTAATTAAACCTGCCATTGATTGAACAAAATTACTTGCTGAAATGATTAGTTTTGTTAATCCTGGCAATGGAACGCCCATACCACCATACATTTCTTCAAAAATTGGAACAACTTTTATCAGCATAAATACAGTTATACCTCCTGCAACAAAAAAAAGTATTTTTGGATAAAAACTTGCACTTTTTATTTTACGTCGAATATCTTCTCTACGCTCAAGTATTTCTGTTAATTTTACTAAAAAGATATCTAATTTACCACTAGCTTCACCAGCCTTAATCATATTAACAAAAATTTTATCAAATACATCTGGATTTCTAGCAAAACATTTGCTTAAGGCTGTTCCAGCCTCAAGATCTTTTGCGATTTGGTTAATAATTAATTTAAGTCTTTTACTATCAGTTTGCTCTTCTACCATTTTAATACTATCTAATATTGGTAGGCCTGCTCTTACCATTGTAGATATTTTTTTTGCAAATAAAGTTAAATCTTTTGTTTTTACTTTTCCTAAAAATAAATTTCCAAAAAGACCTCCTCCTTTTGCTTCTTTTTTCTTTTTTACTTTTTGACCTTTGACAATGTTGATTGAAGTAATAATAACTTTTTTTTCTCGAAGTTTAAAAGAGGCTTCATCTTTATCTAAAGCTTCTATGATACCTTCTGTATATTTACCTTCTGCTATTCCTTTATATTCAAAACTAACTGCTGCAGTATTCATACACTATACACTTAATACTCTTTCAAATTCTTCATACGAAATAATACCCTCAACAAGAAAATTCCTTCCCATTTCTTGCATAGTAATGAAATTTTCTTTTGCTGCTAATACTCTTATGTCAGTAGTTGTTTTATTTTGTAAAATGGCATTTTCTATACTGTCTGTGATTTCTAGCACTTCATAAATACCTTGTCTTCCTTTGTAGCCCGTTTTTTTACATTTAGCACAGCCTTTTCCTCTATATATTTTTGTGCGTGTTGCTTGTTCTGCTGAAAAGCCAATAGTGGTTAACAAATCTGCATTAACTTTAGGATCTTCTTCTTTACAATCATCACATATTTTACGAGCAAGCCTCTGTGCAATGATAAGACTTAAAGCTGCAGCTATAAGATAATTAGGAACCCCCATATTTACTAACCTTGAAATAGTATCTATTGCACTATTTGTATGTAAAGTACTTAAAACTAAGTGACCAGTTAATGCAGCTTTTATAGCAATTTCAGAGGTTTCTTTATCTCGAATTTCTCCAACTAAAACCACATCCGGATCTTGTCGTAAAAAAGAACGCAGTGCTGCTGCAAAATCTAAACCTATAGAATCTTTCATTTGGGTTTGACCTATTCCTTGTAATTCATATTCTACAGGATCTTCAGCAGTTAATATATTTATATCCGGTTCATTTATTTCACTTAAAGCTGAATAAAGAGTTGTTGTTTTTCCACTTCCTGTTGGTCCAGTAACTAATATCAAACCTTGAGGAGATGAAACGCCATCCATTAATAATTTTAGTTCACGTGGAGGAAATCCTAATTTTTTCATATCAATATTAATTGAATCTTTTCGAAGTAAACGCATTACACATCTTTCTCCACGAACATTAGGTAGTATTGATAGTCTTATATCTACATCAATATTTTCACCTTCATTAATAAAACTTATTGCCCCATCTTGTGGAAGTCGATGTTCAGCGATATTTAATTCGGACATGATTTTTAAACGTGTAATGACAGCAGGATAATTTGACTCTAAAAATTCTGTAAATTCTTTTTGTACTGTTAACACGCCGTCTTCTCTAAATCTAACTTGCGCTAAGTCTCGAAATTTTTCTAAATGAATATCACTAGTACCAGAATGAAAAGATTTTATAATAATGTCATCTACAAAATCCTCAACATCAGATGATATTTCTTCATCTTCTTCAAGGGCAAAACCTTCATTTTGATCTCTTTTATACTGTGTTGTACTTGTTTTTTCTGAATCCCATTTTCTTGTTTTCTTTTTCTTTTTTGCTTCCTTATCAATTTGAGAAGTTGCTGGTTGTTTTGCGGCAAACCCAGACCATGCAAAAGCTTGAGACAAATTGCTAAAAGTTGTTACTGTGAAATCAACTTGTAATTTAGTAAGTAGTTTTAAGTTAGCAGCAAGTGATATTGCTGCAGGGTCTATAATAGCTATACTTGCAAATCCTTTGTTAACTGCGTATGGGAGCACTCTATTAGTTTTAATAAAATTTTCTGGAAGCAATTTTATTTGTTCTTGGTCAATAGTATCTTCAGTTAAATTAACTAAAGGAAGACCATAATTATCAGCAATTACTTGTGCTATCTGTTCTTCATTTACTGAATTATTATCAAACAAAATATTCATGATATTTTTTCCTGAATTTGCACTACTTTTTTTTGCTTGTTCAAAAGTTTCTTGGTTAATTATATTTTTAGTAATTAGCAAATCACAAATACTAGTAGCGCTATTATTCGAAATCGTCAGACTCATATTATTTTAGTGTTTAATACTATACAGTTTTAGGAGCAATAAAAATCAGCACCTGTTCTTGATTGTCGACTTTCGCATCAGAGCGGAATAACCTACCTATAACAGGAATATCTCCCAGAATTGGTACTTTGCTCTCTGATTGAGATTCTGTATTAGAGAAAACTCCACCAATTACAACAACATCACCATCTCTTACAATTAAGTTCGTATCAATTTCTAAAGTCGAAATAGGCGGATTTGCACCTGAGCCAGAAGGACTATTATTACTTACAGCAAGATTGATTTTAATATTACCATCACCAACAATTTGAGGTGTAACAGTAAGTTCAAGTGCTGCATCAACTAATTCAACACTAGCATCTTCACCTGCTCCTGTATATGCGATTTGTGTACCGCTCGTAATTTTTGCTTCTTGATTATCTAAAACAAATACTTTTGGATTATCAATTGTTTTTGTTAACCCTTCTGATTGCATTGTATAAATTTCTCCCTTTAATTGAGCAAATCCAATATCTGCAATTATTCCTAATCCTAAAGTTGGATTAGCTATTGCAAAATCTGTTATTCTATCCTGATTATAAGAATCAGTATCCGCAGTAGTTGCAAACGATTGAGTTTCTGCTAAACCTGAATTTGCTTGTCCAGGACCAGCTTGTGTTCCTCTTATATCACGAATTTTTTCATCACCATCAATTAAAGGAATATTTGCTGCCCCTCCTAATCTTGCTCCTAATTCCTCTTGAAAAGTATCAGTTGCTTTTACAATGATAG
This sequence comes from Alphaproteobacteria bacterium MarineAlpha5_Bin5, assembly GCA_002938205.1. Lineage (GTDB taxonomy): Bacteria > Pseudomonadota > Alphaproteobacteria > HIMB59 > CACPNW01. The sequence goes on from PTKZ01000001.1 coordinate 8,062, forward strand.
CTTCAATTAATACTTGTTCAACAGGTTGATCAACTTCATTAATAATTTTTTCAACAAATGTTAAATCTTCCATCGTACCATTTGCTATAATAGTATTTTGACTTGGTTCAGACATTAACTTTAAAGAAGCAGAAGAAGAAGCGCCAACTTCACCTTCACCTGTTTGCACACCCATTAAAGCATCATTCAAACGTTTTAACATAGTTTCAGAATCTATATAATAGAGTTGAAATACAGCTGTTGATTTTGGTACAAGATTTGCTTGATAATCTAACTGCTCATTTAATGATTTTAATCGTTCTTCATCATAAGTTATTTGCTCTCTCAAAACATCTTTGCTATGAATTCTTATTATTCCTGTTTTATTATCAATTGCCCAAGTTAAGCCTTCAATATCTAAAATTGATTTTAAAGCAATTTTCCAAGGTATGTCTCTTAATTCAATACTTAAGGTAGACTTAACTTCTTTACCTACTAAAATATTTCTATTTGTTATTTCTGAAAAAACCTGCATTACTTCTCTTATGTCAGTATTATTAAAACTTAAGGTTATAGGAAAACTATCATATAAATCAGTATTTAAACTAGCTAACATAGGTGAGCTTGGATCAGTAGTATTTATAATTTTTTTTCTATTTAGATTTAAGTTTTCTAGCGTTTCTTTACGCGTCGGACCAAATTGTGATAAATTTTTAACTTTTTCTTTTTGCTCATTAACTAATTGAGTGATCTGTTCGTTTGCTTGAATATTTTTTTCCTTTTCTATGCTTTCTTCAAATATAACTCGTGTATCTTTATCCCCTTCTTCTTTTTTTGGAACAGAATAAGGACCTGTACAAGATGCCAGTACTATTATTAATGCTAAAAAAATCATTAATAATTTAAATGTATTTATATTCAGATAAGCATACATTTGATTTTAATCTTTCTCCTTCAACATAGGTGTATAAATATAGCCTATTTCACCATCATCTAGACTTACTTTATACCAACCTTGGACATTATCTAACACTGAAACTTCAGCGTTTTGAAGCAAAACTCCTATAATACTTGAATGCGGGCTAGGCTTTTCCCTAATATTAACATCTTCTTTTGCAATCATTATATTATCAGAATTTGTTTCGCCCACATTTGAATCACTAGTTGTGGCATCGTCATTTTCAGTTACAGAAACAACGCCCTGTTCTTCAGTTGACTCTTCAGCAACATCATCATTATTATTTTCTGATTCTAATACATTTGAATCACTAGTTGTGGCATCGTCATTTTCAGTTACAGAAACAACGCCCTGTTCTTCAGTTGACTCTTCAGCAACATCATCATTATTATTTTCTGATTCTAATACATTTGAATTTTGATCAATTAAATCATTTAATTTATTTTCTAAAACTTCAATTTGATTAACTTGTGAAGAAATTTTTTGAGCAGATTCTTTTAAAAGATTATTTTTTCTAGCTATTTCTTCATTTAAATTATTAATTATATTTTGAAGATTATCTAAATCTGCATCATTGTTATTTGTTGAAGTATCTGCGCTTGGCGACATATTGTGTAATTCTGAATCTACTAATTCTGTATTTAATCTATTAATTTCATCATCTTTTTCTTTTATTTTTTGTTCAAGATTAATAATATTTTTTTCTGCTTCTTGGAGCTTTGATGCATCATTATTGTTTGAAGAAATATTTTGTAATTCTTCTTGCAACTGATTAATATTTTCTTCCAATTGAGTTATATGCTGCTCTTGAACTTCTATTGTGTCTTGATAAGCTTCGCTTGAATTAGTTAAAAACTCTACTGTAACTAAAAGATTGAGATTTTCTTTTTTTAATTCCTCTATCTTTGTTTCAGCAACATTCAGTTCGGAAACCGTTTCATCACTTGTACTTTCAATTTCTACCTCTCCTGAATCATTATCAGCAATTATCTCTTCCCCAGCTTCTTCAATCTCATCTGTAATTTTTTGTTCCACAATGTAAGGAACATAGCCAACTTGAAAGCGATAGATACCCTCATCATCTTCAAAAGTAATGACTCCTCTCTTATCAATGTCAGTCACATAAGCACAATTTAAACCTAAACAATCTTTAACAGACAATAAAAATTTTGTGTTTTCTTCAGATGAGACAAACATCATTCGAGTTTGATTCATAGATTTAATAACACCTTGTAAAGAATAACGAGTGATTGGGTAACGTGTATTAATTGGCTGATCTAATGCTACCTCTCCATTTGCAGATGAGGAAGCTGAGTTTTGACTAAGAATAGGTTGATCTAATTGATCCGTTGTTGGAATGTCGTTATCAAAAGTAAAAATTGTATTATCAAAAGGATCAGCAGCCATTACTGACTTTGCTGTTAACAAAAAAAATAATAAAATAATTATTTTATGTTGGCTCATTTTATAAAATTCTATCATCGTGTAGGCATTCTGACTAGAGATATTTTTACACTTGCAACTACAGTTCTTGATTCAGTAGTGCTTACCTCTTCTTTTTCAAATACAATTAATTTATCAAGTTCAGCTATTTCAGATTTTAGCTTCAAATAATCAGGAAATCTTCCTTCTATATCATATTCAACATAAATTTTATAATAGTCTACTGGAATACCTGAAACATCGCCACTAGAATCAGCACTTTCTCTAATCGCTTCTTCTTCTCCACGAATTAATCTGTTTACTTTTAAGTTATTGCGAAGTGCAGAAAGACTTATGAGTTGATATAATTCTTCTACTTCTTTTTCTGATACAAATAATTTAAATTTTTCTTCACGTTCTAATTCTAATTCTTCAACTTTTGTAATCAAACTACTTATTTGATTATTCATACTTTCTATTTCTTGCAGTTTGTAATATTTATCTTGAATTAAAACTTCTTGCTCCTTGAAAGTTGGTCGAATTAAAAAGAAATAAATTATTAAAAAAATGAGAATTAAACATAGCGTTACAATCAAACCTAAATAATCTTTTATTGTCTTTGGCTCTGCGTTAGCATCTGCATTTTTTTTAGAAAATAAATTTTTTAGATCCATCTTTATTACTCTTCTGTTTCTTCAGGTATAATTTCATTAGCAATGACTGACACTTCGAATGATTTAACCTCAATAGTACTTTCCCCTTTAGTTAATTCAGTTACATTCATATTAACTAAAGAAGCTTTCTCTACAGTGTCACGGGAATTTAAAGAATCTATCAATTCGATTATTGGACGATCATCCATTGACTGACCTTCTACAACCAATGTGTTATAATCTTGTTCTGAGGTTTTAATGCTAACCAAAAGAACTTTTTTTGGAACAGCTTGAGTTATTTCTTTAAACATTAAATAACTACTTTTTGAATTTGATTTCAATTGTTGACCCTTCGATAGGTCATTTTCTAAATCTTTTTTTGCAGAAATAAGTTTTTGGAATTCAGCATTTGATTGTTCAAACTGTTGATTAACTATATCATAGTCTGCTAATTCTCTTTTGTTTTCAGAATATTTGCTAAATGCAAAAACTCCATAGACAACAATAATCAAAGAAATTAAGCCAGCTGCACCTATGTAAACAAATTTAGAATACATATCTGAACGCTTTTTCTTTTTTAAATTATCTCTATTAGGTAGTAGGTTGATGTTACGTACTCCAGTGACAAACTTAAAATAACCAAAAACATCTAGTCTTCTTGTTGCCAATCCAATAACAGCAGTAAACATTGACGGATTTTCCTCTGTGGTAACTTTTTCTTTAAGCTGTTCTGGAATTGTTAAAGTGTCAAAAGGAGAATGAATAGACATTTGGATATTTTCAAAACCCTTTTGTAATTCCTGCACAACGCCACTAATTGCAGGTAAAGGGGAGACAACACTTAGGCTGGTAATAGGTTCTGTTTTATACTGGTTTTCAAAACCTGCTAAAGCTTGCTTAATTTGAACAGTGAAGCGGTTTAAAACTTCTACAAGAAGTTGATCCATGTAACCTCCACCCATTGCAGCTGACATTGTTGCAAGTATTTCTTTGTCCTGAGGACGAATAAATATATCAACAACATAAGGAGTTTCTTCTTGAAGAATTAAAATAAAATTTTCTGATTCACTAATCTCTAGAATAGCTACAGGGCCTTTCTTTGCACCAAATGTTGGTTGACTTAAAACTTGTGTTTCAAAAGCATTTCGTAAAGCAAAACAACGAACATCTACAATAACTGGTGATAAACCAGCCTGTCTAATGATATCTGCATAAAGATTTACATCATCAATTTTAGAGGCAACAAATAGTACATCCATTATGTTGCTTTCTGTGTGTCTTTTAATTACTTGATGGAAGATTGAGTAATTTTCTAATGCATCAGGTAACTGAGTTAAATTTTCCCACAGTGAATCAGTTGCAATTGCATTTTCTATTTCTTCATCCGTCATGACTGGCATCTGCAATACCCGAATGATAGCACTTGAGACTGGAAGGGCTATTGCTGCATTACTTGTATCTACTTTTGCGATTTGTAAAGCTGTTTGAATTTGTTCAACATAGATTTCTGGATTTGAGCGCAGCAGTTCTTCACTACCATTTTCAACATTGCGATAACTAAATTTTGTTAAGGTCCAACGGTCATTCTGCTCTTTAAGCTGTGAAACTTTAACTGAAGTAGGAGTCACTTCTATCCCAACAACCTCTTCTTGTGAAGCACTATATTTACTTATAATATTGAAGAAAAAACGACTAATAGGAGAAAACAAACCGCCTCCACTTTTTTTTCCTCGTGTTGGAGCCTTTATTGTTTTCTTTTGCTTATCTTTTTTTTTGCCTAGTCCAAAAACCATAAATTAATACTTGCCTTCTAGCTAAATTTTGCTCAAATTACCTCAAAATAATTGAAAATGAACAATTTTATTTTATTGGTAAAAAATTCATCCTCTACTTAATCTACTTTTATGTATTATTTGCTACCTAAACAGCTAATTACTTATATAAGTTATCAGTAAAATTGAATAATTATTGGGGGATTAAATGCCAGAAAACAAGGATATATTAATAGATCAATTAATAGAAAAATATACTGAAAATCATAATTTGTCTGATCTGCATATTAGAAGTGATCAGCCTATGGCTATTCGTGAAAATGGAGAAATTATTACTTTTCCTGATGAAATTGTTTCAGGACACGATGTAAATAAATTTATTAAATCTCACCTTGATACTTATCACACTGAAAAATTAGAAAATGACATGCAACTAGATACAGCTATTGTTGTAAAGGGAGTTCGTTATAGAGCTAATATATATCATTCCTTAAATGGAAATTGTATTGTTTTGCGTAAAATTGAAACAATTATCCCAGTTGTTGAAGAATTAAATATCCCACCTGCCGTTCTTGGTGCATGCGAATATAAAAATGGATTAATTTTAATTACAGGACCCACAGGATCAGGAAAATCTACCACCTCAGCTGCAATCCTAAATAGAATAAATTTAACCAGACAAGAAAATATTATTACCATAGAAGATCCAATTGAATTTATTCATATGAATCAAATGTGTATTGTTTCGCAAAGAGAAATTGGAAAACATGTTACAAGTTTTGGTAATGGATTACGGGCAGCATTAAGAGAAGATCCTGATATTATTTTACTTGGAGAAATGCGTGACTATGAAACGGTTTCTGCAGCGCTAACGGCAGCAGAGACAGGACATTTAGTTTTGGGCACTTTGCATACCAATGGAGCACCAAATACTATTAATCGTTTAATAGATGTTTTTCCAGCTGCCCAACAGCCTCAAGCTCGTTCGATGCTTTCTCAATCTCTTCGTTTGGTTGTCACACAACAATTACATAAGAAAAAAGATGGCACTGGTAGAGTAGGAGCATATGAAGTTATGGTATGTAACAATGCCATTCAAAATTTAATTCGAGAAGATAAAGTTTTTCAAATACCTAGCATAATGCAAACTGCAATGGCTGAAGGAATGATTACCATGGAAAAATCTGTAGAAAATTTAAGAGCTATGGGGCAAATTTAATTTAAGAATAAATGAAAAACAAAAAAGGGTTTTCATTAATTGAATTTTTAGTTGTTGTTGCTTTAATTGGGGTATTATCGATGTTTTTTTATACTCCAAAAACAACAAGGTGGAATAATGAAGTTGCAAGTGCGCAATCTAAAATTGTAAGTTTGTTAAAATATTATCAAAAAAAATCAATGCGTGATGGTTATAAATATTATGTGAATCTTAAACTTAACACCGCACAAGAAACATTTTCTATGGCAGCCTTTGTTGATAAAAATATCACGTCGCGGCAATCAGTTTGCACATCTAGTACAGATTCAAATTTTTCAGAAAGACGACTTTTTGATACACTAAAAAACATTCGCGTGTTAGGATGTAAAAGCGGCGGCAAATCATGTAGAAATACAAGCTCTAATAATATGGGTATTTGTTTTTTTCCTAATGGATCATCAGCAGCCGTAGATGATAGGAAAGAATGGTATATATTTCACTCTGCGGGAGATAATACAACTCATGCGAGGAATGCATATAAATTTGTAGTATGGAAAACGACATCATTTATAGAAACTTCCACGTGTAGAGGAAATGCAACTTATGCTAATATATCTTCCAGAGCACTTAGTTGTTCAAAATGGATAGAAGAATGAGAAAAAAAAATACTTTATATTCTAAAGGGGTATCTATTATTGAGGCTTTATTAGCTGCTGTGATTGTAGGGATTGGATTTATTTCTGTCTATACAATGACGACAACGGCAACAAGAATGATCTATAGTGCATCACAAAGAGATAATGATACATTATCAACTGCTATGATCATGGATGATATGGCCCTGGATAATTTTTCTGTTGCTGATACTGCCTATCATGAATCAATTTCTTCAAGTAAGTACAACAATCTTGACTTAACAAAAGGATGTGGTGCTGCTCCTACTGGGTCACCAAAACAAAAAGATAGACAAAAAGTTCGATGGTGTAATTTTTTAAAACTTAAAAAAGGTGGAATGGGTGATGTAGGCACTGGTGATGTAAGGAAAATGTATGTACGAAAAATTACTATTACTGCAAATGGATATGCCCAAACATATAAAGTGATGGGACTTAGGGTTGAGCATAAATCAAAAAATAGAAATCAAAAAAAATATTATAGAAAAATTATTCATGAATAAAAATAATTTAAATAAAGGCTTCACACTGCCAGAAATTTTGGTTTCAACTGCAATTGGAGCTATCATCCTCGCTGCCCTCTTTGTCTCTTTTATTATGTTTCAACGATCCTATGAACTCCAAAGAGAAATGACACGTAATCAAGAAAATGGACGAATGACGCTTGATTTTATGGTGGAAGAAATTCGTAATGCTGGATACAGACATTTTAATAAAGGTAGCCCTGTACCAATTAATCAAGCAGTAATATTAGAATCACCTACGACCAATTCAAATCCTAGTGGGACACTTCCTCAAGATTGCGGTGAGAAAATTTCAGTCATGTATGACATTGTTCCAAATCAAAAAGATATGGGTACTTATAATTTCATAAGACGTATTGTAAAATACTATGGAGAACAATATTCCCCAGGAGGAGTGACGGCTTTATCTCGTTGTCGTTTAAAGCGTCATCAATGTCATTACGGATATGATAGTTCCACAGGAAAATTTGCTCAAATTTCTACAGCTAAAGCTAAAGATTATCCGTGTGAAGAGGAAACAATTTTAGATTATTTATATGAACTAAGCTTCTCTTTTTCAGATTATAAATATGATCATTTTGCAGGACGACTTAATCCTCTCACAAGAGGAGCGAAATCTTCGTACAATTATGCAAATTCAGGGTGCATAAATGATTTCAAGAAAAACGTTGCTTGCGGACAATATTCTCCTCGAGCGCGTGCAATAGATATGCATTTAAGTATTGTATCAGGTAATGAAATTAGTAGCGTTCCCGATGATCCCACCGATAATCCTGATAAGGGCAAACGTTTTTTAACTTATTATAATGCAACTATGGTGTTGCGTAACATATGATACATATGAATAAAACACAAAGAGGCTTTGCTCTTGTTATTTCTTTATTATTATTATTAATGATGACGGTGATGGGTATCACCATGATTGCTCGATCGAATTTAAACACCAACATGTCCGTTGAATATGATAAGTCAGAACATATTTTTATTGCTGCTGAGGCAGGCATAGAGCATGCAAGACGGTATTTAGAAAATATGTCTTCAAAGAACCAATATCCTGGCAATAACAAAGGTCCTTTAACTGCAACACCTGCAAATAGATGTTTAGCAGATTATAAAGATGGACAAGGATCGCCCTATGATACACTAGGGAAAGATAGTGGAAAATATGCGTATACGTTTCCAGCCCAGCAAACAAATGGAGTAGTCTTAAATACTCAAATGTCATGTAAAAATTTAAATTCTGGACAAAATGATAAAAATTTTAGACGTATGGATTGTGAGTTTGATTTAGATAATGATGCAACCTCTAATCAAAATGAAAGAAACTTTTTTAAAACATTTGGATTTAGTTACTATATTTTTTATGAAGGAGAATCGAGTACTGCAGGAGGGTCTGGTTCCTCAGGTGTGGGAACAGTTGGGACATCAAGTCAATATGCAGCAAGCAAACAAGATTCAGCATATTATTATCAAGTGATATCCTGCGGGGCTTCATTTGCTTGGGATGGGAAAAGTCAAAATGCCACTCTAAAACAAATTCAATCTCTGGAAGCAAGAATAAAGCTAGAGAAATAGTTAATGTGTAATATTTATTATGATCAACATAGTTTTTTTAAAGTGTTAGTATATTGTTATTTTTATATGGTAGAATGTTAGCTTATGAAGTGGTGTATCCTTATATTTATCATCATATTTACAAACCCGCTTTTAGCAAAGTGCAAAATTGACACGCATGCATTTGGCACTTCTGCTAAAACAATTCAACAATCGTTAAAAGATACATGGATTACTTCTGAGCCCATTCCTGGTGTTAATAAAACAGTTGGAACTAGTTTAGAATTAATATGCCCAGAGCTTAAAGGCTCTTCATTAGGAATGGAGACAATGTTTATCTATAATTTTATTAAAGATAAATTAGTTGCCATTGAACTAGTGTTACAAACAACGGATAAGCTTGAGTTGTTTGAATGGGGAAGACAATATTTTGGTATTATGGAAGAGCGTGATTTAGCTAAAGCGGAACAAGTTATACGCGTAGAAGATGGTAACCGCATTATCCAGTTATTTGTTGGTGTATTGCCTGATGTGACGTTTCAAAATGTTGTATTAATTTCAACAAAACATGATGATCTTTTTGAGTATCAATTTCAACAAGAAGATAATATGAACTGGGATACAAATGAAATATCTCCATTAGAACCAATTACTCTTGGAGAGGAGAACTAATGCGCTCTATTCTCATCCCTCTCATAACTGGAGTACTACTCTCTTTTCCTATTTTGGCTAAAGGACCCCCTCCTGGAACAGGAGTAGGAGATGTAAAGGCCAACATCATGATTATGCTGGATGATTCAGGGAGTATGAGTGCCAGAGATCCTGCGCCAGGAATGTCTCATTGCACTTATGCTGTGGATGTTGCTAATAATGGTGACATATTTACAGCAGACCCTTGCTATCACAAAGTTACCCGCCTTGATTCTGCTTATAAAGTTAAATCAACATTCGGTGGATCATATAATTGGTATAGCAATGTAAATGGTATCGCAGCCTATTACCAACCTTGGTCCCTTGCATTGGATCAAGCGGACAGTACCGATGAGTATGTTTTCGTAGGCCGCTATCATGCAAGAGGAGCTGGAAGTTTTGGATCAAGCTCAAGATATAGCACAATCCTTAAAGTGTGCACAGGTATCACCACAACAGCTGCCTGTCCGAAAGCTGGAACACTTGTCGCCGTTAACGACAAACAAAACAATCAATACTATTCTATGGGTTTGGCCGTCCAAGGAAACTATGTTTACAGCCTATCCCATCCACATATGCATATTCAAAAATACAATAAATCTGATTTAAGTTTTGTTACAAGTAGAACTAACATAAGGCAACAGGATTTTAATAACCGTTTTAACTACAGATATGATGCCATTGCAGCTGTAGGGGACTATGTTTATGTTTCAAATTATAGAATTAGAAAAATTTGCCGCTATAATGCGTCTAATTTAAGCAATGCTAATTTTTCAAATGGACAACATTGCATTACTTCGCCTAATTATCAATGGAGAGGGCTAGCTGCTTCAGGGAAAACAACCACATCAACGGCTGATGATTTTTTATATACATGGACTCATAGAAATTCTCAAGGAACGATCCATAAATTTAATGCAAATTCCGGTGCCTTTGTTACGCGTTTTGCTCGAAGAGGTACCTCCACTGGACAAACCTATCATATCTATAGAGGAATAGGGGTTGATCCAAGTGGCAATGTATATGTTCCTGAGGCGGGATACTCTAACAGAACATGGGTCTCTAAATTTACTAGTGCAGGTACATATGTATCACGGGGACCCAAATCAGCAAATCAAGGCAACAGGATGAAAATAGCTCATACGGCTATTCGTGCTATCTTAAAGGACCCTGATTTAACGGCGGGGGCCAATTTTGGCATTATGTCTTGGGGATCAAAGTTTGTCATTCGCACTAAAATTTCTCCAAAAGGAGCAAATCAAATCTTAAATAAAACGCTACGGAAAATTTATCCAAGGGGCGGTACATATTTAGGAAGAGCAATTCAGCATGTGCGAACACGATATTGGCATAAATCAGGTGAAACACCAATAGATCTTGGGGCAAAATGTCAGGGCAATTTTAATTTAGTCATTAGTGATGGGGCATACTGGGGAAGCCCGACGCCTGAACAGGAAATACCTAAATTAAGCAAACACTCCACAATGCCGGTTAAAACATTTATTGTTGGTCTTGGAAATTCTATTTATGGATATTCAAAATATACCACACTTGCTTCTTCAAAGTACGGGGATACAACTCCACCAGGCCCTCTATTTGCTAATAATGTTACAACATTAACCCAGCAATTACGCTCTGCTATTTTAGCAGCCATTAACGGTAATTTGACATTTACATCGCCAAAGGTTGATTTTAGCTCGACGCCAAATGGGTATATATGTCAACCGTCCTTTAAATATAAAGAGGCTGATCAATGGCAAGGACTGCTTACACGTTATGAAATTAAACAGGATGGTAGTATTGATGATCCAACAGGACAAGATCCTAATAAAACAATTCGTTTCCATAAAAAACTGGATGGTCGTTCCTCTTTAGTCACTAACTCAAACGGGCGAAAAGTATGGACTGTTGATCAGGATATTGAAAACCCAACATCAGGTGTTTATAAAAATAATAATTTTGATCCCGAGTATTCTACGGGCAGTCAAAATTTAGTAGATGCAAGCACGTATAATCTCATGACGGGTGGGGATACTTTACTAGGAAAACGTGATGTTGCGCGTATCATGCGGTTTATGCGCGGACAAGATATGTTTGATCAAGATTCAGATTGTAAAAATATTAAAGCGATAAACTTTAATAATAAATGTTATACAGAAGATAAAGGCAGTACTGATGCGCCTTTACTTTATAAACTCCATGATTTGTATAACTCCGTTCCAGCCTATGTGGGTCCTCCTACAGCTCTAGCTTCTCCGGATATCAAAAATACGGAGAACGAATATCGATATCAAAATAATTATGCAGCTTTTAAAAACAAACATAAAAATAGAAAGAATGCTTTAATCATAGGATCCAATGGAGGCATGATTCATGCTTTTGATAATGGATGCAAAACAGCAAATGCTACCTGTACAACCGCATCTAATCCAGGTTCTGAGTTATGGGCTTTTGTACCGCCTTCTATTATCCAAAACTTTAAATATATTGTTACCCCTCAAAAATACACAAAGCTTGATGCAGATGTAGGTACTAGTGATACAACTCTTACTGTTAATAGTACTTCAAATTTCTCTAGCTCGGGGGAAATACGTATTAACAATGAGTTCATGCGCTATACAGGTAAAACATCTACAACCTTTACCGGTGTCACAAGAGGATATGATTGTTCAAGCAACGCACCATTCTGTGATGATGCAACTGCACATTCATCAGATGATATTGTCTATAATGAAACAACGGTCAGAAAACCTGAATATTCTGTATTTGGTGTAGATGGTCCTATTGTGGCAAAAGATATTTATACAGATGGAAACTGGAAAACAATTGCAATCGCAGGCTATGGTAAGGGAGGACGCGGTTTAACTGCTCTTAATATTACTAATCCTGATAATCCTGTTCATATGTTTAGCATTCTTAATGAAATTCAGGGACCTGGTTTATCTAGAGCCATTAAACTTTGGCAAACGACGTACAATACAAGTTCAAAAGTGTATGAAACAAAACTAACTGATTATAGCTATAGTATGAACGTTGAGACAACAACTCTAGCAGCAGCTGTTAGTGCCACTGAAACAGCAACAATACCCGTTAGTGATGCAAGTAAATTTGCAAGTGCCGGATATATAACGGTGACTAACAGCGATGGAAATAATGAAGTTATTTATTACGGGAGTAAAAGCGGAAATAATCTTAAAAGTTTAATCCGCTCCGAAGATACCAGCGGTAATTCTAATGCTATTGCTCTTGAATCAGGAGCAGCCGTATCACAAGATTCTTCATGCACCGTTGCTGCAACAAATGTACCAGCTGAATACGATTATACCCGTTTAGGATTAACCACGTCGATGCCACAAATTCTTAATTTGAAAATTAGTGGTAAGAAAAAATGGGTAGCTGTTTTTGGTGCTGGTCAAAATTATGGTAAAGATTGTACTACAGGTAATGCTGTCTATGTAATGGATTTAGAAGATAGTCCGGGAGAGATTATAAAACAAATCGTTATTCCAGATGATCCAAATAACTCTATATATAATACTGTTAATGCTAATGTTGCTATAGTGCAAAGAGACGGTACCACAAAAGCTGATTATTACGGAGCTATTGCCTACGTAGCGGATTTGGAAAATAAATTATGGAAGATTGATTTAACAGATAAAGCAGGCTCGCAATTTGGTCGTAAAGTGAAATTATTTGAAGATGTTGCAACCGATGATAATGGTCGCCGCAATTACCAAGAAATTTTACCAGTTCTCGATTCAAGCCAAAATGTTCAGATGGGTGGCTCTAAGATTGAGAGTAATATTTTACGGTTATACTGGGGAACTGGTGATATGGATAATTTGGCAGACCGATCTAATAAAATAGTTAATCGTCTCTATGGTATCTCTGACCTAACATTTACAAATTTTGGTATAACGTGGCAGCCAGCGGATGATGTAAGTAATAAAAGTGCTCTATATCGATTAGCGGATTGTTATAATTCTACATCTCTAGCTTCTGCAACATGTCCTGTGCTCTCCAATGTGGGAACAAAAAATATTGGATGGTATATTACTTTACCTAAGCAACGCAAAACAACAGGAAGAAGACCGCTATATGATAAAGAGCAAGTTTATTTTGTTGTGTATGAACCAACAACGAAATTGTGTAGCCCTGGGGATGCTATTTTAGGAACGTATGGCTATATGTGTCCTAATTATAAAAGATTAGTGGTGGCATTAGGGGCAGGTGTTGCAACCGGTGCGACTACACAGGGTAGTCAAATATATATTGGTGTCTCCAATGCTGGCACGACAGGAACATATAAAAGAGGAGATATACTGGAGCAAAAAGGATCAGGATTTGGCGTTTCAGGTTCAGCTGCTGCTATTGCGAAAGATGTGAAAGATAATACTAAAGGAACAGATAGCATTATTGTTCTATCGCCAGTAGGCACAGCATCCACAGGTAAGAGTTCAATTGATGCATGGCGTCATTATACTGGTGAAAATTACTTTGATTAATAATCAAGACTAAATGATTTAAATATAGTTATTGAACGAACTAAATTTGTTTAAGTACACCGATAATCTTGGCACCATTATTACTTATAGATTTGTAAAAAATTTTACCTTTTACAACTGCATTGTGCTCTAAATATAATGCTTCTTTTACAGTTAACTCACCCTCAAACTTACCTGCAATTGTAGCATTATTAACTTCAAAATTTCCAATTAAAGATGCATTTGATTTAATATAAAGACGTTCTAATTTAAAAGATTTTTTTTTATTAATATCAATTTTTGCTAATTCTTCAACATTACCTTCAACAATAACACCTGCAGAAATTTCCTTTGTTTCACTATTAAGTTTATTAACTGCTCTTCTTCGAAGTTTTGCTTTTCGCTCAAACTCTTCTTTAATTATATTATCTTGATTCATTGTTTATCTTCATAATATTATGTCAAATATATAGACTGTAAATAGTGTATTAGTATTTTTTCGGTATAATTAATTAATGGTAATCCTAGAAATATATAAATTAAAGTTGCTATAATTATATAAGGTCCAAAGGGTAATTGTGACTGAAAGTTTTTATTTTTACTAATTAAAATTATACTACCTATTATTACCCCGCTTAATGATGATACAATTAAAATAAACATAATGCCTTTAATCCCAAATAAAAAACCAAGAACGACGAATAGTTTTAAATCACCTAATCCCATACCTTCTATTTTTCTCACATATTGGTAAAAAACAATTAAGCCTCCTATGAACAGAAAGGCTATAAGGGCACCAAGTGCAGAAGGATATAAGGATGCAAAAATACTATCTAGATTAGGTAGAAATAATTTTCCTAAAGCTAAAATACCAATAAGTAGAACTAGTGAATCAGGAATAATTAAATGTTTTAGATCAATAAAAAAGATTACTATAAATACAGGAATAAGAATTAAAAAGTAAACTAGATTTATACTTAAGCCATATTTCCATCCAAAAAATAAAAAAAATAAAGCAGTCGATAATTCTACAATAAAATATCGTATTGTTATTTTATTTTGACAAAAAACACATTGGCCTCTTAAATATAAATAAGAAAATAAAGGAATATTATAATAAAAAGGAATAGGGGTTTTACAACTTGGACAATGTGATTTAGGTAAAATAATACTCTGCTGAATCGGGAGACGATATATGCAGACATTGGAAAAACTTCCTACCGCTAATCCCAACAAAAAATACACCGTTAGTTCAAATATTTGCATAAATTATCAATAAAAAAATACTTTTACCCAATAACAAGTAAAGTTAAATCATCAGTCAGTTTTTCAGTAGTTTGTTGTATTGTTAATACAGTTTTTTCTACTTCTCTTTTAGGGGAAAGACCTTTATTTTTTTCTAATATTTGTTTTATTCCTTCTACGCCTAATTCTTCCCCTTTATTATTTATAGCTTCCGTAATTCCATCAGTAAAAATAAACAGCCGCTTATCTTTTAATGATATCGTTGTAGATATAAAAATATCAGATGATTCTTGTTTCATTACTCCTACAGGAATGCCTGCATCTGAATATTCTATAAACTCCCCTTTGCTATCTCTTATTAATGGTGGTTGATGTCCAGCATTAGCCCAGGTAATTGTTTGATTTGTTAAATCATAAATACCAACAATCATTGTGATAAACATTCCTTGTACGGAAGTTTCTGCTAATTCATTATTTGTTTCAAACAAAATTTCTTGGGGAGACATTTCATTTTTAGAAAAAACTTTAAATAATGTTGATGCTTTTGCCATAACGATCCCAGCATTTACTCCTTTGCCTGATACGTCGCCTAGAGTAAAATAAAGTTTATTATTTATAGGAATATAATCAAAAAAATCGCCAGAAATTTCCCCTAAAGGTATATTAATTCCTGCTATTGGATATTGCTCTAAACTTACTGTTGGCAGAAGACTTTGTTGAACTTCGGCAGCTAAATTGATTTCACTTAAGATACGCTTTCTCCATCTATCTAATTCAATCTTACTTTCTTCTAACTCTTGCATAATTCTATTATAATAAAACCCTATTTGTCCTGCATCGGTAAAAGGGTCCTGTGGCCCACGTAAAGACAGATCTTTAGTTTCCATTTGTTTTTTTAATATTTTTAATAGTTCGTAATTATCAGTGGACGCGTTATGCTCTACTATATTCAGACCTAATTCTTCTTGTACACGACTAACTCTCAGAGGAATTAAAAGATTAATGATAAAAATCAAAATATATGAAATACAAAAACTATAAGCCCCAATAGATACAATTCCAATTACTTGAACCTTTAACTGGTTCCAGGTGTTCAGGTCAGTTCCTAACAAATTAGAATCACCAAATAACGCAACAGCAAGAGTACCCCAAATACCAGCAAATAAATGAACAGGTATTGCCCCAACAACATCATCAACTTTTAATTTCTCTAAAAAGCTGTTACCATAACTTGCAATAATACCTCCTATAATACCTATGACAATGGCACTAAGTTGATCAACAGCATGGCAAGCAGCTGTAATAGAGACTAATCCTGCTAACGGACCATTAATAATATAATGAGATTCAACTTTTTTTAATACAACATATCCAAAAACTAAACTGGCTATTAGACCAGCAGCAGCAGATAAAAAAGTATTTACCAATATTAAGGGAACTGTATCATCTAAAGTTCCGTTACTTCCTCCGTTAAAACCAAACCAACCAAACCATAAAATTAACGTTCCAAGAGCTGCTAAGGGAAGATTGCTTCCATTAAATTTTTGTACGGAATTATTTTTTTTAAAGCGACCAAAGCGAGGACCAATAATAATTGCTGCACTAAAAGCTATCCACCCACCTATACTATGAACAATTGTACTACCGGCAAAATCAACAAATCCAATTTTACCTAACCATCCCATAGAATTTGTAAGGGCTATGGCAGGATCGCGATTTAAATCGGCCCAAGCCCAATGACCAGCAACAGGATAAATTAATAACGCTGTTATAAACGTTATATATAAATAACCAAAAAATTTTAATCGCTCTGCTACTACACCTGAAATAATTGAGGCTGCTGTTGCAACAAACATTGCCTGAAAAACAAAAAAACTTTGATTTAGAGCATTATCGGAAACAAAAAAAAAGCTATCCGTTCCAAAAAATCCGCCCATGGATGAGCCAAACATAATCCCAAACCCAATTGCCCAAAAAACACTTACTGAGACACCAAAGTCAGCAATATTTTTTAAAGCAACATTAATATTATTTTTTTTTCTTGATAAGCCCGCTTCTAAGCACATAAAGCCAGCTTGCATTATAAATACAAGAATAGCACTTATAAGTACCCATAAAGTATCTATTTGTTGTTCGATCATTATTTGTAATTACTGAGTTGCCACATTACATCAATTATTGATATTTGGGGTTAATACAATATTTTTTTCACAAAATTCGCCAAAATACCTAGAGATAAAAATTTTGATTATTTTTCATATTGAGGTATTGCAATCAACGTTATTTGGTAGTACGGGTTAGAAAAGATATGGTTGAAGAAGCAAAATTAGAAACTTTACCAAAGAGCACTGTTGATCAAGGTAAACAGGTTTTTTTAAGTAAACATGATCGTGTTGGAGATAATCCTAATAAAATGGTTATTGGTAGTGGAACATCTTTTAAAGGTTCTGATATTAAAACTGACTATATTGAAATATACGGGAAAGTGGAGACAAGTATTCACTCAAAAATTATTTTCGTTGGCTCTTCTGCAGAAATTATTGGACCAGTTACATGTGAGCAAATTGAAATACATGGATCAGTAAGCGGAGGCATCCAAGTCAATGGGAAAGCAACAATAAAAAAAACTGCTACAGTAGTTGGCACCTTGAGGTATCAAGTAATATCTGTTGAAGAGGGGGCAAGTGTTTATTCAGATTTACATTGTACAAATGCTGATCAAAAATTAGTTGATAAGATCTCACATCTAAGAAAAACAATGAACCAGGGTGGATTAAATACTACCACAAAACTGGTTGTCGAAAATAAAGAGACTGCAATAGAGGAAGCCGCAAAAAACGAAAAAGAGAAAAAAAAGAAGCGTTCGTTTTTTTCATAAAATTTTCTTATTAACATTTTTTTTTAATTACTTCTAAAATATTGCTTTTTGTGTTTAACATACTCGTTCAAATCAGCTACAATCTTAAAAATAAAATAATTAATCGGAGGCATGCTTATGATTAAATATATTGGAATTATTCTAGCAATAATTTTTTTGAATTTTTCTCAAGCTTACGGTGATGATGTTTCTGCCGAAATGAAAATAAAACTTCAAGATTTAATGAATAAATTTATTGAAGAAATATCTATTGATGGAAAAATGATTTATATTGATACAAAATCAGATAAACTTAATGGATTATATTTTTCATCAGCTCATCCAATGTATGTTCCACATGGAAGTAATTTTTTCTTGTGTACTTCAGGGATAGATGATGAGGGAAATGAACATTTGGTTGATTTTTATGCTCAAGAAACTAATGGTGAGTTTAAAATTGTTGATGTTTCTGTAGATAATAGAGAAACAACAAAAAAAATTTTAGGTATGTAAGTTGAAATTTATAGCTTAAATATACAGCTATAATGGGTTTTTTTAAAAAATTTATATTAGTAAGATATACAATATTAC
The DNA here is from genome assembly GCA_002938205.1 of Alphaproteobacteria bacterium MarineAlpha5_Bin5. GTDB lineage: Bacteria > Pseudomonadota > Alphaproteobacteria > HIMB59 > CACPNW01. The sequence goes on from PTKZ01000001.1 coordinate 26,663, forward strand.
TAGTGGCATTTTTGTTGCCACTGGTAATGTTTGTCGCATATTCTTATTATCAGTATCGATTAAATTCTATTACTGATGAATTAGTATTCAGAATAACATCCATAAATGACAACACAGATAATCGATATTCAGAAGAGTGGCGATGGAGACATATGAATGCTGAAAAAGATAGAAAGAAATTAGCATCTGATCTACGAAATGAATTAAAATACTTATCAGCTATTCCATTCATTATTTGTGCAGAATTTGAAGAACCAATTTCAAAAAGAATATTTGGAGCATGGCCTGTTCCCCAATGTTCAATTATAAAGAAAGAAAGCACAAAAGTTTCAAGTAAGTTAAAAAATAATTCAGTTTTTAACTTATACTATGATCATTTCTATCCATCAAAAATTGTCAATGAAGAAATAGTTACTATTGCTTTTATAATTTCAAGCATTTTTTTATTTTTATTGTCAATTCTCATTCTTGCTAATTACTTGATAATTAGTCGACCAGTTAAAATGATTATTAATGCAATAAATGATTATAATAAAAATCATTCTGATTTTAATATTAAAACCAAAGATATGTTAGGTAAAACACACAATAAGGAAGATGAATTTGGTCGCATAGCACAATCGATGACTAGTCATGTTTCTGCTTCAGAAAAATATTTAAAAGAAATTAAATCACAACGAGCTCAAATGGTACGAGATCTTGATGATGCAAGAAAATTACAAGATCATATTTTACCTAAAGTAAAAGATTCTTCCTTTCCTTTAGGTGTAATGAATAAAGCTGCAAAAGGATTGTCAGGTGACTTTTATGATTTTATTCATTCTGATGAAGGAGATTGTTTTTTTATTTTAGCAGATGTTTCAGGAAAAGGAGTGCAGGCATCAGTTGTAATGGTTTATGCTTTATCAATTTTTCGTCAAGAGGTGATGAATTCAAAAGATCTTAAAGAAATAGTAAAAAAAATTAATTACGGTATAGCAACCAATTTCCAAGGATTATTTATTACTGCCATTGTTGGGAGTTTTAATACAGTTTCAAAAAAAGTTGATTTTTTCAATGTTGGTCATAATCCTCCAATTTATCTTTCTGAGAAAGGTGATGTAGAACTTTTTTCTGCTTCAAGTGTGCCTATTGGTATAATGGAAGAATTAGATAGTAACTTAACCAAAGAAGAAAAAGATCTATCTAACGGAAGAATTTTCTTTTACACGGATGGTTTTCCTGAAACAATTGTTAATGGAAAAGAAATAGGGGAAGAAGGTTTAATCAAGAAAATCAAGAATTCTATAACTAGCTCAGCACAAGAAACGACAAATAATGTAATGAAACAAGAAATATTTAATCCAGAAAAATTAGCAGATGATATGACTTTTATGACTTTAGGTCCTCTAAAATAGGGGATTTTTTATATGTTTTTAAATAATTTTACTTAAACTGTTAATTTAATGGTCACATTAATGTCTTTTTAATGTAATAAATAAGGATAAATTAGGATTGTAGATATTAACAAAAAATTAACAGTAATACTAAATTATAATAACAAGTTTAAGGAGAACGCAATGAACAAGTTTAAAAAGAGAGAAAAAGGTTTCAGTTTGATTGAGCTATTGGTTGTTGTTGCAATTATAGGTATTCTTGCAGCAGTGGGTATCGTAGCTTATTCAGGTTATACCGCTTCTGCTAAAGTGAATGCAACTAAATCATCGCATGCAACTATAGTGAAATTTATTAATGCAGAAAAAACAAAATGTGATACAGGTGCTAGCGAAAATATGGGTGTGGTCGCAAAGAATGGATCAAGTGCAAATGCAAAATGTAGTGATAATATAGGTGCTGGTAAAGCAACAACAGCTGCAAATACATTTAATGCCCATTTCGAAGGAAAAAAATTTAAAAATCCATATTCCTCTAGTAAAATGGCAACGGAGAGTTGTACAATAAATGATACAAATGTTGGTTGCACGCTTATTGAAAAAGATGGAAATGATAGTTTAAAAATATCTACTTGCTATGAAACAGCTTGCACTGCAACAGGCACAACTACATTAGTTGATATTATAAGTCTTAAATAAATATAATTGAATAAGCGTTCTTTATATAACAAGGGGTTCTCTTTGATAGAACTCCTTGTTGTCGTTGGTATTATCGGTATTTTGGCTGCAGTGGGCATTGTATCCTATGTAGGTTACGTTGCAGGGGCTCAAAAGACTGATGCTCAAAATAATATGCAAGCAATGTATATGGTTCAAGAAGAATATAAAGCAAGTAATGCTTTAAACACTTATTACACAACAAGTACTGGAAATACATGCACACCTAATTCTAGCAACCACAACAACATTAATACAAATTTATTTGGCGGCAAGGAGCAAATTGATATTTCTGATCCTAAATTTGTTTTCTGTATTGCTGGTGGTTCTGGTAGCGATGGAGGTTTTAAAATTTTTTCTCAAAGACCTGATGGTTCTGATCAAATGACTCTTAATGCTAATAATGCAAAAAGCGGTTGGTAAAAAATTATTCCTGAATTGTATCTACAATTTTAAAAATACTATCAAGTCTAGCCAATTTAATTACTTTTAACACACCAGGACTTGTTTTAAATAAATAAAAATTTACTCCAGCTTTTACTGCTTGTTGATGAGAATGAATTAAACTCGCTATACCTGAAGAATCTATATAACTAACCTCTGATAAATCAGCATAAACAGATTTCGCTATTGTAAAATTATGTTCTTTCTTATTGATCTCTATTTGTGCTAAGATTTTTTCTTTAACTTCTGGAGATACGCTTAGATCAACTTCTCCTGATATACGCACCATTGATCCATTATTTATATTCTCTACAGTAATAGCCATAATTCAAAAAAATAATCTCCATACATATTATGATTTATTATTATATCAAGAATTATATTGAGACATTAATTTATATTTTATTAATACAAAACTTCTTCTGGAAAATTTATTTTAATTTGTTAAAAGTTTACTATTAATGGAAGACACAAGGCTTGATATTGCTGCAACAGCAGAAAATTTAAAAGAAATAAGACAATTTGTAAGGAATTACATTGATAAATGTGGGGGGCTTGATCAATATAAAGATGAGTTGGTTTTAGCAATTGATGAAGCATGTCAGAATGTAGTGCGTCATGCCTACAAAGATATAAAGGGGGAAATAGCGCTTAAATTAAGTTTCAAAAATAATGAGTTTATTGTTACAGTAGAAGATGATGGAACGCCTGCTATACCAGAAAAAATTAAACCAAGAAATCTTGATGATGTAAAACCAGGAGGACTCGGAACATTTTTTATTAATCAAATTATGGATAGCGTTTCTTTTCAATTATCTTCTCCCCATTGGACTAATTGTCTTATAATGAAAAAAAAAATAAAATAAAAATGTGAATATTTTTCTATTTACTACAATAGCAGTAACAGCATTGACAATATTTGTTTTAATATATTCTTATTCTTTGCAATTTTTTAGTTTATCAAAAAAAGGAAAAGAATGGAGAGAACGAATTAAACAAGATACTTTAGTAGGTCTTGCTATTATTTTTTTAACTTTAATAAGTTGTTTTTTATGGGTGATTTTTATTTATTTTAGAATCTTTGTATAAAATTAGAGCTTATTTTTTGCAGTATTGTTTTGTAGGATTGATTCAAGAGCCTTGTTAATATCTTTTGGTCCATTCTCTATTTTACACTGACCTATACTCACATGGGTTGAGTTTTTTAATTCAAGTGTTTTCCTATTAATATAATGTTTGTTTTCATTAAATTTAGGTCTGTAGTATATTTTATTGATATTAAAAATTAATCTTTTTGGTGAATATTTAATTCTCCCATCTTTTTTTGTTATAATAGTATATTGTAACATTTTAGAACAACCGAAATAAAATCCAATTGATTCAAGAGGTCTTTGCTCATTGTAACATGTAAGAGCTATTGCTGTTAAATCATTTGTTTTTGTACACGTTTCTGAAAAGTTAGTTGTTGGAGTTATTGCAAAGGCATGATGTGAAGTGAAGAATAATGGCAATATAAAAATAAAAACTAAAATTTTTTTCATACTATTTATCAGTACAATCAAATTTATAATCATGTAAACTCTTTACTATCCTATAATCACGACTTTCTTGTTTATTAAGTTTATGTATTTTTCCTTTTTCATCACAAAAACTTTTTGCATATAAATTTGCTTTGTCAAAATTTTTCTCAAAAGCTTGAATTTTTATTGCGTTTTCTTGAGTATCTATAATTTTAAATGGAGCTGTTGTAGGCATGACAACTACTGTAACTAAAACAGCTGCAAGAGCTAAAAATCCTATCATAATATTTTATTCATATATGATTTATAGATTGTGTCAAATATTTGAAGAATATTAATATTAAGAAATTAGTATAACTAATAGATTTTTTTCTTTTCTAAAAAATCTAGTATTTTTTTTACAACATCAAATTCAAATAAATTATTATGATTTGCATTAGGAATAAATAATGATTTTTTAGGTTCCTTTGCGGCTGCAAATACTTTTTTACCAAAGCTAATGTCAATCACATTATCTTTTTCGCCGTGTAAAATTAGAAGAGGGGATCTGATTTTGTTAATAATATCAATAATATTATATTGATCAAAGATTAACCATTTTGCAGGAAGATACCAATAATGTTTTTGAGCAACATCGGCTATCGATGTATAAGGAGCTTCTAAAACTGTAGCTGCGAATTCTGCTTCAGATGATAACTTCACTGCTATTCCACAACCTAAGGATTCACCATAAAGAATTATTTTTTCAGATTTGATTTTGTTTTTTGATAAAAATTCAATTGCTGCTAAAGCATCATAAAGCAAACCTTTTTCAGAAGGTTTGCCTGGATTATCTGCATAACCTCTATATTCTAGAAAAAATAAACCATAACCAGCATCAATAAAGGGTTTAAATTTATTTACTCTATGACCGACATGACCCCCATTGCCATGAAAAATTAAAATTGTATGTTCATCTTGAGATGTTGGTTTTTTTATCCAAGATTTTAAAACTAATCCATCTTTAGTCTTGAGGGAGATTTCTTCTAATCCTGTGTTTAGAAAATAAACACTATCCACTTTTTCTTTATCTGGGAAATAAAGGAAGGATCTTTGAAAAATAAATAATGAAATAATTAAAATTAGATATCCAATGCAGACATAAAACAGAATAAGTAACATTTTTTTCATTTAAAAATTAAATTATTTTAAGACAATACTATATTAGTATTTTTTAATAAATTTAATTTAGAAATAAAAAAAATGATTTTGTAGTGTCATAAATTTGCACCACACCCAAATAATATAAATTATGCTTACATGTGATGCTTTTGGAGTTCTTCCTCCTATTAGTAAACTTTCATTAGTCAAGCAATCTTTCATTTTATATCTGGATATACAGCCAATATACCTGGTACTGAATCTGATATTATTGAATCAGTTGCTACTTTTTTCACCATGTTTTATAGATTATTTCAAAAAAATTTATTAAATTTGTCAAAATAATATAATATTTAATAAGCTATAAAGGAGAAAAAAATGATTTATGTAATCGCTAAGCTACCATGTCATGAAGAAGGAGCCTCGAAACTTATTGATTGGGCAAAAAGTGACGATGGATTTTCAGTGACAAGAACATATAAGGGATTCAAGCACATTGAACTTTTAGTTGAAGAGAATAATAAAACAATTTGGTTATATGAACAATGGGAAACAAAAGAGGATCATCAAGCATATTTGAATTTTAGAATAGAGAATGGATTTGAAAACTTTTTAAAAGAAATATTAGAAGATGAATTTTCACTTTCATATTCAACTAATGCCGATATTTGATCTGAGAAATTAATTATTTTCATTTAGAAGCTTCAGATTTAGATTCTCAAATCAGGCCATTGTGCACTATGGGCTAATTAAAATTTATTTATATTAAAAATGATTAACGTAGTTGCTGCTATTATAAAAAAAGATAATCATTTTTTAATTGTGCAAAGAAATAGAAAAAAACATATGGGTTTAAAGTGGGAATTTCCCGGAGGAAAAGTTGAGAAAAATGAAACTTTTGAAGAAGCATTATTAAGGGAAATAAAAGAAGAACTGAATATCAAAATTGTTTTGCAAGATAAAATTGCTGAAGAAAAATATAAAGATGAAAAAATAGATATAGTTTTACATTACTATTTATGCATTCAGGAAAGTGGCACTATTATACTTAACGAACATGAAAATCTAGCTTGGATTGAAAAAAAAGATTTTGAAAAATATGACTTTGCAGAAGGTGATGGAAATATACTTTCATCATTGTAATTTACTATGAATATAAATTTTTTTAAAAAAACAAAGATTTTAGATGGAGGAATGGAGCAAGAATTACTTGCAAGGGGATTAAAAGCTAAAGGTTCTTTAGCTAATTTAAAATTTTAACTATTCAATTAAATTAAAATTAATTTTCTATGCTAGAAATTATTAATTTATTATATTTTTTATGGCTACGAATCCCTGTCTCTCCGCCAAAAATTTAAAATATGTAATAAATTTATTAATTTATTTTATAAGGTATTAAAAAAAGGAGAAATTATGAATAAGTGGACTTGGATAATTGCTGCTGTAGTGGTGATTGTAATTATATACTTTGTTTTTGCATAATTTTATAAATATAATTATTTTAAGTAATAATTAAAAAGTGTTTATGGAGGTAATGAATCGAGGGTTTAAATCCCTCGTTTTCCTCCAATAAAATTCCCAATTAATACGTAGGTAGTTGATTTCTAATAATTACAATTTTATTATTTTTTTAGCAATATAAATAAATATTAAGAAATAATCTTATTAGAATGCTTTTCAGTATCTTCTAAAATGTGTTGAATTGTTTTTTTTGGTTTTAAGATCATAAAAATTTGATAGGAAAACATCGATTTGTAAATCTTAATTAATATTTTATTAATTTTTAATAGAAATGTTGAAAAAAAATTATTACTTATAGAAAGAGGGTAGGGCGGGGGCAAGCCTTTAATAAATTTAATTTCAAATTGTGAAGCAAATAATTTTTTAAATGATTGAAAAGTAAATAATCTAGTATGAGTTGAATCTAAAATTCCTCTTTTACCATAATTAAAGTAACCAAATAATAACATTATTCTTATAATTATAAATCCAATATTTCCAGTAGACGCAATAATTATTTGATTTGGATTTAAAGATTCATGTAATCTCTCTATAAAATTTTCTGGATTATGTAAATGCTCAATAATATCTAATAATAAAACATAATCATATGATTTTATATCTTTAGGTAAATCAGTATTTAAATTTATTATTTCAAATTCATGATCGCATTCTCTTCTCTCACGATCCACACATTTTATTTTGCAATTTTTAATTTGTTTTAATTTTTTTAAATATTGTCCAGTGTGTGAACCCAAATCAATAATTGATGAATCTTTTATTATATTATCAAATAATATTGAATGCGTTGATTCAAAATCCATTTTATTTTCATATTTATCTTTTATTTCAACAAATCTATACTTGCTATCATAAAAAATACCTTTTTGTTGTAGGCTAAAAATTAATGTTTGTTTTAATATATTGTATGCATATTTGAATCCATTCACGTATGAAATTTCATCTCCGTAATATGTAGGAATTGAAAATTCATTAATTTGATATTTCATACCAACAAATTGTAAAATAATTTCAGTATCAAAATGAAAATCATCTGAATTTAAGTTAAATTTTATTTCCTTCAAATGTTTAACAGAATAAATTCTGTACCCAGTGTGAAATTCACTTAAAGTTGTATTAAGTAATGTATTTTGTAATTTTGTAAGAATAATATTACCTACAAATTTATATAAAGGCATTTTTCCTTTAAGTGCATTTTTTTTAATTAACATTCTTGAACCTAGAGTTAAAGCTGATCTGTTAATTAAGTGATAATTTAAAAAATCATTTATAATTTCAGGAGCATATTGACCATCACCATGTAAAAGAGTTAAAGTATCAAAATTATTTTTAATTGCATATTGGATTCCTATTTTTTGATTTCCTCCATAGCCATAGTTTTTAGAATTTTTTAAGATTTTTATATTTATATGTTTATTTTGTTTTTTCCACTCTTGGGCAATTTTAAATGTTTTATCTTCTGATGCATCATCAGCTACGAGTATTTCATAATTTTCTTTCTTTATTGAATCTGGTAATCTGTCTAAAACCTGATTAATAAATTTTTCATGATTATATGCTACAATGAATATTAGATGTTCCATTGAATTTTATTAATAATTTATATCACTGATTGAATCAAATTCTTTGTATATTCATTTTTAGGATTATTAAATATTTGATTAGCTTTATTTGTTTCAATTAATTCACCATTTTTTAATACTAATATTTTGTCTGATACTGCCCGTATTACCTTCATATCATGGCTAATAAAAATAAAACTAAGGGAATATTTTTCTTGTAAGTTATTAAGAAGTTCAATAATTTGATTTTGTATTGTAACATCTAATGCAGAGGTAGGTTCATCAAGTATTAAAATTTTAGGATTAAGTATTAATGCTCTTGCAATAGCTATTCTTTGTCTCTGCCCTCCAGAAAATTCATGAGGGTATCGATTATAATTTTCACTATAATTTAATCCAACTTCATGTAAAATTACTTTAACTTTATTTTTTTTTTCAATTATGGGTATATTAGGAAAATGAATTCGTAATCCTTCAGATATTATTTCCTCAACCGTCATTCTTGGACTTAGTGATGAGTAAGGATCCTGAAATATTATTTGAATATTTTTTCTAAATTTTTTTATGTTACTTCTTTTTATTTCTTCAATATTTTTTCCGTTTATTTTTATTTTTCCATTTGAATTAATTAATTTAAGAATTGCTAAAACAAGTGATGTTTTGCCTGAACCAGATTCTCCAACAATACCTAAAGTTTCCTTTTCTTTAAGATTAAAACTTAAATTTTGAATTGCTTTAACGTAATTAACTGTTCTTCTTAGTAATCCTTTTTTTATTGGATACCATACTTTAAGATTCTCTACTTCTATTATATTTTTTGAGTTAAAATTTTTTTTATTTCTAATTTGATTTTGAAAACTAATCAGTTCTTTAGTGTACTTATGTTTAGGGTAATCAAAAATTTGTTTTTTATTATTGTTTTCAATGATTTTACCTGATTTCATTACATAAACAAAATCTGCCATTTTTTTTACTACAGCAAGATCGTGACTGATAAAAAGCATAGACATACCAAGTTTTGTTTGAATATTTTTTAATAATTTTAATATTTGCATTTGAACTGTTACATCTAGAGCAGTAGTGGGTTCATCAGCTATTAGAAGATCAGGATTATTTGCAATACTCATTGCAATCATTACTCTTTGTCTTTGACCTCCAGATAACTCATAAGAGTATAGTTTAGGCCTATTAGATATACTTTCAAGACCAACTTCTCTTAAGAGTGAGATAGTTTTTCTTTTAGCTTCATTTTTAGAAATTTTTTGATGCGTTAATAATATTTCTTCCATTTGTTTATTTATTGTATGCAGAGGGTTTAGACTTGTCATTGGTTCTTGAAAAATAGTTGAAATTTTATTACCTCTAATATTTTCAATTTCTTTTGAAGAACATTCTAAAATATTTTTTTGATTATAAATAATTTCACCACTTTCTAATTTTGCTCCACTAGGCAGTAGTTTTAGTATACTAAGCGCCGTAAGTGTTTTGCCAGAACCCGATTCTCCAACTATAGCAACAGTTTTGCCTTTTGGAATATTTATATTAACCGAGCTGACTACTCTTTCATTTTTTTTAAAATATATACTAAGATTGTTTATTGAGATTAAATTTTTCATTTTATAAAAATGTTTTCCTCGGATCTAAAGCATCTCTGATCGCTTCACCGACAAAAACAAGCAATCCCAACATTAATCCGAGTGTAAAAAAACTTGTTAAACCAAGCCAAGGAGCTTGTAGATTGTTTCTTCCTTGATTAACCATTTCACCAAGTGATGCAGAGCCAGGAGGTAATCCAAATCCTAAAAAATCTAAACCAGATAGTGTAGTTACTGAGGCGCTAAGACTAAATGGAAGAAAAGTGATTGTTGCAACAGTTGCATTTGGGAGCATATGTCTAAAAATAATTGTTATGTTAGAGACCCCTAAAGCCTTTGCTGCTCTTATATAATCAAAATTTCTAGCTCTTAAAAATTCCGCTCTAACCACACCAACATATCCCATCCAGCTAAATAAAAGCAATATCAGCAAAAGCCACCAAAAATTAGGCTGAATAACACTCGCTAAAATAATTAGAACATAAAGAGTTGGAATTGCAGACCATATTTCCATAAAACGTTGAAAAAATAAATCAGTTTTACCTCCAAAATATCCTTGAATTGCTCCTGCGCTTACTCCAATAATCATTGAAAAAAAAGTTAAAGCAAAACCAAATAAGATTGATATTCTAAAACCGTATATCAGTCTTGCTAAAACATCTCTTGCTTGATCGTCGGTTCCTAGTAAGTTTTTTTTGCTCGGGGGTGATGGTGCAGGAACATCAATATTTCTTATAATAGTATTATATGAGTAAGGAATAATTGGCATAATCATCCACCCTGAATTATTAATTAAATTTATTACGTAAGGATCTCTGTAATCAGCTTCTGTTTCAAAATCGCCACCAAAAATTGTTTCTGGATATGATTGTAGAACAGGAAAGTAATATTCAGAATTATATTTTACTAATAAAGGTTTATCATTTGAAATAAAATTCGCAAAAAGAGAAATAATAAATAATGCTGTAAATATACAAAATGAATATAGTCCACGTTTATTAGATACGAAGTTTTTAATACGTCTTCTATTTAGAGGGGAAAATTTAATCATTCTCTGGACTCAAAATCTATACGAGGATCAATAACAGAATACATAAAATCACCAATAATACCCATAACAAGTCCTAATAAAGAAAAAAAATATAGTGTTGCAAAAATTACAGGATAATCCCTTGTTAAAGCAGCTTCATAACCAAGCAGACCTAAACCATCCAAAGAAAATATAACTTCAATAAACAACGAACTTGAAAATAATATTCCTATAAAAGCTGAAGGGAATCCAGCAATTACAATTAACATGGCGTTACGAAATATATGCCCATATAAGACTTTTTTTTCTGTTAATCCTTTAGCTCTAGCTGTCATTACATATTGTTGATTAATTTGATCTAAAAAAGAATTTTTTGTTAAAAAGGTTAATCCAGCAAATCCACTTACAATCATTGCTATGAGTGGAAGTGTTAAATGCCAAAAATAATCTTTAACTTGTGCTATAAAACTTAATTCAGAAAAGTTTTCTGAAAATAAACCACGTAATGGGAAAATATCATAAAAGCGCCCTCCTGCAAAAAATACTATCAATATTACAGCAAATAAAAAATTTGGAATAGCATAACCTATAGTTACAATTGTACTAGAAACAATATCGAATTGTGAACCATCCTTTACAGCTTTTCTTATTCCAAGTGGTATTGATATTAAATATACTAATAATGTAGTCCAGAGACCCAGAGATATTGAAACTGGCATTTTATCTAAAACTAATGAAGTTACTTTTTGATCTCTAAAGAAACTTTCTCCAAAATTGAAAGTTAGATAATCTTTCAACATTTTGATAAAACGTTCACTAGCTGGCTTATCCATTCCATACATAATTTCAATCTCTTTAATTATGTCTGGATCAAGTCCTTGAGCTCCACGATATTTTGATTCATTATTTGAAAAACTATCAGTTTCGAAACTAGCAGATAATTCTCCTTCATCGCCTCCAGAAAATCTTGCAGTAGACTCAACAGCAGTACCAGTCATTTCTGCAATCATTTGTTCAACAGGTCCTCCTGGCACTATTTGTATAATAGCAAAATTTATAAGCATAATTCCAAAAAGTGTAGGAATGATTAAAAGCATTCGTCTTAAAAGATAGGTCCCCATTAATTTATATTATAGTATTTATTATAAAAGTTCTAACGGATTAGTTAGTAGTTCTTTGGGATTGTATAAAATTATATTTTTTTTGATTTATCCACCAAGTATCAAATCCAAGAGAATATTTTGGTCTAACTGATGGTTGATCAAAAAAATCCCAGTACAGAGTTCTATAAGCCGAAATATGCCATTGAGGTATTACATAATAATTCCATAATAAGACTCTGTCTAAAGCTTTAGTAGCCGTAATAAGCTCTTCTCTATCTTTAGCATTAATAATTTTTTCAATTAAACCATCAATAGCATAATTTTTTATTCCAATAATATTTCTCGATCCTTTTGTATCAGCTGCATCTGACCCCCAAAAATTTCTTTGTTCATTTCCTGGCGAAAGAGATTGTGAAAAGGTAGATACAACCATATCAAAATCAAAGTTTTCTATTCTTTCTTGATATTGTGAGCTATCAATAGTTCTAACAGTTACCATGATACCAAGCTTTTCTAGATTATCTTTGAATGGAAGAACAATTCTTTCAAAAGCTGGAGATACTAAAAGTATTTCAAATTCAAATTTTTGTTTTGAGGATTTATTTTGAAGCTTTCCTTCATTTAAAACCCAACCTGAATCTTTTAATAATTTGGTAGCTTCTTGTAATTGTGTTCTAATAAATCCTGAACCATCCGTAATTGGATTATTAAATTCAGAAGTAAAAACTTCTTTTGGCAAAATATCAATATAAGGATTTAGATATTTCAATTCTTTTTCAGTTGGTAAGCCAGTGGAAGCTAATTCAGAATTTTCAAAAAAACTATCTGTTCTTTTATATGCTCCATAGAACAAGTTTTTATTAGTCCATTCAAAATCAAAAGCATAAGATAGGGCTTTTCTTACACGTTTGTCTTTAAACAATTCTTTTCTAGTATTAAAAGCAAAAGCTTGCATACCTTGAGGATTTTCATGACTTATTAATTTCTTTTTTATTAAACCATTTTTAACAGCATTAATTTCATATGATGTAGCCCATTCTTTAGAAGAATTTTCAGAGAAAAAATCTATTTCTCCTGACTTAAATGCTTCTCTCTCAATACCTCTGTCTTTATAGTAATCGTATCTGATAGTATTAAAATTATTTTTACCTACTTTTATCGGAACATTATTATTTTTGAAGCCCCAATAGTTACTATCCAGTTCATAAGTAATTGAGCGACCAGTATCAAAATTTTTAATTTTGTATGGACCGCTTCCAACAGGTATTTCAAGAGTTGTTTCTTCAAAATTTTTATCCTTCCAATAATGTTTTGGCAATACAGGTAATTGTCCTACAATTAGTGGTAATTCTCTATTTGTGTTTGTAATAAAATTAAATCTTACTTTTAGATCATTTTCTTTTATAACTTCTTTTACATCTCCATAATAATATCCGTAAAATGGATGTCCTTTTTCCATTAAAGTATTAAAAGTCCACACTACATCATCGGCTGTTATTTTTTTACCATCGCTCCAATAAGCTTCTTTTCTTATTGTAAAAGATACCCAGGATCTATCATCTGGCCATTCTATTATCTCAGCTATTAAACCATATTCAGTGAATGCTTCATCACTAGAGCTAGTAGTTAAAGATTCATAGATTCCACCTATTCCAGCAGCAGCTGTACCCTTTAATGTAAAGGGATTAAAAGAATCAAAACTTCCGATTGCGCTTCTTACAATGTTACCACCTTTTAAAGCACTTTTGCTAATATATTCTACATTTAGAAAATCTTGATTATATTTTGGTTCTCCATGCATAGCAATTGCATGCGAGCGATTAGTTTCGGCTTTAACTGATAGTGATAACAATAAAAAGAAAATAATAAAACCAAGCTTCATAAAATTCATTTTTTAAATATAATTCAAAAATTTAAAAATGCTAATTATTAATGATATTAATTATTTGATTATGTAAAGATTTATTTGCAGAAGCTACAATACTTCCTTCGGAGTTAATGGTTACAGGATTTCCATATTTATCTGTAACTACTCCACCGGCTCCTTCAATTACGGGAATTAAAGCCATATAATCATGAGTTTTTAGAGTATCTTCTAATACAATTTCAATTAATCCTGAAGCAACCATACCATACATATAGCAGTCCCCACCTAATCTATAGTATTTAGTTTTATTTATTATTTTATCACAACTTTTTTTAAAGTGCTCATCTTCCAAATATAAACCTGAGGTACAAAAATGACTTTCATTGATTAAAGAGGTATTAGATGTTTTAACAACATTGTTATTCATTGTAGTTTCTTTATTAATTATTCCCACCCACCTTTCTTGGTGAGCAGGACAATTAATTATGCCTAAAATAGGATTATTATTTTGTGTAAGAGCAATCAAGTTTCCAAAATCTTTATGTCCCGCAATGAAACTTCTTGTTCCATCTATAGGGTCTATTACCCAAACAAATTCTGAATCTGGTTTTATGGCTTCAAATTCTTCACCCAATATTCCATGGTTAGGATATTTATTATTAATCATTTCACGAATTTTTATTTCAGTATTTTGATCAGCTATAGTAACGGGACTCATATCATTTTTTTGATCAATAGATAATTTTGTTCTAAAATACTGCATTGAGATTTTTGATGCTTCGTCAGCTAACTTATTTGCAAATTCTACATACTCTTGGTATGAATTATTCATTAAGTTACTTATGGAAGTTCTGCAGGATTATCTGATTGTTCGCGCAAAAAAAGAACTAAATCCGCTCTATCTTGTACTTTTTTTAGACCAGCAAAATTCATTTTAGTTCCTTCCATAAAATCTTTAGGCTTATACAAAAATGCAGCAAGTTCTTCATAATTCCACACTCCTCCAAATTCTGCAAGTGCTTTTGAATAGTTATATCCAGCTATATCTGCTTTTGGTCTATTAATTATATTCCATAAACTTGGACCAACTTTATCCATTCCATTTTTTTCATAATTATGACAAGAGCCACATTTTTTATAAATTTTTTGACCTTTTGCAGAAGAAGCACTTAATAAAAGTGATGATATAGGTTCAATGTTTATGTCATTATTAAGTGTTGCACCTAAGATTTCTTGATTTTCTTCAATTTCAATTTTGTAGGCAGTTTCTGTTAAATTATCATTATCAACATCAATTAAAATATCTCCAAGATGGCTAATTATAACAACTACTAGTATTGCTATTATAATTGATGCCAAAATTTTATTAACTTCAAGAGCAGACATGTGTAGAACACATATATAGATTTTTTAGAAAATGAATAGAATTGAAAACAATCAAAAAATATATTTTATAGCCTAATTGTCGCATAAATTATGAAAACAATAGTTATTATACCAGCAAGAATGGCTTCAGAGCGTTTCCCCAATAAGCCATTAGCTAAAATAAACGGAATACCAATGATTGAAAGGGTTTGGAGACAGGCTATTAAATCTAATGTAGGCAAGGTATATGTTGCATGCAGTGAAAAAGAGGTATTCGAATTAATAGGAAATATTGGTGGAATGGCAATAATGACTGATCCCAATCTACCTTCAGGAACTGATCGGATCCATTCTGCTATTAGTAAAATTCAGGAAATTGATAAAATAGAGAGTATCATAAATTTACAAGGTGATATGCCATTGATTAGCCCAAAGGATATTTTAAAAGTTAATGAACCAATACAAAATGGATATTCTATGGGGACTTTAGCTACAAATTTATCCGATAAAGAAGAAAAAAATCATAATATTACAAAAGTTAAAATTAAATGGAGAGAAGAAAAACACAAAGGAGATGCAATTGATTTTTATAAAAAGCCAAAAGGTATATTAAAAAATATTTATCATCATGTTGGAATTTATAGCTTTAAACCATCAACTCTAAATAAGTTTGTAAATCTACCTCCATCAACTAATGAAAAAAATCTGAAATTGGAACAGTGGAGAGCTCTTGATGGAGGTATTAAAATTGGCATAACTTTTGTTGAAAATGTACCTGTAAGCATAGATACAAAAGAAGATTTAATTAAAATTGAAAATATTATAAAGAATACTAATGATAAAAATTAATAAATTTGCATTTCAAGGAATTAATGGCGCATATAGTGAACTTGCAGGGAAAAATATTTATTCTGAAGCAAAGAGCTTAGCCTGTTCTACTTTTGAAGAAATGTTTCAGAAAGTAAGAGATGGAAATGCTGATGTTGCAATGGTTCCAATTGAAAACTCACAGGCTGGAAGAGTAGCTGATACCCAAAGACTGATTCCTGAATCTGAATTAAAAATTATTGGAGAATATTTTTTAGAAGTAAAGCATAATCTACTTGTCATTCCTGGGACTAAATTAATAGATATTAAAAGAATTCATAGTCATGAACAGGGTATAGCTCAATGTAGAAATAAAATTATTAATTTAAATAAAGAAATGATAGTTGCTACAGATACAGCAGGTGCAGCAAAAAAAATTGAAGAACTAAACAGCAAAGAAGATGCGGCAATAGCTTCAGAATTATCATCTAAAATATATAATTTAGAAATTTTAGAAGAAAATTTCCAAGATTCAAAAAATAATGTAACACGATTTCTTATAATGGCTGAGAAAATGCAAAATTTTAATTCAGATGAAACAAATTTAATAACTACACTTGTTTTTGTTGTAAGAAGTATCCCTGCTTCTCTTTATAAATGTTTAGGAGGATTTGCTAGCAATGGGGTTAATATTACTAAATTGGAAAGTTATGTTCATCCTCAGGGATTTGATGTAGCTCAATTTTATATCGATTTTGAAGGTCATCCTGAAAATGAATCTGTTAAACTAGCTCTAGAGGAAATGAAATTTTTTTGCAAACAAATGAATATTTTAGGGGTTTATAAGAAATCTTTTTTTCGTAAAAAATAAGATTTTTTGCACTCAAGGTATGTTTTTTTTTCATTAATGTTATATTGTATTGGGAAGGTTTAAGGGCAAATAAATTGTTAATCCAGTCAGGTCTGAAAAGAAGCAGCTGTACCAATCTTATTTGGGTCTTATAACCTTCCTTTTAAAAGATGTTAGATAATCAAGAATATAAAGTTTTAGCAAGAAAATATAGGCCGCAAACTTTTGCTGAATTAATCGGTCAAAATACTCTTGTTCAAATTTTAACTAATTCAATTAGTAGCAATAGAATTGCACATGCATATTTATTAACAGGTGTAAGAGGTGTTGGAAAAACAACTACAGCTAGATTAATTGCAATGAGTTTAAATTGCCAAAATAAAAAAACAGAAACTCCAGAACCTTGTAGCAAATGTGAATCTTGTACTTCAATCAAATCTGATCACAACTTAGATGTAATCGAAATGGATGCAGCAAGCAAAACAGGTGTTGATGATGTTAGAGAAATTATAGATAATGTTAAATATAAACCTGTAAATAATACTTATAAAATTTTTATTATTGATGAAGTACATATGCTTTCTAAAAATGCATTTAATGCCTTGTTAAAAACTCTTGAAGAACCTCCTGATCATGTAAAATTTATTTTTGCTACTACAGAAGTTAAGAAAATTCCAATTACAATATTGTCCAGGTGTCAGAGATTCGATTTACATCGTATCAATAATGTAGAATTAACGGATTATTTAGAAAAAGTTTGCAAATTAGAAAAAGTAAAAATTAATTCAGATGCATTAGCTCTTATTGTAAGAGCTGCTGATGGATCAGTTAGAGATTCACTTAGTTTACTTGATCAAGCCATAGCTAATCATCAAGAAGTTATAACTTCAAAAACAGTTATAGAAATGTTGGGTATAGCTGATAAAGGAAAAATTTTTGAACTTTTAGAGTATATTTTTGAAGGTAACGCCATTGAATCTTTAAAGATTTATAACAATCTTCACAAATCAGGTGCTGATATAATAATGATTTTTGATGAGCTACTTAATGCAGTTCATTTTATTACACAGATAAAGTTAGCACCAAGTTTGGAGAATGATATTTCAATACCAGAGCTAGAAAGAACAAAGGGGCGTGCTATAGCATCAAAATTATCAATGCGTTCACTTGGTATTGTTTGGCAGGTCTTATTTAAAGGTTATAAAGAATTGCAAGCTGGTTTTCATTTGTATCAACATGGTGAAATGATAATATTACGTCTAATTTTCTTGTATGATGGCCCTAGTCCTGAAGATTTATTAAAAAAAATAGAAAATACCGATGAAAGTACGCCAATTAAAAATAAAGTAGATATTTCAGAAAATTTATCAAAAAAAGTTAACGAAAATAAAACTGTAAATTTTGACATTGATAAAAACAACAATAAGAAAAACGATGAATATATGCAAATTGCATCCTATAGAAAATTTGTTGATCTCTTTTATCAAAAAAAAGAAGGAATGCTGCATAGTTATTTATATAACAATGCAAAATTAATAAGTTTCAAAGAGGGTAAATTAATTTTAAATACAACTTTGATTAAAGATCCTCATTTTAATCGTACTATAGCAAAGTTGGTTTCAAAATGGACAGGACGTATATGGCAGATTGAGTCATCTACAAGTAACATTGGCAAATCATTAAATGAAGAAGATATTATTAATCAACAAAAAGAAATTGAGAAAATGAAAGGTCACCCTGATATAAAAAAAATATTTGCAGCCTTTCCTGGAATTAAAATTCATTCTATTACCGAAATTGGAGAAACTTCAGATGATATAATAGAAGAAACTATAAATAATAAAGAAAAGGAGAATTAATGGTAAATCTAGGAAACATGATGAAGCAGGCACAGCAACTACAAAAAAAAATTGCTGATGCTCAAGAGAAACTTAATTCAATTGAGGTTGAAGGAGTTTCAGGAGGAGGTGTTGTTAAAGTTATAGCAACGGCAAAAGGTGAAGTGAAGAGAATAGTCATAGATGAAAGTTTATTAAAACCTGAAGATAAAGAAATCGCAGAAGACTTAATTGTCGCAGCAGTAAATGATGCAAGGCAAAAAGGAGAAAGTGCTGCTCAGACAGAAATGAAATCAGTAACTGGAGGCATGCCACTACCTCCTGGTATGAAGTTACCATTTTAATATATGGAAGGATCAGCTATTGAAAAATTAATTTCTGATATTTCAAAGCTTCCTGGTTTAGGTAGACGATCTGCTCAGAGAATAGCTTTATATCTTTTAAAAAATAAAAATAGATCTTTATTACCTTTAATTCAGACACTTCAAGAATCACATAACAAAATTAGTGAATGTTTGTCATGTGGTAATGTAGATATGATTAATCCATGTAATATTTGTTCTAATCAAAAAAGAGATCAAAGTTCAATATGTATAGTTGAAGATATTTCAGATTTATGGACTTTTGAGAGAGTAGGTTTTTATCGAGGATTATATCATGTATTAGGAGGATCTCTTTCAGCGATTAATGGAATTGGAACAGAAGATTTAACAATAAAAAAACTATTTAGCAGAATAGACATTGGAAAGGTTAAAGAAGTTATTTTAGCCTTAAGCACTACTATGGAAGGACAAACAACAAGTCATGTTATTATAGATAAGCTTGAAGTATACAAAAATCTAACAGTTACTCGTTTAGCTCAAGGAATTCCGATAGGAGGAGAAGTTCACTATCTTGATGAAAATACTTTAAATGCTGCTTTTCATTCACGAAAAAAAATCATTTAATTTTATTTAAATGAAAATTTTGTATGTTCCTAATCCAATTTTAAGACAAAAAGCTTTAAGAATAAAATCTGTAAAAGATGAAGATTTAAAGGTAGCAAAGCAAATGATGGATACTATGATATATGCTGCTGGTGCGGGACTAGCAGCAAACCAAGTAGGCATTCTCAAACAAATAGTGACAGTAAATATTATAGATAAGGAGAAAAAATTAATAAAAAAATATGCCTTATTTAATCCGAAAATATTATCTTATTCCAAAAATACAGTATTAATGGAAGAAGGTTGCTTGTCTTTGCCTGAACAATTTGCAGAAATTGAAAGACCTGAAGGAATAAAAATTGAATATATAAATGAAAAAAACAAATTAATAAGCAAAAACATTAGTGGATATGAAGCCAGAGTACTACAACATGAGATTGATCATTTATCTGGAAAATTGTTTGTTGATTATTTGTCTTCTTTAAAAAGAAATTTTCTCATAAAAAAAGTAAAAAAGGTTATAAAAAATAGAGAAAATAAATGAATAATAAAAAAATAATTTTTATGGGAACTCCATTAATAGCTGCTCAACATTTAAAAATTCTTTTTGATAACAATTACCAGATTGAAGCAGTTTTTACACAACCACCTCGTAAAAAAAATAGAGGTATGAAAATTGAAAAATCAGCTGTGCACCAATTTGCTTTAAATAATAATATGAAAGTTTTTTTCCCAGATAAATTAGACGATTCATCTTTTTATCAATTAAAAAAAATGAAACCTGATCTTATAATAGTAGTGGCTTACGGACTGATTTTACCAAAAAGGTTTATAGATTTACCTAAACTTGGATCAATAAATGTTCATGTGTCCCTTTTACCAAGATGGAGAGGAGCTGCTCCAATTGAATATGCATTATTAAATGGAGATATCGAGACGGGTATAAGCATAATAAAACTTGAAAGCAAACTTGATGCTGGGCCAATTCTTTTTCAAAAAAAAATTAAAATATCTAATGCAATTATTAAAGATGACCTTTTTGATAAATTAATTAAAGTAGGGACTAAAAACTTAATAGAATTTTTGCCAAAATTTTTTGCAGGAAGTGTAAATTCAATAAAACAAGATGAAAGTTTAGCTACTTATGCAAATAAAATTAATACAGGTATAAGAAAACTAGATTTTAATGATTTAACTTTAAATGTTTTTAACAAGATACGTGCATACAGTAAGAATCCAGGTGCATGGTTTTTATTAAATGGACAGAGAATTAAAATAATTCGTGCAAAAATAAGCACAAAGAAGGGGAAACCATCTACTATTTTAAATAATCAGTTTGAAATTGGTTGTAAGGATGGAAGCATTATCCCTTTATTTTTACAAAGAGAAGGAAAAAAAGCTGTATCTCTTGAAGAATTTATAAAAGGTTTTAATTTTTCAATAGGAGATGAAATAAATGCCTAATTATAAAGTAAAAATTGAATATGATGGTACGGATTATGTAGGTTGGCAGAGGCAAGATAATGGGAAATCAATTCAAGGATTAATTGAATTAGCAGTTAAAAAATTAACTTCAGAAGTAGCTAATGTTTTTGGAGCAGGTAGGACAGATGCTGGAGTACACGCAATTGGACAAGTCGCAAATTTTATGCTTGAAAAAAATATTCCAACTGATGTTATTAGAGACGGACTTAATCAACATTTAAGACCACATCCAATTTCTATAATTTCTGCAGAAATTGTCGACATAGATTTTAATTCTAGATTTTCTGCAAAATTAAGATGGTATGAGTATAAAATAGTTAATCGCAGATCTCCACTTACTTTGGCAAACAATAAAGCATGGTGTGTTTACAAAAAATTAAATTTTGAAAAAATGTTAATCGAATCATCCTCTTTTATAGGAAAACATCAATTAGATGCTTTCCGATCTTCTCATTGTCAATCTAAATCCACAGAAAAAACTATAACAAGTTTTGATATAGAAAAAAATTTAGAAATTATTACATTTACAGTTTCCGCAAAATCATTCTTGCATTCTCAAGTGAGAATTATGGTTGGGACCTTGGTAGATATTGGAAAAGGCTTGTTATCAAAATCAATTGATGAAATAATTAAATCTAAAAAACGTGCTTTAGCTGGTCAAACTGCACCTGCATGCGGATTATATTTAAAGAAAATTGAATATTAATAAAAACCAATTTCTGAAAGACATATATCTGCAATAAAATTACTAAATCCAGCAACTAAACCAATTGATTTAATCTGTTGATTTGAAAGTTTTTTCAATTTATAAAAATTTGATCTTTTAAAATCTTTAAATGGAGCTTTGATTTCAATCCATTGATTTTGTGCATTAAAACTATATGAATAATATTGCCAAGGAGCTGACGTTAAGGGTGTACGTATATGTATGGAATATTTATTATTGTTTCCAAATATTTTTAAATAAATTCCTTTAAATTCATCGGCATTAATTAAAGGGTTAATAGGAGTTCTTATTTGTATAAATCCCCCATTATTTTCTGTTGTCACATTACCAGTCATTTTATAGCAAGGAATATTTTCTATTGAACTTATAATTGCTTTCCCTTCAGATAATCCACCCATAACTCCATCTGTAAAAAATGACCATCTTTCACCTTGTATTGTTTTTCCTGGATCACCTAATTCATCAAGTATCAGTTTTTTTGCTTCTGATATATTTATTTTAACACTTAAAGGCAGAAAAAATAAAAAAAATAGAAATCTCAAGATTTTTTAGAATCCATTAATTTTTTTTTAATCAAAGATAGGCCATTATCTTTTTTTGACCTATATGATTCTTTAAAAGCATGCAGTTGCCACCCATCCAATCTTTTCATTAACTCATTTAAATTGTTATGCTTCCAAGTATTTGATGTTTTTTCATCTTTCCAAATTGCTTTTTCCTCATTTGTTCTGCCACATCCATAACAAAAACCCGTTATAGGATCTGTTTTACAAACACTAATACAAGGTGAAATAAGATTATTTTCATTCATAGCTATTAAATATATTTTTTTTGTAATATTTCCAATAAAATGATTGAGTAAATTAATTTTTTGTGTTTATGGAAAATTTTAACTATACTCAAATTGAAGAGGCTTATAATAATATTAAAAATACAGTAATTAAAACCCCATTTGTTTCTAGTGATTATATTAATAAACTTTTAGGCTCAAAAGTTTTTTTTAAACTTGAAAATTTACAAATAACAGGATCTTTTAAATTTCGTGGTGCTTCTAATAAAATTGCTAAACTTTCCAATGTTCAAAAAAATCAAGGAGTAGTTGCATATTCCTCAGGTAATCATGCGCAAGCAGTAGCTTATGCCTCTTTTAGAAATAACATAAATTCTAAAATTATAATGCCTAACAATGCTCCTAAAATTAAAATAAATAATACAAAAAAATATAAAGCTCATGTAATTCTATATGATCCGTTAACAGAAAATAGAGAAACAATTGGAGAAGAAATAGCTCGCAATGAAAACAGAACCATAATACGTCCATATGATGATTTTGATATCATTGCAGGTCAAGGAACAGCAGGTATTGAAATTGCAGAAGAATTAAGTTCTCTTTCTATAAATCCTGATATTTATTTATGTTGTTGTGGTGGAGGAGGATTAATAGCAGGTACATCAACTTATTTAAAATATAAATTTCCTAAAATAAAATGTTACTCTGTTGAGCCAGAAAAATTTGATGATACTAAGATTTCATTAGAAAGTGGAACAATAAAAAAAAATATTTACAAACATAATTCTATTTGTGACGCACTTCTCGCCCCTCAACCAGGCAAATTAACCTTTCCTATTAACACCAATAATTTAACAGGCGGTCTTGCTGTGTCAGATAATGAAGTAAAAAGCATTATTCCTTTTTTAGCTGAACATTTAAAAACAATTGTTGAACCAGGAGGAGCTGTTGCTGCAACAGCTCTTTTGACAAATAAAGTTGATATAAAAAATAAGAACATTGTAGTAATGATTTCGGGAGGGAATATTGACTTAGATTTTTTCACTATTTTATGAATAAAACTTCCAAATTATATTTATTGCAAGAAAATTTAAGAAATAATGATATTGATTTTTTTGTAATTAATAGGACTGATGAATTTTTGAATGAGTATATAGCTCCTTATGCTGAAAGACTTCAATGGTTAACAAATTTTTCTGGATCTGCGGGTAAAGCAATTATTGCTCAAAAAAAAGCAATTTTATTCGTTGATGGACGATATACTTCTCAAGCCAAAGCACAGATTAATGCTGATGAAATCACATTAAATCATAATAATAATTTTTGGAAAGTATTAAAGAACTGTTGTAGATCTGGTAAATTAATTGGCCTAGACCCAAAACTTCATTCAATTGATGAAATAACAAAATTTCATGAATACGTAAATGATAGTAATGCAAAATTAATTTTTTTAAATATTAATCCTATTGATTTTGTATGGAAGGATCAACCAGCTAAAAAATATGCTAAAATATTTGATCATCCACTTAATTTTGCAGGTTTAGACAGAAGTATCAAAATTAAAAGTTTTCAAAACTCATTAAAAGAACAAAAATTAGATTATTATTTTCTAACCAGTCTTGATTCAATTGCTTGGTTATTAAATATTAGAGGAGATGATATAAAGTTTACACCTATTGCTTTTTTGTACTTAATTATTTCTAAAAATGAAAAACCTATATTGTATGTTTCTATGGATAGCTTGAATCAAAAACTTAAAAAAAATTTAATAAAAATTATTGAATTAAAAAGTATAAATAAAATTGATTTTGTTTTTAAAAAATTTTTGCAAAATAAAATTATCGGAATGGATTTTAAAAATACTGCCTTTTATTTTTATCAATTGGCAGTTGTCGCAGGTTTAAAAATAAAAAATGTAAACAATCCTTGCCTTTTACCCAAGGCAATTAAAAATCCTACAGAAATAGAAGGTGCTCGCAATGCATTTATTAGAGATGGAGTAAGTTTAACTAAATTTCTGTATTGGTTAAAAAATACGAATGATTTTTCTTCATTATCAGAAAAATCTTTAGCTGAAAAACTTTTTTCATTTAGAAAAGCTAACGATTTTTTTCATTCACTTTCTTTTGAATCTATTTCTGCTATTGGAAAAAATGCGGCATTACCTCATTATAAAGTTAGTCAAGATAGTAATTCTTTATTATTAAAAAATTCTATATATTTAATTGACTCTGGTGCACAATATTTGGATGGTACAACTGATATAACTAGAACAATAATTATAGGTATTCCCACTGAAGAACAAAAGGATCGTTTTACAAGAGTTTTAAAAGGTCATATTCGTTTATCATCTCATGTTTTTAAAAAAGGCACAAAAGGAACAGATATTGATTATTTAGCTAGAGAAAGCTTAAATGAAATTGGATATGATTATGACCATGGAACTGGTCACGGTATTGGAAGTTTTTTGAATGTACATGAAGGTCCACAGCGTATTGGTAAAAAAAATCAATTTGACAGCATTAAGTTGGCTCCAGGTATGATTTTATCCAATGAACCAGGATATTACAAGGAAGGTGAATATGGAATTCGTATAGAAAATATTTTGGTTATTAAAGAAAAAGATAATGCAACTTTAGAATTCGAGAATATTTCTTGGACACCAATTGATAAAAATTTAATTATAAAAAAAATGTTGAATGATTTCGAAATCAAATGGGTTAATAATTATCATAATAAAGTATACAAATTTTTAGTAAATTTTTTAAATCAAGAGGAAAGAAAATGGTTAAAGTATGTTACCACTCCTCTTTAATTAATAAATTAATTATACAAATTATTATATATTCCACTTCGTTCTAAATCTCTTATTCTTTCTTCAAGATCATATATATTTGAAGATTTAGATAAGTATTTTTCTATTATTTCAATTTTGGAATCAGAACGTAAAGATTTATTTAAATAATTAAGCAGCTTTTTTATCATTTTTTACTTTTGTCTTATTTAAGTATTCAGTTAATGCTGATTTCCAATCTTTACCGAACTCATTTCTAAAATAACGTACTAAATTTGGATCAACATTATCAAAATCAAATTCATTTAAAGACTTGTAAGTATTACTTACTATGTTTAAAATGTTTCTAATCATATTTTCCTTTCAAATTATTATATAATTTATTTAATATGCATTAAAAGCAATAATAATTCATGTTTAATATGCAAAAAATGCATATATATTTTCTCAAAATTTTAAGTTAATTAAACTTGGATGAAGATTAATATAAATTATTTAAATTAATAATACACTTCTCATCTTAGAAAAGTTAATTATACATCTTAATATGATTATAATTCTTACACAATGTTTTCATTCTAGGGTAGGAGGTATCGAAGATTTAATTAGTAATTTAGCTTTAAGTTTAAGTACTCAAGAAAAAATCATTTATAGTTGTAGCAGTAATTAAAAATAATAATAAATATTTCATATTTTAAAGAAATAGAAAAAAAAAATTTTGATAAATATTATTTCGTTGAAGGTGACTTTAATATTCTAACATTACTTTTGTTTGATGCAATATACAAAATCATAGAAAGATTAAAGTATACCATGTTTAGTGAATACATCTTTAAGTGATTGACCTTCATTAAGCTCTTTACGAACCGTATTCTCTTTTGTAACTTTTTGGTATGATTTTTCAACAACATCATTAATTAATTTAGATGGTATTGATACTAATCCATCTTGATCACCAAATATTAAATCTCCAGAATTTATTAATACACCTCCTACTTGAGCAGGAACATCTGACATTATCATTTTTCCTCTAAATTTTGTGTCTACAGGATTTGTTCCATTTGAAAAAATTGGAAATTTCATTTTTTTTATTGCACTGGAGTCCCTTATACATCCATCAGTAAGACATCCTTCAGCTTTTAAGTATTTAGCTCTTGTAGTTAAAAGCTCTCCCCAAGGAGCTATATTTGTATTATTGTTACAAGATAAAACACAAACTTCTCCTTCTAACAAACTATCAATTAATTCAATTTCATATTCATATACATTTGTATTTTCATCGTCATGATAAATTGGCATGTAAATACCTGTTCTAGCAAATCCACATAGTATAATTTCTGAGTCTAAAGAGTGAATTGTAGTACTAACAGCTTGTTTATGATAACCAAAAAAATCCAAGGTATCTGCTATTACAGCTGAATAAAGATTATTTTTGCATTTTTCTATAATATTTTTTTTCATTAATTGATATTACTATCTTATTAATTTAAAATAAATACGTATTTTGGAAAATGTTATGAAAAATATATTATTCATTGGTATTTTTCATGAAACTAACTGTTTTATAAAACAAAAAACTCTACTTAAGGATTTTGAAATTTTAAAAAAAAAAGAAATATTAAATTTAACAAATGATTTTTCTCAAATATCAGGTTTTTTAAATTTTTGTAAAAATAAAAATTTGAATGTTTTCCCAACAGTAAGTTTTACTGCAACTCCATCCGGCATTGTTGAAAATAAAGTTTTTGAAATATTTTGGAAAAAATTCATTAAGATTTTTAATAAAATTAAACAAAATAAATTTGATGCAATTTATTTATCTTTACACGGAGCAATGGTAACGGAAAAAATTTTTGATGTTGAGGGAGAACTACTTAAAAGATTAAAAAAAATCAAAACTTTAAAAAATATACCTGTATTTGGAGTTTTTGATCTTCATGCTAACTTTACTAAAAAAATGGCGAAACTTTCTAACGCTTTAATTTGTTATCAAAAGAATCCTCATACTGATTCTTACAAAATAGCCTATAGAGCTGCTAAAATTATGTATGACTCATTAAATAAAAAATTAATTCCAAAAACGTATTATATGAATGCTAAAATTTTATGGCCACCCTCAGGAACAAGTACATTAAAAAATCCAATGCGCAAACTAGAAAGTGAAGCAAGAAAATATGAAAAAGAAAATAAAAATATTTTAGCAATAAATGTAATTGCAGGTTTTGCATATTCAGATGTTCCAGAAAATGGAGTTGCCTTTTCTGTGATAGCAACAAATTATAAGAATGTAAGCATTATTATTAAAAAATTGGTTCTTCTTGCTAATAAATTGAAATTGAAAGGTTTGGTGAAAGAGTATGATCTTAAAAAAATAATTACTATGATTAGTTCAAAAAAATTTAATCAACCAGTTCTTTTAATTGAATCTGCAGATAATATTGGTGGTGGCTCTCCTGGAAACACCACGGATGTAATGAGATCATTAATAAGTAATAATATAAAAAATTCAGGTGTAATTATAAATGATCCTCTTAATGTAAAAAAATTAAAAAATGTAAAAGTTGGCGATTTTTGTAAATTAATTATTGGAGATATGCAAAATTACAAAAAACAAAATCAAATGATACTAAAAGTTAAATTAATAAATAAGACTAATGGAAGATTTACTTTAGAGGATAAGCAAAGTCATTTAGCTGCTTCAAGAGGTGAAAAAATTAACATGGGTAATTGTGCTTTAGTTCAATGTTCAGGAGTCTATATATTACTTACTTCAATTAAAACTCCGCCATTTGATTTAGGTCAATGGAAAAGTCAAGGACTTGATCCTGCAAAATTAACAGCTATTGGAGTAAAAGCTGCGGCAGCATATCGTCAAGCTTATGACAAGATATCCAGAATATCCTATAATGTAAAAACCTCTGGACCTTGCCAAAGTGACTTAAATAAAATCAAATATAAAAATGTAATTAAAAAGTCATTTTTTCCTCTAAATAGTTGATTTTTAAATAATATCAAATTTTTTTTAAAAGTAATTTCAATCTATATTGACATTATATTTTAAATAAGTTTCAATATTCTAAAATAATCATTTTTCTAGGAGGTAAAAATGAAAAAGAAAATTTCTAGAAGGAATTTTATAAACAAAACAAGTTCTTTAGCTTTGGCCGGTGCCCTGGTCTCTCAAGTTGGATTTAAGTATGCACTAGCAGCTAATAAAGATCCTGTAAGTTTGTTGCTAGGTTCTCATATGGACTATCTTCAAGCTCTTGCTCCAAACTATGCAGAAATGTATGGAGTTACACCAACAATAGAAACGGTAACAACACCTGATTTATCTGTAAAGTTAAACTCTGCTTATATTGCAAGAAAAAGTGTTGGAGATGCGATATTTGTAACAGCTTCAGAAATAGCTGGGTTAGCAGATAAGGGATGGCTACAAGATATGACAGGCTTTGTTAATAATACTCTAAAACCAAATGGTGTTATGGAAAACAGTCTTACTGCAGCAACTTATAAAGGAAAAATTTATGCTGCTCCTATATCTATAGGTTGTCCAGTTTTACATTGGAACAAAAATTTACTTAAATCTGCAGGTTTGGATATTGAAGCACCTAATAACTGGCATTCAACAAAAAATTCTTGGAATGAACTTATTAGATTCGCAAAAGAAATAAATGATCCTGATAATGATATTTATGGAATTGTTGATGCTTGGGCTGGTACACATAGTTTTTGGACATTTGGAGCTCTTCTTCAAGCAAACGGTGGAAGCTTTTTAGATAGTAACCTTGATCCAGTAATGAACAGTGATGCAGGAGTTGAAGCATTGAATATGATGGTTGATTTGCTTCATAAGGATAAAATTATTGATCCTGCTACTCCAACTTACACTTGGGTTTTTGATGCATCGCCAAGTTATATGGCTGGTAAAAGAGGTTTCTTCTTAACTTGGCCATTTATTAGTGGGATTGCAAATTTCTCAGAAGATTCTGCAGTACAAGGAATGAGTGGAATAGCACCTCTTCCTGCTTTAGAAACTTCAGCATCAGTAGATGGTTCAGAATTTTTAGCTATACCAAAATACTCTGATAATCCAGAAGCGGGTATGCAGTTTATTGAAATGGCGTTAAGTCCTGAACTTCAAATTTTGCAAGGATCTACTTCACCTTGGGCACCTTCACTTGAACCTGCATTAAATCATCCTGATGTTGTAAAAAATATATCATTTGCAGGAGTGATAAGAGACTCATATCTTTACCCTGTTGATGCTGGGTTTTCAGCGGATAGAAATCAATGGGTTGAATTGATGTCGAATGAGGTATCTCTAGCTATTACTCAAAAAAAGAGTGCAAAAGATGCTTTAAATGATGCTGTTAAGCAAATTAATGCGAGCAGGTCTTAAATATAAAATTTATTCAAATTATGAAAATTAATTTGAATGATTATACCTGGGAGGAAGCTAAAGATTTAGCAGACTTAGATCCTGTAATCTTGCTTCCTCTTGGTGCATTTGAACAACACGGCAAACATCTTCCTCTTAAAGTAGATGAATTTATGGTTAACAAAATAGCCATTGAGTCAGCAAATAAATCTCTTGTTAAAAATGTTAAGACAGTTGTCGCTCCAGTCATCTGGACTGGTTATTCTCCACACCATATGGATTTTGCAGGCACCATATCTATTAAAGATGAAACATTAACAAACTTGATTATTGATATTGTAGAAAGTTTAGTAAAAAATAAATTAGAGAGAATACTAATTATTAATGGCCACGGAGGCAATATAGCAATTCTAAAGAACGTAGGCCAAAAATTAAAATATGATAAAAATATTTACATAGCAACATCATCTTATTGGGATTTTGCTATGAAAGAAATTAATGATTGGAGAAAATCTGAACTCGGAGGTATTAATCATGCCTGTGAAATGGAAACGTCATTAATGCTTCATATAGAAGAAAATATTGTAAAAAAAAATAAAATTGAAGATAATCCTTTAAAGAGATCACCTTATACTGGTGTTGATCTATTATTAGGCGGACCTGTTGGAGTAAGTGCAAGCTTTAAGGAATTATCCCCTCACGGAGTTATTGGCTCTCCAAGTTTAGCAACAAAAGAGAGAGGATCTCAATTATTTGATGTTATTACAGATAAAATATCTAATTTTATCTGTGATTTTTCAACTTGGAAAAAACCTTTAAATGGTAAAAATGATAAATAAACATCTAGCATTATTTTGTTATCCTTGGGATGTAATTGATGAAGGATATGATGCGATAATTGATGCTGTGAAACGCAGTGGACTTAATTCTATTTATATTACTGTAAACTATCACTCAGGTATGTTTTTTTTACCTCACAGTTTAAAAAGAAAAATCTATTTTCCAGAGCCTGGAGCATTATATATTGATCCAGGTAAGTGGCATGCACAACATAATTTTAAATCACCAGTAAGCAAACTTACAAATAATTGGAGTACTTTTTGGGACACTTTATCTAAAAAGTGTAAACAAAATAATATTAAATTATGTGCCTGGATGCTTGGCACACACAATTCTGGAATTGGAAATAATTATCCTGAAATGTCTGTACATAATGCTTGGGGTGATCCAATAACACATTCTCTTTGTCCTTTTAATCCTGAAGTAGTTGATCACTTTGTTAACTTATCAAGGGATATTGTGAATTTAGGAGTATTTGATAAAATTTTAATTGAATCTCTTGAGTATCTTCCACTTAGACATGGTCATCATCATGAAGTAATTGGAGTAGATTTTTCTGCTGATATTGATTTTATAATGTCTCTAAATTTTAGTAAAAAATGTTTAGAAGCTTTAAAGCAAAAAAACGTTGATGGTGAAATGATAAAAAATTGGGTCAAGGAAACCACAAATGATTATTTTAATAAAAATATAAAGAAAGAAATTATGAATTGGTCTGATTTTGAAAATGCAATTGATGGTCAGTTCTGGAAATATTATCAAATTAGAGAGGAAAGTATAACCAATATAAATAAAGTTGTGATAAATGAATTAAGACAAGATAAAAATTTAAAGATCGGTTTAGTAGATTTTGGACCATTATATCCACTTGGTCCAAATAAGCAGAGATGGCAAAATGGCGTTAATTTAACATCTTTATTGCCATTAATTGATGAAATTCATCCAACTTTCTATTTTGCAGATTTAGAAATTTTTAAACAAAAATATTATATATATAAAAATGTTTTAGAAAACAAAGTTGATATGATCCCAGCAATTAGAACAATACTTCCACAAATCGCTAATCAAACGGATTTAAATAATCAACTTAAAGTATTTAATCAAGAATCAGCTGGATTTAGTTTTTACAATTATTCATTCATGAATTATGAAAATTTAGATTGGATTAATAATTCACTTAATATTTTAAAGAATAATTAAATATGAGCACTTCAGTAGATATTTTAATAAATCCTGTAACTTTAAGATTTAGTTATCATAACAATGAATTAATTTATATGTTTGCTTCACATCCTACACAACAACTTGATGAAATGGAAAAATTAATGGGCGTAAGTACCAAAGAAGGACCTATTTTTGATACTAATGTTGGTTTCCTTCCTGTTGCAACTACTACTTTAATACGAGGAGAAAAAAATGTACTTGTTGATCCTGGTAATTATCACATTGGATTTTATTCAATTTTAAAAAGAGCTTTAGCATCAAGAAATTTAACTTATGATGATATTGATATTATTGCTACTACTCATACTCATGCAGATCATGCAGCTTCAATAGTCCATTTCAGAAATAAACCTTGGGTAATTGGAATGAAAGAGTTTCATGACATGGAAGCTATTGAAGGTAATGAGATAGTTAATGCAAAAAAATCAATGATGGGAGAAATCATAGAAATTTCAGATAACAATGAAACAAAGATTATGGAAAATATGTATGCAATTACAACTCCAGGTCATACTAGTGGTCATATATCATTTGTAGTTAAAAACGATGAAAGCACTGTTTTGATAGCTGGGGATCAAACAATGACTAAAGAAGAATATTGTGACAGAAAATTTTCTAGATGGTATCCAAAAGAAAACTTAAAACAACTAAATGAGTCATTAGATAAAGCTCAAAGTTATAAACCAGACTTAGTTATTCCGGGGCATGATCGAGCATTCAAACCTAATTGATAAATCAAGATTAAAATTTAGTAAGGAAAAGATACTTGCTACAAGCTTAATTTTACCATCTTTAATTTTAGTTTTTGTTACATATCTATATCCTGCTATTTTTACTTTCGTAATTAGTTTTGCTGAATATGATATTATAAGACTTAATATTAAAAAATTTGTTCAATTTAAAAATTTTCATTACTTAATAAACAATTCTTTTTTTAATAGTGCTGTTTTAAGAACAGTTTATTTTGGTCTTGTAATTTGTTTATTTACAACTATTTTTTCTTTCTTAATAGCTATTTTACTCAACGAAAAATTTGTTGGTAAAGCGCTTTTAAGAGTAATGATTGTTTTACCTTGGGCCGTACCTTCAGTTGTTTCTGGAGTTTTATGGGGACAAATGTTTCATGCAGATACTGGTTTTTTGAATGCATTATTATACCAATCAGGACTAATTTCAGAATATAAGATTTGGTTGGCAGATCCTTTAATTGCTTTACACATAATAGCAGTTGCAGAAATTTGGAAGGCAATACCATTTATGACTTTATTTTTTTTATCAGGTCTTCAAAGTTTACCTTCAGAATCTTTTGAAGCAGCATCAGTTGATGGAGCTAATGTATTTCAAAGATTTTTTTATATTTTATTTCCATTGATGTTTCCAATAGTAATACCGCTATTTTTGATTCAATTCGTTCTAGCAATGAAATCTTTCGATACAATATTTGTTTTAACCAGAGGTGGACCCGGAGGAGGTACAACAACTTTAAACTATTTTATATATCAAGAAGCTTTTGAAACTTTTAATCTTGGACGAGCGTCTGCTGCCGCATATGTATTACTAATTATTACTCTTGCTGTTGTACTTATTCCATCAATTTCAAAAAAAATACTTAATTTTTTCTGGGGGAATAAATGAAGAATAGGTTAGTTCTAAAAAAAATTTTTACTTATTTTTTTGCTTTTATTGTTTTTTTAATAATGTTTTTTCCTTTGTATGGATTAATATTAACAAGTATTCAGCCAGAAAATATAATTAGATCACGTAATTTATCTTTCTTTCCAACGAACATTATTTTTACTCATTTTGTTGAAGTATTAAAACCAAATCATATTTCAAATATATATGAAGGAATAAAAAACAGTCTAATTGTTTCATCACTAACAGCTTTTTTATGCTTAATATTGGGTTTTCCTGCTTCTTATTCTTTATCAAGATTAAATATGCCGGCTAAAAACCTAATTCTTGGTGCATTAATTTCCGTTTATTTTCTACCAACCATTCTTTTTGTTATTCCTTTATTTGTAATTCTTGTTTCATATCAATTAGATGATACAATTTTAAGTTTAGTTGTGCCTTATACAGCTTTTACTTTACCGTTTATAATATGGATTTTAAAAACTTTTATTGATAAATTACCCATAGAGGTCGAGGAAGCTGCAAAAATTGATGGATGTTCAGTTTTTCAACTTTTATCTTTCATAATATTTCCATTATTGAGGCCTGGACTTATTGCTGCCTTTATTTTTGCATTTATACTAGCATGGGTAGAATTCTTGACACCATTAATATTTACAAATAATTTAAAAATTTCGACAGTAGCTCTTGGCTTATTTCGTAGCACAATTGATATAAAAATCGGCCAACAAGCTGCAGCTGCTATAATGACATTGATCCCTGTAGCTATTTTGATGATTTTTTTTCAACAATATATTACAAAAGTAGTATTCTCAGGTAGTAATAAATAATGAATAAATTAAAAATTGCGGTTATTGGAACGGGGTTGGTAGGCTCTTTTCATGCAGAAACTTTTTTCAGAAATCCGAATAGTGAATTAATTGCAGTATGCGACATTGATAAAGAAAAGGTAAAAAAAATTGCAAATAAATTTAAATGTAAAGCATATAATGAATTTGAGAGTCTTATTAATACGGAAAAATTAGATGCTATAAGTATTGCTACTCCAGAGCAAATTCGCATTGCACCAGCTTTATTAGCTATTGAAAGGGGATTAAAAATTTTATTAGAAAAACCTCTGGGAAGAAATTTAGAAGATATTGAAAATCTTGTAAATAAAATAAAGAATCATAATAAATTAATTTCTGTAAACTTTATTTTACATGAAGATCCAAGATACAAATTAATGAAAGAAAAAATAAAAAATAACGAAATTGGAGAAATAGTTTCTTGCTATGCTAGAAGAAGAGGGAACAGATTTGGAATTGAGATTTATGCACCTTGGACCGATCTAATTTCTTCAACTTTAATTCATGATATTCAAATGGTAATGTCAATTAATAATTCAAAACCAGAAAGAATATATGCAGAAGCAGTCATAAGAGAGTGCGCTAAATTTAATTCCCATGATGCTGTTATGTCTATTATTAAATTTACTGATGGTAGCATTGCATCATTTGAAACATCTTGGGTTTTACCTAAAAATCAACCAGAATTTCTAGATCCAGCTTTTCATGTGGTAGGTGATAAAGGATCTATAATTATAGAGGGGTCCTCAATGGGATTACAAATTCAAACTGATAAATCTTATATGAAACCTGATCTATCTAATTGGCCAATTATAGATTCAAAAGTTGAAGGATGTCTTAAAAGAAATTTAGACAAATTTATCGAAGATTGTGTTTATGATAATCAACCCGATGTTGATTTAATAAAAGCATACGAGGTTGAAAAAATTGTATTTGCTATGAAAAAATCAATTGATGAAAATAGGCTAATTAATTTATAATTTTCATAAATTAAATATTATATGCTAAAAATTATAAATAAGGGTGCAAAATCGGATTTGCCTTTTAGTCCTGCTATTCAAGTAGGAGATTTGGTTTATATTTCAGGTCAAGCATCTGTAGATCATAATACTGGTAAAATAATTAGTGGCACAATAGAAGAGGAGATTTATAAAACTTTAGATAATGTAAAAAAAATATTAAATTCAATAAATTTAACACCTGATAATATAATTAATGTTAAAGCCTATGTTTCCAAACAAGAAGATATTAAAATTTATAATCAAATATACAAAGATTTTTTTGTTGCTCCCTATCCTACTAGAACAACTATTGTAAATGCTCTTCCAAGTTTTTTGAAATTTGAAATTGATTGTATAGCATATGCTAAAGAAACACGAAAACAAGCAGTTATTGAATCATAATATGATTATAGTTTTAACACAATGCTTCCCTCCCAGGATAGGTGGTATTGAAAATTTAGTTAGCAATTTAGTTTTAAATTTATCAGAACAAGAAAAAATTATAGTTTTTGCAGATCAGTACCATATTTTTAATGATAAAATTTATGATTTATCTGTAAAAGATAAATTTCATGTAAGAAGAATAAGCGGTCTAAAATTTTTCAGAAGAAGAAAAAAAGTAAGAGAACTTGAACCTATTTTAATGTCAAGAGAAGTAAAATGTGTGATTGGAGACACTTGGAAAAGTTTTGAACTTAGTATAGATTTAATTAATAAACAAAACATCCCAACAATTTGTTTAGCTCATGGTAATGAAATTATTTACAAAGATAATAAACATTTTTTAAGAATTAAGGAAACGCTAAATAAATTAAGTGCTATAGTTTGTAATTCTGAATATACTAAAAAATTAATTAATGATTATCATTTAAACAAACCAATTTTAAAGACAATTTATCCTGGTGCTTGTAATTATTTAAATATTAAAGAAACTCCCGTTCCTAGTGTTGATGGGGATCCAATACTATTAACTTTAGCTAGATTAGAAAAAAGAAAAGGTCACAAGGAAATAATTTATTCAATAGGTGAATTGATAGATGATTTTCCTAATATCAAATATATTATAGCGGGTAGTGGACGAGAATTAAAAAATTTAAAAAAGTTAGTTAATGATTTAAATTTAAATAATAATGTTATTTTTGTTGATAATGTTAATGACGCTCAAAAAAAATATTTATTTAAAAAAGCAAAGTTAATGATAATGCCAACCTTGGATGACACTTCAAATAGATCTATTGAGGGCTTTGGTATTTCCTATTTAGAAGCATCTTTTTTTAGGATACCATCTATTGCATCTAATGTTGGAGGAACACCTGAGGCTGTAATAAATAATAAAACAGGAATCATTATTGATGATATAAAATTATTACATTCTGCAATAGAGCAGTTATTAATTGATGAGCAAAAAATAAATAAACTAGGTATCAATGCAGAAAAAAGAGCTGTGTCTGATTTTCTATGGGAAAATGTTGTAAAAAAATACACTTCTCTTATTTATGAATTAAATCATGCTAGGTAATAATTCATTATGAATATTTTATTTTATACTACTTTTGCAAATCAGCGAGAGCTTCTCAAATTTATAAAAAAAAAATTTAAAGGTGTTAAAGTATTTACTATTAAAGACAAAGTAAATCTAAAAAAAATTGAGATAGCTATGGTGTTTAACTTACCTAATAGTTATTTTAAAAAATTGGTAAATTTAAAACTGATATTTTCATTAGGTGCAGGGGTTGATCATATATTAAATTCTCCAAATTATAATAATAAAATACCGATTATAAGAATGAAAGATCCGAATATGAGAAAAAGAATGTTTAATCACACACTGTCACAAATTTTATATTATCAACTTAAACTTCAAGTATATCAGGAGTCTCAAAGAAAAAAAGTATGGCTTAAAGAGCAAGATACATTATTAAATAATCAATTAACTATAGGAATATTAGGAGTTGGTTATTTAGGCAGTTTTATTGGAATCCAATTACATCGATTAGGTTATAATGTATTAGGATTTAAAAATTCTTCCTCTAATTTAAAAGTTCCGTTCAAATTATTTAGGGGAAATCAAATTAATAATTTTATAAGTCAATGCGATATATTAATATCTATATTACCCTCTACTCAAAAAACAATAGATATAATCAATAAAAATTTTTTAAAAATTATGAAAAAAAAATCACTATTAATTAATATTGGAAGAGGCTTGTCTCTCAATGAGGAAGATTTAATTAACCATTTAAAATTAAATTCTAATTTTTATGCTTCTTTAGATGTTTTCAAAAATGAACCAATTAATAAAAATCATAAGTTTTGGTCTCATCCAAATATTACAATTACCCCTCATATTGCATCTATTACTGATATAGAGTCTTCTATAGAATATATGTATAAAAATTATTTAAAATTTAAAAAAAATGGTAAAATTAAAAGCGATGTTAATATTAAAAAGGGCTATTAGTTTTTACTAAAAAAATTTTCTATTATTTTAAAATAAATATTATGAAGTTCTTCAATATCTTTGAGATAAACAAATTCATCAACTTTATGTAGCGTCTGATTACGGATACCTAATTCAGCTACTTCACAATAATCTTTAATAAAACGTGCATCAGAAGTACCGCCGTCAGTTGCAAATTCTGGTTCGTTATTTTGACCAGTTACTTCAGTAATTGATTTTGTCATTAACTTTGTTAATTCACCTTGTTTATTAATAAAAGACTCAGCATTCGCATCTACTGTAAAAGTACAACGAGCTTTATTATCTTTATTAAAAATACCATTAATCTGATTTTGCATCCATTCAGTCAAGCTGTGACTTGTGTAAATATCATTAAATCTAATATTTACAGTAGCTTTAGCAATTTCTGGAATTACATTCATAGCAGGATTATCTATGTCAATTGTAGCTATTTGAACTGAAGTAGGTAAAAAATTACTGTTTCCTTGGTCTAAAGGTTTTGAAATTATATTATTTAATAACTTTGTTAAATAATGAGCAGCATTTTCAGCTCTATGCGCATTCGCTGTATGACCTTGTACTCCTTTTACAACAAGAAAAAAACTGATAGACCCTCTTCTGCCGATTTTAATTTTATCACCTATATTTTTGTTTGATGTAGGTTCTCCAACAATACAATGATCAAAAAAAATATTATTTTTTTTTGTCCATTCCATTATTTTTGTTGTGCCATTTATCGCTAGTTTTTCTTCATCACCTGTAATTATAAAAGATATTTTTCCATTAAAATTATTATTATTTTTAATTAAAAATTTATGTGTGGCAGATATAAAACAAGCAATATTGCTTTTCATATCTTCTGATCCTCTACCATATAATTTATTATCTTCTATTGTTGCTGAAAATGGAGGATATTTCCAAGAGTCTTCATTTCCTGGAGGAACTACATCTGTATGACCAGCAAAAGCTAAATGTTTTCCATCTGAGCCAATAGTTGCAAAAAGATTATCAACGTCATAAGAATTTTTATCTGAGAAAGGTAAGCGAGTACATTTAAAGCCTAAATAACTTAAATGTTCTTGCACAATATCAAGAGCACCCGCATCTTCTGGAGTTATACTCGGGCATTTAACTAATGATTGCGTTAAGCAAATTGGATCAAAATTTAAATCAGTCATTAATCGCGCAACAAATCATTAATAGATGTTTTCGATCTTGTTTTTTCATCTACTTGTTTAATAATAACGGCACAATTTAATGAAGGAGCACTTGGATTGTTTTTATCTGGCAATGAACCAGGCACAACAACTGAATAAGGTGGTATTTTGCCATAAGTGATAACACCAGTTTTTCTATTAACAATTTTTGTTGATTGTCCTATGTACATACCCATACTGATTACAGAACCTTCACCTACAATCACTCCTTCTACAACCTCTGACATTGCTCCTAGAAATACATTATTTTCAATTATAGTAGGAAGAGCTTGAGCAGGTTCTAATACTCCACCAACTCCACTTCCTGCAGAAATATGGCAGTTTTCTCCAATTTGACAGCAAGATCCTGCCCTTGAAAAAGTATCCATCATAGTTCCAGATCCAACATATGCACCAATATTAATAAAGCATGGCATTAAAACAACATTTTTTGCGATATAAGATCCTTTCCTTACAGGAGAATTAGGCACCATTCTAAATCCAGCATTTTCAAAATCATCCTTTGTCCAACCTGCCGTTTTTCCTTTAATTAGATGCGACTTGTCATACCAAGAACTGTAGGGCCCTGATAAAGTTTCCATCCCATGTATTCTAAAGCTTAGCATAATTGCTTTTTTAATATATTGATGTGTGTACCATTCATTATTAATTTTTTCTGCTACACGGATATTTCCCTTATCTAAATCTTCAATAATTTGATTTATTGCATTGATTATAAATTCATCAGATGTTTGGCTAATTTCCTCTCTTTTTTCCCAACTATCGTTAATAATTTTTTCTAATTCTCTCATATATTTCCCTTGTTAACTTTTTCTAAAAAAAAAAGCAAATTACTAGTTTTATAATCTAAATATTTTTTTGAAGCATTGATATCATCACTAAAATTTTCATATCCTGCATCAATCCATACTGAAGTAAATCCTACTTTTTTAGCTGGAACCAAATTTTTTGCAATATCATCAAACATAACGGATGAATTAGGGTTTAAGTTATATTTTTTTATAATGTTTTGGTAGGGTTTAATTTCAGGTTTTGGAATGTAATTAGCCATTTTTATGTCAAATATTTCATCAAAAAAATTCGATAAATTTAATCTATTTAAAATATCTAAAGTATGCTGCATATTAGCATTAGTATAAATAATTTTTTTCCCTTTTAATTCTTGTAATTGTTTATTAAGCTTAACGTTAGCATCAACTATTGAATAATCAAGTTTATGAACTTCAGATAAAAAAAAATCTGGATCAATGCCATGATTATCCATCATACCTCTTAAAGTTGTTCCATGCTCTTTATAGTATTTTCGCTGAATTTTTTTTGCCTCCTCAATATTGATATCTAGATGTTTCGAGACAAATTTTCCCATTAGTTGATGAACTTGTTGAAATATTCCGCTATCTGCAGAATATAAAGTATTATCAAGGTCAAAAATCCACGTATCTATTTTATCTTTTAAATTATCCATATTAAGAAAAAATTTGTGTTCCAATACCGTGTTCAGTAAATAATTCTAAAATCAAAGCATGAGGAATTCTACCATCTAAAATAGTTGATTTTTTAACGCCTTTTTTCATTGAATCTATGCAAGTTAATATTTTAGGTTTCATTCCACCTAAAACAAAATCTTGCTTAACAATTTTTTTCGCATCATTTAAGCTCAATGATGATATTAATTTATCATTTTCATCTAAAATTCCAGCCACATCAGTTAATAAAAGAAGTTTGCTAGCTTTAATAGTTCCAGCAATAAATCCAGCTACAGTATCAGCATTGATATTATAACTATTGTTTTGAGCATCAATGCCCAAAGGCGCTATAACAGGTATTTCACCTTTATTAATGTGATTCATTATAAGATCATTCTTAACATTTGTAGGTTGACCTACAAATCCAATATCAACAATTTTTTCAATGTTTGAATCAGAATCTTTTATTTGCACATTTAATTTTTTAGCATTTATAAGATTGTCCCGATTCCCAGCTAAACTAATAGCTTTGCCTCCTGAGCTGTTAATTGAATCAACAATTTCTTTATTTATATCTTTTGCCAGAACTTCTTCAACAATTTTTACTGTATCTTTATCTGTCACTCTTAAACCATCAACAAATCTAGATTTAATATTTTTTAATTTTAATCTTTCTCCAATTTGTGGTCCTCCACCGTGAACAATAATAGGATGTATGCCAACTTCTTTGATTAAACCAATATCTTTAGAAAAACTTTTAGATAATTTAGGATTACCCATTGCGTGTCCACCATATTTAATAACAACAATATCTCCACTATGCTGTCTTATATAAGGTAGTGCCTCTACTAGCGTTGATGCCTTATGAATAAAATAAGCTTGATCACTTTCTGATAAAAAATCAAATTTCATATTTTTGTGATAGTTGAAATATAACTTTCTGTACATCAACAATTCCTTGTATTTTTTTTGCACTAGTAAAGAAAGTTTTAAAAAAAAATTTAGAGTATGACTTCATAAGACTAAGTATAGATTTGTTTAAAAGTTCCAGATGTGATTTTGGGCATTTATCCGTTTTTGTAAAAATAATAGAAAAAGATTTATTAGATTCACTTAAAAGATCAAACATATCAATATCTAAGTTTTTTAGACCAACTTTAGAATCAATTAAAACAAAAGCATGTCTCATATTTGTTCGATTTTTAACATAATTTTCAATTAGATTACTAAGATTTTCACGCATTACTTTTGATACTTTTGCAAATCCATACCCAGGCAAATCAGCAATATTTAAAGATTTATTAATTTCAAAAATATTTATTGATTGAGTTCTTCCTGGAGTTTTGCTTGTTTTAGCAAGGTTTTTTGATTTTGTAATAGCATTAATAATACTTGATTTCCCAACATTTGAACGTCCAATAAAGCAGAACTCAATTAAATCATTCGATGAAGAAATTGCACTCAAAGAATTGAATGAACCCTTATAAGTATTTGAATTAAAGAAAAGATTTAAACGTTTGTTACCCTTACTCATTTTTAGCAAGAATTTTTCTTTGAATAACCCATTGCTGAGCAATTGATAATATGTTGTTAACTGACCAGTATAAAACTAGACCTGCGGCAAATCCAGCTAAAACAAAAGTAAATACAAAAGGAAGGAGAGCAAATATTTTAGCTTGAGTTGGATCAGCTGGGGCCGGATTTAGTTTTTGTTGAAGCCACATAGTAAATCCCATAAATATTGGTAGTATGCCGATATTAATTATTGATAAAATTGCAGGTACATCCCATTTCACAATTCCAAAGAGTGTCATAATTCCTAATGGATCTGGTGCTGATAAATCATGAATCCATCCATAAAATGGTGCATGATACATTTCAATAGTTACAAAAAGTACTTTGTACAATGAAAAGAAGATCGGTATTTGGACCAATATAGGCAAACATCCTGCAACTGGATTAGCTCCCTCACGTTTGTATAAGGCCATTAATTCTTGTTGCATTTTTTGACGATCATTAGGATAGGTTTCTTTTAATCTTTGCATTTCCGGTTGCAGTTTCTTCATCTTTGCCATTGATTTAAATGAAGCTTGCGCAAGAGGGAAAAGTATAAGGCGCATCAATATTGTAAATGCGATAATAGCTAAACCGAAATTACCTACATAACTATAAAACCAATTTATTGCATATGAAATTGGTTTTGTAAGAAAACTAAACCAACCCCAATCAATAGCATCTGTGAAACGTGGTATTGATAAATTTTCTGAATATTTTTTTAAAATATCTAAATTTTTTGCTCCTGCAAATAATTTACCTTTGTAAATAATTGATTCACCCTTATTAATTTTAAATATTTGACCTACATAGCCCGCACGATAGTTATCCCTTCCGTTATTTCCATGTCGATAATTGACATTTATTGGTTGATCTGGATCAGGTATTAATACTGACATCCAATATTTATCAGTAAAACCTAACCAGCCACCTTGACCTTTTATATTACAATAAGAATCTTTTACTTGTAATGAACTTGAGCAATCATCAACTAAATCATCATATTGTTTTTCTAAAAGCTCATCATTTAAAAGACTGATTAATCCTT
This sequence comes from Alphaproteobacteria bacterium MarineAlpha5_Bin5, assembly GCA_002938205.1. GTDB lineage: Bacteria > Pseudomonadota > Alphaproteobacteria > HIMB59 > CACPNW01. The sequence goes on from PTKZ01000001.1 coordinate 69,792, forward strand.
CATGTAAAATAAAAAAATTAATTGTTTTGGGTGTATTTATTCTTTTAATAAGTCTGTATGGATAAACCTCTATATTTGAATTACTATTATTTACAATTTCTTGATTTATTGAAAACATGTAATCTTTATCAATACTAAAGTTTAATAAAAATGTTATATTGCTATCATTCGTCCATTGCAATGTAACAGGATTACTTGGAGTCAATGTTGATGAATTTGTTGACCATTTTGTATTTAGGTCTGGAAATTTAATATTATTTCCTTCAATTTCTTTCCATCCGAATTCTATATAGTAGGGATTTGAAGTACCATCAGGTAATAAAAGTTCTATATTATTAGAATTTTCCTCTAAACTAATTTTATATTTTGATAGATTTAGATTATCTAAAACAGCACCCGTTAAATTTATAGATCCTGTTAATGATGGATTTTCAATTGTAATTCTTTCGCTTTTTGTGAGTACTTCTTCTTTAGGTTTTATCACTTCTAAATTTGAAGCTTTATTTCCATCTATAGAAGTTGCAGGAGCAAGAATTTCTTTATCCAAATCTTGAGTTCTTTCTATTGGTTGTGTAGGGAATAGTACTTGAAAAAATACAATTATTACTATGGAAATTCCTATAGCTAAAAATAAATTTTTTTGCTCATTCATTTTTATTTTTTCCGTATTTTAAAGATATTGGATCATAACCATGTCCTCCCCATGGATGACATTTTAATATTCTTTTTATAGAAAAATAAAATCCTTTTAGTAAACCAAATCTTTTGATTGACTCAATTGCGTATTCTGAACAAGTTGGTAGATAACGACAATTAGAGCCTAATAAAGGCGAAATAATTAGCTGATAAAATTTAATGAAAATTATGAATGGAAGTGCAATAAATTTATTTATCATTAACATACCTTTCTAACTCTAATAATAAATTATCAAATTTAGTCTCTAAAATTGAAGATTTTGCTATTAGCACATAATAAGAATTTATTTTACCATTATTAAGAATTTTTTTTGCCAGTTCTCTCATAATTCTTTTTGCTTTATTACGTTTAACAGCATTACCAATTTTTTTAGTAGCTGTGTAGCCTACACCTATGTCACCATTAAGATTTTGTTTATGCAATATTTGAAGATTGAAATTCTTTCCTCTAACAAATAAACCATTCTCACGTACAAATACAAAGGTACTTCTTTTTGTTATTGTAAAAATATTATGGGCCATATGGCCTTATTAAGCGCTTAATTGAGCTCTTCCTTTAGCACGACGTCGATTGATGATATGACGACCAGCTTTAGTTGCCATTCTAGCCCTAAATCCATGCCTTCGTTTTCTAATCAACTTACTTGGTTGGTATGTTCTTTTCATAGTTAATTTTTTTGCCCTATTACGAACTGATTATAAATAAGTCAATCAGTTACTAATAAAAATATGAAAATAATAATAAATAAACAATAATTAATATGAATTTCTAGGCAGTATAAGGAAAATTAAATATATGGATTAATAAATGGAATCTACCCTAATAAATTTTTATGAACTTTTAATCTTTAGAATTTAGTAAAAGCAATGGATTTATATTGGCTAAGGTATTAACCAATTAAAACTAATTTTATTTTTTTTAATATTAATTTTTAATCTTCTATGTCCTGATGCTGCCAAATATAGCCATTCAATTGTTTTAATATTATTTTGAACAACAGTAAAATTATTAAAACCTTTTTCACTTTCATCCTTACAAGGATCTACACCTTTTAAATGTACAGGCAAACTATCCTTAGGAAATTCCGAAAGAGAACTTGGTGGATTTATAGCTAAATAGCATTTACGACTTGATAATGAAGTTTTCGCCCAAATTTTTTTTGTAACTTCATTTTGATTATTTATTTTTGTAATTGTTTGAATTTTTAATTGTATTTTTAACTTTGGATCATAAAAAACAAAACAAGTATTATTATTATATTGAATTTCTTTAATTTTAGGTGAACGAAAATCAGTATGAAAATTAATTATTAAATTTATATCATCAAAATTTCGAAGTACTACTATTCTTGAATTTGGAATATTTTCTATATTGTTGCTTGTAAAAATAGGAGTATGAAATGGATGACTTCTATCTTTTACACCTAAAACTAACAATTCTTTTATATTATCAAAAATTAATTTAGGATTTTCATTAAGAAAGGTCATATATTAATACAACTATATAGCTTAAAAATTATTTAATAAAAAATGTTTAGTTATTCAATAAATAAACTTTTAAATAAATCTTCAATCAAATTTTTATTTGATATTTTTGAAAGAGACCAAAAAGAGATAAAGTTAGTTGGAGGATGTGTAAGGGATGCAATCTTATCAAGAGAAACAAAAGATTTAGATATAGCGGCAAGATGTGAGCCAAATGAAATAATTGCAGTTTTAAATAAACATGAGATTGAATTTGAGGATTATGCTTATCAATATGGATCAATTATTGTTTATATAGAGGATGAAAAAATTCAAATTACCTCTTTGCGTGAAGATATTAATCAAGTTGGTCGTCATACAAATATAATTTACACAAATAATTGGAAAAAAGATTCTTTACGTAGGGATTTTACTATGAACGCTCTATATTTATCTGCAGAAGGAGATATTGAAGATTATTATAATGGACAACAAGATATAGAGGAAAAAAGAATAAGTTTCATAGGAAATATTGAAGAAAGTCTGCAAGAAGATTATTTGCGTATTTATAGGTATTTTAGATTCTTAGGACTTTTTGATGAATTAAATATTTTAAATGAATATGAAAAAATTCTTAATGAGCATACTCTTCATTCATTTAATTATTTATCAAATGAAATTATTAGACAGGAAATTTTAAAAATGTTTAATATGCCTTATCCCTTAAATTGCTTTTACCAATCCCATCAAACACAACTAAAATTTAAGTGGATAGAAATTGTAAAAGAACATTTTATAAAAACTAATTACGAACTAGGTCTTAATAAGTGTCTTAATAAAATTGATAATATAATAAATTAAAAAAATAATTATATATTTCATAATTGATTTGTTTGTCGAAGCCCTTCACCCAATACTAAAGCAACTGAACTACTGAGATTGATTGATCTAACACCGTCTTGCATAGGAATTGTTAAACGATGATCAACTATCTTATGAATATTATCTGGAACACCAGCACTTTCTCTTCCAAATAATAAAATATCAGAAGGATGAAATTTGAATTTGTACAGACTTTCCTTACTTTTAGTAGTCATTAAAATTAATCGAAACTTCTTCTCTTTCACCCACTCATAAAAATGCTGCCAATCATCATGTCTTTTATATATAAGGTGATCGATATAATCCATAGCACTCCTTCTAAATTTTTTATCATCAAAAACAAAGCCTGTCGGCTCAATAATATCTACTGCAACACCCATACATGCACCCAGACGGAAAATGTTGCCTGTATTTTGTGGGATGTCTGGTTCAAAAAGAGCTATTCTCATCTATAGATGGTCTATATCATTTTTCCAGCTTGCGTCACGCTGGCACAATATAAATAGGTATTTTTTTTCAATTTTACGTTATAAGAAAACATCAAATTTATGGATGACCAACCAAATAAAAAAAGAAGAGATTTTTTACAACTAAGCTCTATAACTATTGGTGCTGTAGGTACAGCAGCATTTATGTGGCCTTTTATAAGTAGCATGAATCCTGCAGAAGATACCTTGGCTTTAGGTACAACTGAAGTTGATGTAAGTGATATTGAAGAAGGTCAGAGCATAACAGTAAAATGGAGAGGAAAACCAGTATTTATTCGTAAAAGGACAAAAGAAGAAATAGCAGAAGCAAAATTAGTTAACTTAGAAGAATTAAAAGATCCTGAAAAAGATTTAGAAAGAGTAAAAAAAGAAGAGTGGTTAATACTTGTAGGTGTTTGTACTCATCTGGGTTGTGTCCCACTTGGTCAAAAGTTAACTGATTCAAAAGGAGAATATAATGGTTGGTATTGTCCATGTCATGGATCTCATTATGATACCTCTGGTAGGATAAGAAAAGGTCCGGCTCCAAAAAATCTTCCAGTACCTCCTTATACTTTTTTAAACGATACAACTATTAAGATTGGATAAAGATGAGCAATTCATCAGAACCAAAAAAATATAAAAATTCTTTTTTAAATTGGATTGAATTTCGTCTTCCGATTATTTCTTATTTTCAAAAAGAATACGGTGATTATCCGATGCCAAAAAATTGTAATTACTTTTGGAGTTTTGGCGCACTAGCTACAATTACCTTAGTAGTTATGATAGTTAGCGGTATTTTTCTTGCAATGAATTATACACCTCATACTGATATGGCATTTGATAGTGTTGAGAGAATTATGAGAGATGTTAACTATGGTTGGTTACTTCGTTATATTCATTCCAATGGGGCAGCATTTTTTTTCATTATTGTTTATATACACATACTAAGAGCTATGTATTACGGCTCTTATAAGTATCCAAGAGAGTTAAATTGGATTTTAGGAGTATTTATATATCTATTAATGATGGTAACATCTTTTATGGGATACGTTCTTCCTTGGGGGCAGATGTCTTATTGGGGAGCAACTGTTATTACAAATTTATTTAGCGCAATACCAATCATTGGCGAAGGTATAAAAACTTGGTTACTTGGTGATTATAATGTTGGTAATGCTACATTGAATAGATTTTTTGCACTACATTATGTTTTACCTTTTGTTATTTTGGGAGTAGTAGGTTTGCATGTTGCCGCAGTGCATGTCCATGGTTCGAATAATCCAGCAGGAATAGATATTAAATCAAAAAACGATACTGTCAGATTTTTTCCGTATATGTTAATTAAGGATACTATAGCAACTTGTGTTTTTGGTGTTTTGATATCTGCAGTAATTTTTTTCGGACCGAATTTGATGGCTGAAGTTGATAATTATATCCCAGCCGATCCATTAGTAACACCAGCACACATTGTGCCAAATTGGTATTTAGCGCCATTCTACGCAATTTTAAGAGCTGTACCAGATAAGCTTGGAGGGGTGTTGTTGATGTTTGGAGCAATAGCGATATTATTTGTTCTGCCATGGTTAGATAGATCAAAGGTTAGAAGTTGTAATTTTAGACCAATTTACAAGTGGTTTATGATGCTTTTTTTTATTAATTTTTTTGTACTTGGTTATGTTGGAATGCTTCCTGCTGAAGGAACTTATTTACTAATTGCAAGAGTTGGACTGATTTATTATTTTGCTTTCTTCCTTGTTATTACTCCATTTATTAACAGAATTGAGAGCCCACAAACTCTTCCAGCAAGTATCAGTGATGTTTATTTAAGTGAAAATATTAACAATTTAGCTCATTCTGCAGAAAAAGAGACTAATTGATTTATGAAGATTTTATTTTTTTTAGTAACATTTTTAATTTCAGGTTCATTGTTAGCTGCGGAATCTAGTAACAAAAATATGCCAAAACACGAATGGTCTTTTAAAGGAATAACTGGAACCTTTGATAAAGCAGCATTACAAAGAGGATATAAAGTTTATAGAGAAGTATGTGAAGGATGCCACTCAATGAAATTGCTTTATTATCGTGATCTTATGGATATTGGATTTTCAGAAGCAGAAGTGAAAGCTATTGCTTCAGAATATACTGTTTTAGATGGCCCTAATGATGAAGGTGAAATGTTTGAAAGATCGGCAAGGCCAGCTGATAGATTTGTTTCTAGTTATGCAAATGAAAACGAAGCTAGGGCAAGTAATAATGGAGCTTATCCACCAGATTTAAGTGTCATTACAAAAGCCAGAAAACATGGAGAAGATTATATTTATAACTTACTAATAGGCTATGAAGAACCACCAGAGAATATCGAGGTAGGTGATGGTATGTATTATAATAAATGGATGGATGGTAACCAAATAGCTATGCCTCAACCAATATATGATGAAAGTGTTGATTATGATGATGGAACAGATAACAATGAAAAACAAATTGCAAAAGATGTTGTTGCTTTTCTAAAATGGTCAGCTGAACCAGAATTAGAAGTAAGAAAAAATCTTGGCATTAAAGCTATTCTTTTCTTTCTTGTTCTCGGTACTGTTGTTTATTTAGCAAAAAATAGATTGTGGAGACGGGTGCATTAATTATTAAAAAGAAAATGCATTACATCACCATCTTGCACAATATAATCTTTCCCTTCTTGTCTAAGCTTACCAGCTTCTCGACATAAGACCTCTCCTTTAAATTTTACAAAATCATCATAAGAGATCGTTTCTGCACGTATAAATCCTTTTTGAAAATCAGAATGAATTTTTCCCGCAGCTTTTGGAGCTAAAGTTTCTTTTTCAATTGTCCATGAGCGTGTTTCTTTTGGACCACTTGTAAAATAATTTATTAGATTTAATAGACTGTAACCTGATTCAATTAATTTATTTAATGTAGATTCTTTTAAAGCTAACTCTGAAATTAATTCTCTTTTTTCATTTTCATCATCTAAAACTGCGACTTGAGCTTCTATTGAAGCTGAAACCAAAACTGTTCTGCATCCATCTTTTTTTGCAAATTCAGAAACAATATTGGAATAAGTATTTCCTGATTGTACTGCATTTTCATCAACATTGCATATATACATCATTGGTTTTAAAGTAATAAGATTTATTGAGTTGATTAATTCAATCCCACTCTCATCAAAATCATTGAAATTTAATATATATATGTTGTCTAAATTATTTATAACTTTATCTATTACATCTATTTGTGATTTAATTTTCTTATCTCCTTGCTTAGCTTTTTTTTGAAGAGAATTTTTTTTATTTTGAAGAGTTTCTATATCTGCCAGTTGTAATTCAGTTTTTATTATTTCTATATCTTTGATTGGTTCAATTTCATTTGAAACATGAGTAACATTTTCATCTTTGAAGCATCTCACTACATGAGCGATAGCATCGACTTCACGAATATGTCCTAAAAATTTATTGCCTAAGCCTTCACCTTTGGAAGCGCCTTTTACAAGTCCTGCAATATCAACAAAATCCATATATGAAGGAATAATTTTTTCACTTTTACTAATTTTACCTAATGTTTCTAAGCGAGAATCTGGTACGGCCACTCTTCCAACATTTGGTTCAATTGTTGCAAAAGGATAATTCGCCGCTTCTGCTTTGCTAGATTCGGTAAGAGCATTAAATAATGTTGATTTACCAACATTTGGTAAACCAATTATACCACATTTAAATCCCATTTTTTTTATCTGCAGCGATTCGTGTTAAAAACAAGCTAGTATCTTCAAAAATTAGCTCAATAAATTCTGTTATTTTATCTAATTTACTTTCAATAACATCCATCTCTTTTTTTGAAAATTTACTAAGTACATATTTTGAGACCAAATCTTTTGATCCAGGGTGATTTATACCAAATCTTATTCTATTATAATTTTTTCCTATTGTTTCATCTATACTTGAAATTCCATTGTGACCTCCATCGCCACCACCTAATTTGATTTTAACTTTAGCTATTTCTAAATCTAAATCGTCATGAATAACAAACAAATTACTTTTTTTTATTTTGTAAAAATTTAAAACTTCTTGAACAGCTAACCCAGATAAATTCATATAAGTTAATGGTTTAATTAACAAACAATTATGTTTTCCAATATGTCCCTTAAATATTTGTTTTTTCTTATCTTTTTTTAAAGTTTCAAAATTTAGTTTTTCAATTAGTTTATCAATAAATTTAAATCCTACATTATGCCTTGTATTGACATATTTATCTTCTGGATTACCCAATCCACATAATAAAAACATATATATATTTATAGGTTAAATTATTTTGATTCTGGTTTAGAATCTTCTTTTTTCTCTACTTTACTATCTGCTGATTTCTCTTCTTTACTATCTGCTGATTTCTCTTCTTTACTATCTGCTGATTTCTCTTCTGCCTTTTCTGCAGAATCTTCTTCCTCACCTTCTTCTTCTGGTTTTGTTTCTTCAACTTCAACCGTTGGAGGTACAACAGTTGCTATTACAAAGTCTCTATCAGTAATTGTAGGTTTCACACCTTCGGGTAAATTTATATTACTAATTTTTACAGCATCTCCAATTTCAGATTCCTTTAGATCGAATTCAAGTTTATCAGGTATGTTGTTCGCATTACAACTCAACTCAACTAAACGTCTTACCAGATTTAAAACTCCGCCCTTTTTGAGTCCTGGACAAATTTCTTGATTTAAAAATTCAACAGGAATTTCAACAGTTACTTTTGTATCTTCTTGCACTCTAAGAAAATCAAAGTGCATTAATCTGTCTGTTACTGGATGATATTGTAATTGTTTTGGTAATATTTTTTCAATTTTACCATTAATTTCTATATCAAGAATTTTTGAATAAAATGATCCAGAATGCATTATTTTTTGTAATATTTTATTTTCAAAAGCTATTTTTACAGGATCAGATCCTTTGCCATAAACTATGCCAGGAATTAATCCTTTACTAATAAGAGATTTGGTTGAACCAATATCCTTTGTTCTTTCAATTACTTTAAAGGTGCTCATACTAAATATTAATCAAAAAGAGCAGAAACAGAGGAATCACTGCTAATTCTCTTAATGGCCTCCCCCATTAAAGGAGCAATACTAATATGTCTAATATTTTTTATGTTTTTTACTTGATCTGAAGCTTCAATACTATCTGTAAGAACTAGTTCTTCAATTTCTGAATTTTGTATTCTTTCTAAGGCTTTTCCAGATAATACTCCATGAGCAATATATGAGTATATTTCTTTAGCCCCCTCTTTTTTAAGAGCAGTTGCTGCATTGCATAAAGTACCTGCAGAATCTACTATATCATCAAGCAATATACACGTAGTTCCTTTTACATCTCCAATTATATTCATCACATCAGATTCTCCTGCTTTCTCTCTTCTTTTATCAGCAATAGCTAAGCCAGCATTTAATCTTTTTGCAAAAGCTCTCGCTCTAACAACACCACCAACATCAGGGGATGCAATAACTAAATTTTGATTGTTATTAAATTTTTCTTTCATATCTTTGATAATAGGAGGTGCAGAAAAAATATTATCAAGAGGGATATCAAAAAAACCTTGTATTTGACCAGCGTGTAAATCCATGGTTAAAACTCTATCTGCGCCTGAAGAAGTGATAAGGTTAGCAACTAGCTTTGCAGTAATTGGTGTTCGTGGTCCAGTTTTTCTATCTTGTCTTGCATATCCATAGTATGGCATTACAGCAGTAATCCTTTTTGCAGATCCTCTTTTTGCTGCATCAATACAAATCAATAATTCTAGTAAATGATCATTAGCTGGATTTGATGTTGATTGGATAATAAAAACATCCTCACCTCTTATATTCTCATTTATTTCTACAAATATTTCATGATCAGCAAATTTACGAATTGAAGCATTTGCTAATGGTACACCAATGTGTGATGAAATTGATTCAGCTAGAACTTTATTACTATTACAGGCAATAATTTTCATTAAATTAAATTATTCAATATATAAGAATTATAATAGTTCAAGTACTAAGATATTATTTAAAACCTATGATATTAATCATCCTGCCTGTATTATATTCTTTGTTAATAGTTGATCTGCGGTGGCTATAAAATTTAGAATCATTAGAATAGGTATCTTTTTTTATATTATGCAAATTGTTAACTCCTAGCTCTATAAATTGATAGTTAATCATACCTCTTAAATCAAATAGGTCCTTTTTTCTATTTTTAGCGGTAAAATATTTATTATATTTACAATTTTTTATTATAAATTTTTCTTTGAAATCTAAATCTACCTCATAATTTTTTTTAGACAAACATGGTCCAATTATAGCTACTATATCTTTAATTTTAATTTTGTTTTTTTTAAAAATTTTAATACCTTCTTTTACAATATTATTTAGAGTTCCCTTCCAACCCGCATGCAAGCAGCATATAATTTTTTTATTTTTATCGAATATGAATATAGGCGCACAATCAGCAGTCAGTACTGCTAAAGCTACATCAGTAACTTTTGTTATCATGCCATCAGCCACATGTTTTTTATTTAAATTGTTTAAATTTACTTCTATTATTTTGTTTGAATGTATTTGGTTAAGTAGTTTTATTTTTTTATTTAATAGCCCTATTTCCTTTTGAGCTATTTTGATATTTTTTTTTACATTTTTCTTATTATCAGTACTTGATAAGCTACAATTTAATGATGAAAATTTTTTTTTGGAACTTCCGCCCTTTCTTGTAAAAAAACCATATTTTAAATACGGAGTTCTAAGAGATTTGATAATTAAGTGTTTATTTTTCATTTAGTAGATACTACTAAAACTTTAAAATTACCCATTTGTTTTTCACCTATTAGCCTCTTATATTCTTCTTCAATTTTTTTTTGTTTTTGTAAAGGTGAATTTTTTTTTAAAATTTTTTTTCTATCATTTATACCATTGCTTATTAAAAAATCTTTTTGTGAGCAATAAATATCAATTTTTAAATTATTTAATTTTGCAATACCTTTTAATTCATCAAAGTTTACTAGAGAAGTAATATCTTGTTTGCCAATATTATCGAAAAGATGAGTTTTTTTATGTTTAAAAATACTTTGTAAACTAAAATTATTTAAAGATTGATCATATCCATAATCAATAGTAATAATGATTCCTTTATTGTTACTGATATGTTTGCAAAGTTTATTGAAAACCTCTCCTCTTTCTTTGGATATTTCTGCTACACCATTTCTTTCAAATTTTTCTAGTTTTTTTAACAATTTAATATTTATAATTTTTTTATCAATAAAACTAAATCGATTTTCTGAAGAATGGTAGCTTACATATTTTTCTAGCCAGTGTTTTTTTTTGTAAAATTGTCTTATAGAAAAACAATCAAAAAATTCATTAGAGTAAATTATTGAAGGCAAGGTTGATGACAAGGAAAATTCTTTTGCCCATTTTATTTTATTAATTTTTAATGAATTTAAAGCTTCTTTTTGAATTTTTATTAAATTATAATTTTTGTCAATTAAAGTTATATTTGAATAATTTAAAAAATTGGGATTAATTTTTGATACCCTTATAATATCTTTTAACAGAGTTCCATTGCCTGGACCAAGTTCTATTAAGTTAAAATGTGATTTGATTTTTTTTATCCAATAATCAATAATATATAAACCAATTATTTCACCAAACATTTGAGAAATTTCTGGAGCAGTTATAAAATCATGATTTTTACCTATGGGATTATTGATTTTATAATAAGAATTTTTTTCATGCAAACATTCATTGATAAACTTGTCTACTCTGAGATATTTATTTTTTTTAAATAATTTATTAACTATTCTATCTTTAACATTCATTTTTTTATTAAAAGTAATGTTCCAAATACAAATAACGGAATGCATAACAATTGGCCCATTGAAAAAATTTCAAAATATAATCCAAGGTGCGAATCTGGCTCTCTCAAGTTTTCTATAGAGAATCTAAAAATTGAATAAATTAATAAAAATAAACCACTTATTTTTCCTATAACTTTTTTATTATTATTATAAAAATAGATTAACAAAATAATGAAAAGAATTATTCCTTCAAAAAAAGCTTCATATAATTGAGATGGATGTCTAGGTAAATTGTCTATACTGGGATATATCATTGCTATTGGAAACTCGGTAATTCTTCCGTACAATTCAGTATTAATAAAATTTGCTATTCTTCCAAAAAATAAACCAATAGGAGCCACAAGAGATACTAGATCAGATAAATATAAAAATTTTACATTGTTTATTTTAGAAAAAAAATAAATAGCACCTATCATTCCTATTAGTCCGCCATGAAAAGACATGCCTCCTGTCCAAATTTTAAAAATATATAGTGGATCAGCTAAAATCAGATTAGTTTGATAAAAAATCACGTATCCAAATCTTCCTCCTATTATTACTCCAATAATTGCCCAAACAAAAAAATTATCTATTTGTTTGTTACTTAATAAGTTTAAAAAATTTCTGTTAAATATTTTAATCAAAAATGAACCAATGACAAAAGCGAGAATATAAGATAGACTGTACCAACGGATATCCAGAATTCCTAATGAGAGAATAATGGGATCTATTGAAGGTTGTGTAAAAATCATTATATCTAATTAAACTAAATATCGCATGGTTAACAAAAATAAAATTTTATCTGATTTATCAAAAATAGCTCTTGATACTATGAGTACTTTTTCAGGTTTAAAAAAGGAAATTGATACCATAGTTTCATTACGTGTTGATAAAATGATTAATAAAATGAAACTTGTTAGAAGGGATGAGTTTGACGTATTGAAAAAAATGGTTCAAAAACTGCTTATTGAAAACCAAAAAACAAAAAAAACCGCCAAAAAAAAGACTTCTAAAAAGAAAAAATTAGCAAAAAAAAAGAAGAAAAAACGATAAATTATTAACAGTTTTTAGCCAATTATTATTAATTTTCTTGCAAAACTCTAAATCAATTTAGTAAAACTATATATAGTATTAAAAAATTTAAAGGTACTAGATAAAGTATGGAAATTGAAAGCATTCCAATTAATCCAATAGATGTAGTTGAAGATGTAATTTATCAGAAAAAGTGGAATTTTAGTAGAGCAGATGACCATGAACTTGTGGCAGAAATTGCTTCACAGTGGTGTCTTTATCGACTTTATTTCAACTGGTCTGAAAATATAAGAGCAATGAGTTTTACTGTTACATTTGATATAAAGTTTCCTCAGAATAAGATAACGAAAGCATATGAATTATTAGGTTTAATTAATGAAAATCTTTGGATTGGCCATTTTGATATAACTCGAAAAAATGGCATTCCAGCATATCGTCATACAGTTTTATCATCATCGGATAATGATTTTCTGCATAAAAAATTAGAAGATTTAGTCGACATTAGTATTTATGAGTGCGAAAAATACTATCCATCTTTTCAGCAAGTATTATTTGATGAGATTGCCCCTTTGGCTGCCTTTAAGTTATCTAATTTTGATATTATTGGTAGAGCTTAAAAAAACTATTTTTAATATAATAAAAAAGTATAATTAAATTTAAATGAACAAGGTATTGATAATAGGATGTGGTCATATGGGCTCTGCTCTTCTTACTGCATGGCAAAAATTAAAACTATATAAATTTACAGTTGTTGACCCTTTTAACTATAAATTAATAGAAAAAAAATTTAGATCCAAAAAAGTAACAGTAAAAAAATCAATTCAAGATTTAAAAAATACATCTGATTATGATTTAATGGTTATTGCTGTAACACCACAAGTTATTAAATCTGTTTTGAAAGAGTATAAATCTTTTAAGTTAAAGAAAAATGCAGTTATTGTTAGTATTGTCGCAGGTAAAAAAATAGATTTTTTTAAAAAAAATCTTGTTTATGCTTATCAAGTTATTAGAGTAATGCCAAACATGCCATCCTTAATTGAAAAAGGAATGAGTTGTTTGGTAGGTAATAAATATGTAAGTAAAAAAAATAAAATAAAAACAACAAATCTTTTTTCAAAAGTTGGAAAGACTTTATGGCTTTCTAATGAAAACCAATTAGATATGGCAACAGCTGTTTCTGGTAGTGGACCAGGTTATGTTTTTACTATTCTGGATGCCCTTGAAAAAGCAGCTATTAATGTTGGTTTTTCAAAAAAGGTAGCAAATATTTTAGTTTTAGAAACAATTTTAGGATCAATATTTTTGAAATTAAAATCAAATAAATCATCAAAAGAATTAGCAAATTTAATTGCTATAAAAGGTGGAACTACTGAAGCTGGAATAAAGGTAATGAAAAAAAATAAGATATATAGCATATTTTCTCAATCTATAAAAGCTGCATATAATAGAGCTAGTTTTTTGGGTAAAAACCATAAATGAATAAAAAACAAATTAAACTTGCAGAAAAAACACTTAATTTATTATCTAAAAAATCTTGGAATTTTATTTCAGTAAATGAGGTATTAAAAGGTTATAAAAATTTACCTAAAGCAATAAATAATAAGAATGATTTATTAAGAAATATTAATAGGTATGTGGATCATTTACTCAAAATTGAAACTAAATCTTTAGATAATTCTACACAAAAAGACATGCTATTTGAGGTTATAATGTTAAGATTTGATATTCTTCAAAAATATAGAAAATCATTTATAAAACTTTATGATTCTTTTAAATTTAATCCGCAAAAGTCTTTAATTTTTATCCCTTCCTTTCTGGAAAGTATGCTTTTAAGTGCAGATATTGCTAAGATAAATTCAAATGGCTTAAAAGGTAGAATGATAATTAAAGGATTATTTATAATATATATTGCAACATTTTTGGTTTGGATCAAAGACGAAACAAAGTCTTTAGAAAAAACAATGACTGCTTTAGATAAATATTTAGCTCATGGCAACAAAATTATAAATGGTATTATATGAAAAAATATATTGGATTTGAAGATTTTCAAAAAATAGATATTCGAGTTGGTACAATTATTAAAGCTGAAGAAAATAACAACTTAAAAAAACCTTCAATAATTTTAAATATAGATTTTGGTAAAGATATAGGAATAAAAAAATCATCGGCTCAATTAAAAATGAATTACAAATCAACTGAGTTAATAAATAAACAAGTTGCAGCTGTAATCAATTTTGAACCCAAACAAATTGGAAATTTAATTTCAGAAGTCTTAGTATTAGGTTTCCCTGATGAAGCAAAAGAACCAATATTAATTTCTCCTGATTTTAGAGTTAGCAATGGTGGAAAACTTTACTAAAATACTAAATTGGAAGTAAGATTGAGGATTTTAAACCACCAATTTTTGCTTTCTCTAATTTGATTTCCCCACCATGAGATCTTATTATATCTCTCGCTATTGATAGTCCTAAGCCACTTTCACCTTTTAATTTGTTTCTTGAAGGATCAAGAGTAAAAAATGGTTTGAAAACATCTTCAAAATTTTTATCTGGTATGCCAGGACCATTATCTTCTATTATAACTAAGCAACCTTGATTATTAATTGATATTTCTATATTGATTGTATCTGCATAACGTATAGAGTTGTCTAAAATATTTTGAAAAGCTCTTTTTAATTGTATAGGTCTACCTGATGTTTCAACAATATTGATTTCTTCAAATGAAATATTGCATTTGAGATCATCAATATTTTTTATATTTTCTTTTAAAATATTATTTATTGAAATTTGTTCTATTGGCTCTGGTGTTTCTGATTTAACAAAACTAACATAACTATCTAGCATAGCTGTCATTTCTTTAATATCAAGTTCTAGTTCATTTTTTGCTTTTTCATCCTTTAAAAGAGATAATTGTAATTTCATTCTTGTTAAAGGGGTTCTTAAATCATGACTAACACCAGCCAACATATCTGTTCTTTGTTTTAAAAAACGTCTAATTCTTGTTCTCATTCGATTAAATGCATTTGTTGTTTGTTTAATTTCACTAGCTCCTGAACTTTTTAACTCTGGAGCATCAAGACCTCTTCCAAAAGTTTCAGCAATTATGGCTAATCTTTTTAAAGGGCGAATTTGTTTGCTCATAAAGAAATAAGAAAAAAATAATAGAATTAATGAAGCAAAAATCATCCATAATAAGAATACAAAAGCACTTTCACTATATAATCTATCTTTGTTAACATTTATAATTAGTAAATCATTGTTTGGTTGAATTGTAATTATTACCCCTTTATCAATATTACTTAAGTCATAATAAAAAGGAATCTTTAAATCCTCTAAGGATTGTTTTAATCTTTTAGCCAATATACCTCTTTCTTTTTGTACTGATAGAGGAATTAAATCAGTGTTAGATTTTATTTTGATATCCATTTTGAAATCTTCTTTAGCAATTCTAATTGCTTCATATTTAAGATCCTGATTTATCAATTTTACTATTACACTTATATCTGCGACAACTGATTGTGTTAATCTTTTTGAAATTATATTCCAAGATGTTTGATAAAAGATAATTGATGTTACAGTAACTAAAATTATTATAGGCACAAAAATTATTATAATAGATCTTCCTAATAAAGAAGAAGGTATAAGTTTTTTAAAAATCATAATTTATTACAAATAATTTTATAACCCTTGCCTCTTATAGTTTTTATATACTGAGGTTGTTTGGGATTAATTTCAATTTTTTGTCTTAATCTAGTGATTCTTACATCAATCTTTCTAAGTTCTGTTTCATCATATTCGCTATCAGCTAATTCTTCTCTCAAGACAATATTATTTCTTTTGCTTATTAATTTTAACATAAGGTCATTTTCACCTTCTGTTAAATAAATCATATCTTCATTTTTTTTTAGATTTAATGTTGTTGTATTAAAAGTATAATCACCAAAACTTATAATAATTTGTTGTTTATTAATGGTATCATAGATGTTTAATAATTTATTTATTCTTAAATATAGTTCTTCTGGCTCAAATGGTTTGGCAACATAGTCATCAGCTCCAGTTTTTAGTCCATCAATTTTATTTATATCCTCACCCATTGCTGTTAACATAATAACAGGAGTGTTTGATTGATTTTTTATATATGAGATTAAATCAATACCATCTCCTGAAGGCATCATTCTGTCTAATATTATTAAATCAAAATATAGAAAGGTGATTATTTCTTTTGCACTACTAAAATCATCACAAACATAAATTTCAAGTTTTTTTTCACTAAGATAATCTTTTAACAATTCTCTTAATCTTTGATCATCATCAACAATGAGTATGTTTTTTTTCATTTTTAATTATTAATTTCGTCAAATTTATTTTTGTTCACATCTTCAATCATTTCATAAAGAATTTTTTTAAAACCATTTATATCAGGTTCTTTAAAATTTTTTATAATGTTTCGAATTTTGTTAATTTGAATAGTAGATAGTTGGTTTTCTAGTTCCATACCCTTTTTTGTTAAGGCCAAATTTTTTGTTCTTTTATCATTTCCTGATGATACCAATATGTATTTTTCTTTTATTAATTGATTCAGAACCCGTGATAAACTTTGTTTGGTAATTTGAAGTATGGTTAAAAGCTCCTTAATTGTAATTTTTTTTTGTTTTCCAACAAAATAAATAACTCTATGATGCGCCCTACCAAAACTAAGTTTTTCAAGTATTTTATCAGGTCCTGCAGTGAAATCCCTATATGAAAAGAAAAGAAGTTCTATAATTTTTCGAATTTCTTTTTCATTCAAGTAAAGAGGTGTCAGTAAATTATTTAGGTCAGCCATATTGACTTAATTATGCATCACTGATAGTCAATTGTCATTGAAAAAATTTAGAACTAGAAAAAATGACTAAATCGTTTGAAAATAGAGATGGTTGGATATGGATGAATGGTAATTTCATTGAATGGAAAAATGCAAAATCACATATCATTTCCCAAGGACTTCATTATGCTAGTGCGGTATTTGAAGGAGAGAGAGCTTATAGAGGTAAAATATTTAAATCTAAAGAACATACAAAAAGATTTTTTAAATCAGCAAAAATTATAGGCATAAAAATTCCATTTTCGGAAGAGCAGATAAATGAAGCAAAAGATAGCTTAATAAAAAAAATGAATTATACAGATTGTTATGTAAGACCACTTGCTTGGAGAGGGGGTAAGATTATGGGTCTTTCAACAACTAATTCTGATATTAATGTTGCCATAGCAGTTTGGGATGATTGGGCTTCTTATTTTAAAATCGAAGATAGAAAGGCAGGGTTAAGATTAATCACATCACCTTGGAAAAGGCCTGCCCCAAATACAGCGCCATATGAAGCAAAAGCTTCAGGACCGTATATTATTTGTACAATGTCAAAAGAATTTGCCGAATCTAAAGGTTTTCACGATGCACTTATGTTAGATTATAGAGGATATGTAGCTGAAGGGACAGGTGCAAATATTTTTTTTATAAAAGATAATGATATTCACACACCAATACCTGATTGTTTTCTTAATGGTATTACACGTCAAACAGTAATTGAAATGGCAACAAATCAAGGTTTCAAAATTACAGAGCGTCACATTATGCCTGATGAAATGAAAAAATATGATGAAGCTTTTTTAACTGGAACTGCTGCCGAAATTACTCCTATTAGATCAATTGATGATTTAAATTTTACAATTGGTGACCATACTACTACATTTAAATTTATGCGTGACTTTAGTGATTTGGTTAATAGATCTAATTAGTATTTTCTAACCATTCACTATTATTAGTATAATTTTCTTTTTTCCAAAAAGGGGCGTATTTTTTTAAATAATTCATAATATAATTACATGCATTGAAACTTTCTTGTCGATGTTTTGCAAAACAAGCTACCAAAACTATTTTTTCATTAACTTCTAAATAACCATGACGATGAATAATTAAACAATCAATTAATTCCCATTTTTGCTTTGCTTTAACAGTAATTTTGGTCAATTCTTTATGGACCATTTTTTCATAAACTTCTAAATTAATTGAATTAACATTTTTGTTGTTATTAAAGTCTCTTACATAACCAATAAATGAAGTTACTGCACCAACAGAAGGTAGCGAAGATTTTATTAGTTCTATTTCTACTTCTATATTAAAATCTTCTTTTTGAATTTTTATCATCAACCACCACTAACTGGAGGGAATATAGCAATTTCATCATTTTTATATATTTTTTTATTTTCAGATAAATATTCCTGATTGATTGCGAATCGTAATGTATCTTTATCAATATGTTTTTTAAGATCTGGATATTTTGTATTTAAATGAATTTTTAGATCATCAATTGTTTTTAGTTTTTTAGAGTCTAAATTTTCTTGATCACAAGATGTGATATTTTTTATCCAAGCAAAATATTTAATTAGCATTTAAAAATGTCTTAATCCTGATTTTAGGTAATCATATCCAGTATATAAAGTTAATAATGCCGCAATCCATAGTGAGATTTTACCTATTAAGATTATGGGTAAAATTGTAATACCACTTTCACTTAATATTAATAAAGCAAGGGCAATGAGCTGAATGCCTGTTTTAATTTTTGCAATTCTTGAGGCTGGCACACTAACTTTTATTCCTGCTAAATATTCTCTTAAGCCAGATACTGCTATTTCCCTAAGCAATATTATTAGTGCAGGTATTGTGTCCCAATCTGCTATCACTTCTTTAGATGTCAGTATTAATATTACCGCTGAAACAAGTAATTTATCTGCAATTGGATCAAGAAAAGTTCCAAAATTTGTTATTTCATTTCTAATTCTCGCTAAATACCCATCAAAATAATCAGTTATACTAGCTACACAAAAAAGAATGAAAGCTATCCAACCATAAAAAGGTTCTTTCATATATATGCAAATAACAATTATTGGGATTACTATTATTCTTGCGAGTGTTAAAAAATTAGAAATATTATATTTCATAATTTTTTTTAAATTAAGTATTTATTATTAGCTATTAAAAAATTCATATATTTCTTCTATTTTTTTCATAGGAATTTTATTAATTTTGCTCAATTCTTGCAATGTAGCTGTTTTTATCTTTTCCACACTTCCAAAATGCTTCATTAAAATTTTTTTTCTTTTTGGGCCAATACCCTTTAAATCATCGAAAACGGATCTTATTGCATCCTTTGATCTTTTTTTTCGATGCGAAGTAATAGCAAATCTATGAGCTTCATCTCGTAAGCGTTGAATAAAATGTAAAAGTGGATCATTGGGTTTTAGATTAATATTCTTGTTTATTGTATGGATAATTTCTCTACCACTATTTCGATTTATTCCTTTAGCAATACTTATTAAATTAATTTTTTCTAAATTAAATTTTTTTAATATTTCTAAGCCTATATTTAATTGACCTTTTCCTCCATCAATTATGATTAATTCAGGAATAATAAAATCTTTGTCAAATTTAATTTTTTTCAATCTTCTAGTTAATACTTCTTTCATCATATAATAATCATCAATTTTTGAAGAATTATTAGATGATGAATCAAAGCGAATATTATATTTTCTATAATATTTTGGACTTAATCCATCTCTATTTGCAACAATCATTACCCCTATAGCATTTTTTCCAAACGTATGACTATTGTCATAAATCTCTATTCTATTTAACAATTGATCAATTTTTAAGAGTTTTGAGAGTTTGTCCAATGCTAAGTGATGAGTTTCCAGGCTTGATTTTTTTAACTTAATACTTTCTAAAGCATTTTTTTCTGCAAGTAATATATGCTGCAGCTTCTCTCCTGATTTAGGTTCAAGAATTTTTACTTTATAATTATTTTTTATATTAAGTATTTTTTCTACTTCTTTAAAAAGAAGATTTGAGAGATTAATTAGTATTTTAGGTGGAGCATCCTTGTTAGAGTAAAATTGATATAAAAATGATTCAAGAATTTCATTTTCTTGAGCAGTATCTTCATGTGAAGGAAAAAAAGATTTGTTGCCATAATTACTACCATTTCTATAAAATTTGCCATGAATGCAGCTTTTTCCATCTAACATTTTTATAGCAAAAATATCTATATTGCGCATATCTTTTATATATACTGATTGATATTTCTGAATTTGATTTATCGATTTTATTCTATCACGCAATCTTGCAGCTTCTTCATACATTCTATTTTTACTTGCGAGTTTCATTTTAGAAGTTAATTTTTTTTCAATTTTTTTTGTATTTCCACTGAGAAATTTTTTTGAATCTTCTATGCTTTCTTGATATTTTTTTTCGTCTATAAAACCAACACATGGGGCACTACATCTCTTAATGTCATACAGCAAACAAGGACGTGAACGATTTTTAAATATTCCCTCCGGACAACTTCTTAACAAAAATGCTTTTTGAAGAGCTATTAATGTATAATCAGCAACAGATGGAGAGACAAAAGGCCCAAAATAATCTCCCTTAAACTTTTTTAATCCTCTATATTTTTGTAATCGGGGAAAAGAAAATTCTTTATTAATTAGTATATAAGGAAAAGATTTATCATCCCTTAAAATTATATTAAATTTTGGTTTATGCCTTTTGATTAAATTACATTCTAATAATAATGCTTCAATTTCAGTATTTGTAACAAAAAAATTCATCTTCCTAGTCAAGCTTACCATTCTTTGTAATCGACGAGTGAGGTTATTTAGGGATGTGTAATTTATGACTCTTTTGGAAAGATTTTTTGCTTTACCGATGTATAAAATCTTTCCATCTTCATCTTCCATCTGATACACACCTGGTTGACCAGGTAATGTTTTGGCAATAAATTTAATAATTTTCTGACCTTTTAAATTATTAACAATATTTTCTTGAATAAAAGCAGGAGTTTTATTTTTTTTTATCATTAGTTATAGTTTATTATCTAGATTATGATTTAAATTTATTATAGTTCAATTTTGTAATTATAAATAATTTTATATTAAGTTAACTATTAAATTGGAGAAATAAATATGGCAAAAATGACAACTGAGGAAGCATTTATAAAAGTATTGCAAATGCACGGAATACAACACTCTTTTGGTATAATAGGGTCTGCATTTATGCCAATCTCTGATTTATTTCCAAAAGCTGGAATTACATTTTGGGATGTAGCTCACGAATCAAATGGCGGAATAATGGCGGATGGATATACTCGTTCAACCGGAAAAATTGCAATGTGTATAGCACAAAATGGGCCAGGAATAACTGGCCTTGTAACACCTATTAAAACAGCATATTGGAATCATACACCCATGCTTCTTGTAACACCTCAAGCTGCAAATAAAACAATGGGACAAGGTGGATTTCAAGAAGTTGAGCAAATGAATTTATTTAAAGATATGGTGTGTTATCAGGAAGAGGTACGAGATCCATCCCGTATGGCAGAAGTTCTTAATAGAGTAATTTTAAAATCAATTAGGGGCTCAGCGCCTGCACAGATTAATGTGCCAAGAGATTTTTGGACTCAGGTAATTGATATTGAATTACCAACAATTATTGAATTTGAAAGACCTTCAGGAGGAGTAGAGGCAATTAAAAAAGCTTCAGATCTATTATCTAAAGCAAAATTTCCTGTAATTTTATCTGGAGCAGGGGTTGTGCTTGCTGATGCAATTGAGGATTGTAAAGCATTAGCAGAAAAACTAGACGCACCTGTTGCTTGCGGTTACCAACATAATGACAGTTTTCCAGGCAAACATCCTTTAGCAGTTGGTCCACTTGGATACAATGGATCAAAAGCAGCAATGGAAATAATTTCAAAAGCAGATGTTGTACTTGCTTTAGGCACACGACTTAATCCTTTTTCTACACTTCCAGGATATGGCATTGATTATTGGCCAAAGAATGCAGAGATTATACAGGTTGATATTAATTCAGATAGGATTGGCTTAACTAAAAAAGTAGCAGTTGGCATTTGTGGCGATGCTAAATTAGTAGTTAAGCAAATATTATCTCAATTGGAATCGACAGCAGGTGATGAAGGGAGAGATGAAAGAAAAAATTTAATTCATCAAACTAAATCAGCTTGGTTACAAACTTTAACTAGCTTAGACCACGAAGAGGATGATCCAGGTACTACTTGGAACAAAGATTCTCGAGAACGTGAGCCAGACAGAATGTCACCACGAATGGCATGGAGAGCTATACAAGCAGGGCTTCCTGAAGATGCTATTATTTCAAGTGATATTGGAAATAATTGTGCAATTGGAAATGCGTATCCAACATTTGAACAAGGAAGAAAGTATCTTGCACCAGGATTATTTGGTCCCTGCGGATATGGCTTTCCTTCAGTTTTAGGAGCTAAAATAGGATGTCCTGATACACCAGTGGTTGGATTTGCTGGCGATGGAGCGTTTGGAATCAGCATGAGTGAAATGACATCTTGTAATAGAGATGATTGGCCAAATATTACAATGGTTGTGTTTAGAAATTATCAATGGGGAGCTGAAAAAAGAAATACGATTTTATGGTATCAAAATAATTTTGTTGGTACAGAGCTAGACCCTAAACTGAGTTATGCAAAAATAGCAGAAGCTTGTGGTTTTAAAGGAGTAAAAGTGCGTACCCAATCAGAATTAACTGAAGCCATAAAAAAGTCTTGTGTTGATCAAATGAATGGCATTACAACTTTTATAGAAGTTATTTTAAATCAAGAATTAGGTGAGCCATTTAGAAGGGATGCTATGAAAGCCCCTGTAGAAGTTGCTGGGATTGATGGTAAAGATACAATTGTTAAATAATTTTATTTTTCAGCAATAATCATATCAGCTGCTTTTTCGGCAATCATAATTGTAGGAGCATTAGTATTTCCGGATGTAATATTTGGCATAATTGAAGCATCAACTACTCTTAAATTGTTAATTCCATGAACTTTTAGTGTATCACTCACTACTGCAGTATCATCACATCCCATTTTACAAGTTCCAACTGGATGAAAAATAGTTTGAGCATAATCACTAGCTGCTTTGATAATTTCTTCATCGTCTTGAAATTGTATGCCAGGTCTATATTCTTCAGGTTGATATTTTCTAAATGTTTTGCTTTCAAAAATAATTTTTCGAACAAGTTTAATACTTGCAGCAGCCACCTGTCGATCTTCAATAGTTGATAAATAGTTCATCTTAATTTTTGGATATACCCTCGAATCTTTTGAAGTAATATAAACTTCTCCTCGACTTGTAGGCCTAATATTTGCTACAGTTGGAGTAAAGGCATTGAAGTTATGAAGTTTAGAACCACCTAATTTATCTGTACTAATTGGCTGGACATGAAATTGTAAATTTGGTGTTGCTCTACTTTCATCACTTTTTGCAAAAGCACATAATTGACTCGCACCCATAGTCATCACCCCTTTTCGTAAGAAAATAAATTCCAAACCAATCATCATTTTTCCAAAAAAACTATTAATAGTTTTATTTAATGTTTTAATATTTTTTACTTTGTAGACTGGTCGCAACATTAAGTGATCTTGTAAATTTTTTCCAACATTTGGATTATGATAAATAATAGGAATGCCTAAATCTTGCAATTTTTTTTGATCACCTATTCCTGAAGTTTGAAGTATATGGGGAGAACCAATTGATCCAGCAGAAAGTATCACTTCTTTATTTGCTTTGATAGTTTTTAATTTATTATTTTTCCAAAAACTAATCCCTGTAGCTTTTTTACCATCAAAATTTATTTTTTTTAAATGGGCATTAACTTCAATTTTTAAATTCGATCTTTTCTTAATAGGATTAAGATATCCAACGGCAGTACTACAGCGTAATCCATTTTTTTCTGTAACTTGAAAATAGTCACATCCAAAATTATCTCCTTTATTAAAATCATTAATTTTAGGAATACCCATTTCAGCAGCAGCATTTCTAAACTCATCTAAAATATCAAGTTTTATTCTAATATTGGATACTGATAGAGGACCTCCAGTCCCATGAAAGTCATCACTTCCCCTTTCTTGGTCTTCAGATTTTTTAAAATAGGGTAAGACATCATCCCATCCCCATCCTTGATTTCCTTGTTGTCTCCAAATGTCATAGTCTTGTGATTGACCTCTGATATAAAGTAGACCATTAATAGAGGAACTTCCTCCAAGAGTTTTACCTCTTGGATAATTAATTGATCTTCCATTAATTGTGTCGTCTGGCTCGGTTTTAAAACACCAATCAGTCTTAGGGTTGTGCATAGTTTTATAGTACCCAACCGGAATATGTATCCAAGGATAGTTATCTTTTCCTCCTGCTTCTATTAATAATACTGAAATATTTGGGTTTTTAGTTAATCTATTTGCTAACACACAACCAGCTGATCCTGCGCCAATAATTATAAAGTCAAAATCCTCAATCACAATATCCTCTATTAAAGAAATTAATATCTTAGAACAAGGTTGTAAATGACTTAGCATATGCTAGGTCTTTTTCATCATTAATTTCGGGAGGAAACATGAAAAAAATACTAAATATAGTTTTGGGCACAGTTGTTGTTTTAGGATTTATGACTGTATCTTCAAAAGCTAAAACACTTAAATGTCAAACTGTTTTGAATGCTAAAAGTGATGAAGCAAGACTATTAAAAGAAGAGTTCACAGATAGAGTAACATTGTTAACTGGTGGGTCTTTGGAATTTGAAATAATGCCAGCAGGTACAGTTGTTGGTGGTAAAGAAACACTAGATGCTATTGATAAAGGTTTAATCGATTGTGGTTTTGCTTGGACTCACTATTGGTCAGGAGAACATCCTGCGGCAATGCTTTTTGGTTCACCTGTAGCAGGTGGCGGTGTAGGCATTGATAATCTTGCTTTTTTATCTTGGTTTAATGCTGCTGGTGGAAAAGAATTATACGAACAGCTTTGGGATGAAATGGGTAGAGACATAAAAGGTTTTATGCTTCAACCTGTTGGACCAGAAGCTCTTGGTTGGTTTAAAGAACCAATTAATAGCATGGAAGATTTCAGAAAATATCGTTTTAGAACTCCTCCAGGCATACCAGGCCAAACATATAAAGATATTGGTATTGCATCAGTAGCAATGGGCGGAGGCGATATCCTTCCTGCACTTGAAGCTGGTACAATTGATGCAGCAGAATGGTGTTGTCCAAAACCTGACAGTGTATTTGGTTTTCAAAAAGTATTAAAACACTATTACCTTCAAGGTTTACACCAAGTTGTTGTAAATGCAGATTTTTATATGAACGGTACTCTATATGATAGTTTAACCGATCATGAAAAAGCTTCATTACAGGTAGCAGCTGATGCATCATTGATGTTAACTTTATCTGATAGAATTTATGAAAATGGAAAAGCACTTAGAATGTTAACAGAAGAAGCTGGTGTTATACTACATGATACACCAACCGATTATTTTTCTGAATACATGGCGGCAGCTTTAGCAACTCTAAATAAAAATGCTGAAGAAAATGAATTTTTTAATGAAGTTTATACTTCTATGAAAGATTTTGCAGATATTGCTGTTCCATTCTGGAGTGGTGCGCAAATGTCTAATGCTAAATTAGGTATGGCTCACGCTGCAACACTAAAATAATTTAATATAAATAAAGAGCGGACTAGTTTCCGCTCTTTTATTCCTGTAGAATAAAAAAATGTCAGATAATATTCAAGATTATGATTTAAAGGATGAATTAATTGCAGAAAGAAAAGTTGGGTATTTCAATAAACCAACTGATATGGCAAATTGGGTTTATAAAACAATTATAAATATTGATAAGTTTAGTTTGTTGATTGGTAAGACAGTGTGCTGGATTACTGTACCTTTATTTTTGTGTATGGCTTATGAAGTTATAGCAAGAAAGTTTTTTTTAGCCCCGACTTATTGGGCTTATGACATGAGTAGGTTTTTTTACGGCGCAATGTTTATGATGGGTTCAGGATACGCTTTATCAAGAGGTGTTCATATAAGGGCAGATTTTTTATATCGTAATTTTAAAATAAAAACGCAAGGAATAGTTGATTTTTGGTTATACATATTTTTTTATTTCCCCGGACTGTTTTTCTGTTTGTATATGACTTCCATTTTTGTAATAGAGTCAATTCAACGTGGTGAAAAAGGTATGGATACTGCGTGGATGCCATATCTATGGCCAATTAAATCTTGTTTGTGGATTGGTATTGTATTTTTATTAATCCAAGGAGTATCAGAGTTATTGAAAAGTCACTATGCTATGAAAAATGGCAAATGGCCTGGTGACGAATGATTGCAGAATTTATTAGTCCAGAAATATTAGGAATTTTTTTAATAGCAGTAATGCTATTTTCAATTTTTATTGGTTTTCCTATTTCGTTTACTTTAATTTTTCTCGGTTTTGTTTTTGGATATTTAGGGTTTGGAAAATTAGTTTTTTATTTAATGACATTGCAATTTTCCATGGTCATGACGGAACAAACATTAGCCGCAGTACCACTTTTTGTTTTTATGGGGATTATGATGGAACAGGCAGGATTGATGGAAAGATTGTTTGCCTCCGTTCAAATGATGCTTTCTCGGGTAAGAGGATCATTGTTTTATGCAGTACTTTTTGTTTCAATAATTTTTGCAGCAGCAACCGGTATTGTTGGTGCTTCAGTAACAATACTAGGAATAATGGCTGCAAAGTCTATGAATAGATCTGGGTACGATGTCAGATTAGCTGCTGGAACTATTACAGCTGGTGGAACATTGGGAATTTTAATTCCTCCAAGTATTATGCTTGTTGTAATGGGTCCAATAATGGAAATACCTGTTACAGATCTTTTTGCAGCAGCAATTATTCCAGGAATTATGTTAGCTGTCCTCTATGCTGGCTACACTACAATTAGATGTTATTTAGATCCTTCTCTTGGGCCAATTGTACCTGAAGAAGATAGAGAAAAAGATATCAAAGTTGTTATTTATGAATTTTTTATGGGATTAGTCCCACCAGCGTTGCTAGTTTTTTCTGCGCTTGGAAGTATTTTATTGGGACTTGCTACTCCAACTGAAGCTGCAGGATGTGGCGCTCTTGGTTCTATCCTTTTAGCACTTGCCTATCGTAAATTAACATTAGAAAAATTAAAAGAAGGTTTAATCAAAACTTTAGAGATAACCGCTTTAATTATGCTTTTAGTTGCCGCATCCAATTTTTTTGGAGCTGTTTTTGCAAGATTAGGAACTCCTACAATGATCACTGATTTTCTATTAAATTTAGAGGTAAATAGGTATTTAATTTTAATAATAGTTATGGGAATGATTTTTTTATTAGGTTGGCCTCTAGAATGGGTTCCAATTGTTTTAATAGTTGTGCCAATTATACTGCCTTTAATAGAAGGTTTAGACTTTAATCTTATTTGGTTTGCAATTCTTGTAGCAGTTAATTTACAGACAGCATGGCTGTCACCTCCTGTAGCACTATCAGCCTATTTTTTAAAGGGGGTTGTGCCTGAATGGGATTTAAAAGATATTTATATAGGAATGATGCAATTTATGGTTATTCAAGTTATTGGATTAACCTTAATTATAATTTTTCCTCAAATTGCTTTGTGGCTCCCTTATTTTATTTACGGGAGTTAACTATTTGTGACTATAATTTTATTAATATTAGGTCTAATTTTTTTAGTTGGGGGCGCTGAAATCGTAGTTCGTGGATCTGTAAGTTTAGGAAAAAAAATAAATGTATCTCTTTTTGCCATTGGTATTGTTATAGTTGCAGCAGGCACTTCATTACCTGAACTTGCAAGTGCTATTAAAGCAGTAATAACTAATCATTCAGATTTAGCTGTTGGTGCTGTAGTTGGAAGTAATATTGCAAATTTAATACTTATTATGGCAGCAACATCTTTCTTTGCACCAATTGATAAAATAAATCAAAATCAAATCAATCAAGCATGGATGAATATAGGATTAGGATTAATACTTATTTTAATGCATATTCTCTTTTTACCTTTTAATTACTTATACGGTATTATTGCTGTTTCACTCTTATTTCTCATTATGTTTCTTCAAGTAAAAAAGGGAGCAATAAATATGTCTGGTGTAGATGAAAAAGGAGATTATTCAATTATAGTATCAATTATCTTTATTACTTTAGGAATCTTTCTTTTAATATATGGATCAGATTTATTTGTTAATTCTGCAATAAATATTGCAAATGTATTTAATATACCAGAGGCAATTATAGGAATTTCATTAGTTGCTTTTGGTACTTCTTTACCAGAATTGGCAGTTGGAATTCTTGCTGCAATTAAAAGAAAAGTAGATTTCGCTCTTGGTAATGTTTTAGGCTCAAATATTTACAATGTACTTGGTGTTTTAGGAATTTCATCTTTTTTTGGTAATTTTAATATGCCAAACATTCTTGGCTATCAGGACTTAATCTTTATGCTTTTTGTGACTTTTTTAATTCTAGGTTTTATGTTTTTTATAAAGCGAATTGGAAGATTATATGGCTCAATAGGTTTATTAATGTATTTTAGTTATATAGTTTATATTTATAACTAATAATAATTAAAGCATTTCTTTTTCTTCTAATACTTTTCTTGCAATGCGAAAACAATCTATTGCCTGAGGAACACCACAATAAATTCCAATTACATGAATTATAGCACGTATTTCTTCTTTAGTTACACCGTTCGTTATTGCTCCTTTGCAATGAATTTCCCATTCATGCATTTTCCCTAAGGCACCAATCATAGAAAGATTCATCATTGAACGTGTTTTCATGTCAATTGTTTCATCACTCCAACCAAAACCCCAACACCATTCAGTCATAGCCTTTTGAAAAGGAAGAGTAAAATCATCAGCTTGTGCAAGATTTTTTTCTACATATTCTGCACCTAATGTTTTTTTTCTTTTCTCTAATCCTTTTTTAAATAATTCTTCATCCATACATTCTCCTATTTCTATTATTTAATATTTTGTGTATCACTATACCATGAATTCGGGATTATTTGATTCAAAGAATATTGAGAGAAAAATTGGCCCTAAACTTGGTCAAAAAAATTCATTATCAAATTACAATTTTAAGCCAAGGTTGTACGAGGATAAAATTGATATTGATCGCATGCGCATGTATCGATTGAATAGAGTAAGGGATCAATTAATTCAAAACGACATAGGCGCATGTATTTTATTTGATCCAATTAACATTCGTTATGCGACTGATACAAGAAACATGGCAGTATTTTCATTTCATTTGATGACCCGTTATGTATTTATACCTGCAAGTGGACCAGTCATATTATTTGAATATCCAAAGTGTGAACATGTATACGAGAATAATTGTACTATAAATGAAGTGAGGGAAGTGATCAGCTGGGACCATTTTTCATGGGGCAATAATGTTTATAAAAAAGCATTAGAATGGTCAAAAGTTGTTAATGAATTAATGAAAAAACACAGTGCTAAAAATAAAAATCTTGCTATTGATGTCTGTGATCCAGCAGGAATAAATGCCTTAAATAATAATTATCAGTATGAAATAATTAATGCTCAAAAATTTTTAGAAATCGCAAGATCTATAAAATCAGAAGATGAATTGCTATGTATGCAAGCTTCTATTGAAACTGCTGAAAAAGGCATTTTACTAATGTATAAAAATTTAAATGCAGGGATGACTGAGGAAGAATTGTGGTCCTATCTTCATAAAACAAATATTGAAAATGGAGGTGAATGGTTTGAAACAAGATTACTTAATTCAGGACAAAAAACAAATCCTTGGTTCCAAGAATGTAGTAATAGAATTATTGAAAAAGGAGATTTAGTGGCATTTGATACAGATATGATCGGTCCTTATGGATATTGTGCTGATATTTCAAGAACATTTGTTGAGGGTGGAAAACTAAATACTAATCAAAAAAAACTTTATGACTTAGCTTATGAAAATGTAAAATATAATGAGCAACTTATTAAACCCGGACTATCTTTTAAAGAGTTTGCAGAAAAAGCTTGGAAACTTCCCGACAATTGTTTTGATAATCACTATCCTTGTCAAATTCATGGAGTAGGCATGAGTGATGAATGGCCATTTATACCCTATCCTAATAGAGATTATAGCAATGGAGATTATAGTGGCCGCTTTGAAGAAAACATGACAGTTTGTGTTGAAAGTTACATTGGTGAAATAGATGGAAAAGAAGGTGTTAAATTAGAGGATCAATACTTAGTTACAAAAGATGGTTTAAAATTACTTTCATCAATTCCTTTAAATAAAATTTAAATTATTTTTATTTTTTTTTGCAACACAGAACCAAGCGTCTACATCTTTATTAACAATATAGGATGATTTTTTTAATTCTAAAATTTTCCATTGATTGTTTTGTTCTAATTTTTGTATTTTTTTATCAAATTCATATTTTTGATAAATACCTTCATTAATAGTGAAACAAATTAAGCCATTAGTTTTAACAATACGAAGAAATTCATCAAGAGTAGGAGCTTTGACATGTCCATAAGTAAATGTGCCAACACAAATTACTGCATCAAAATAATTATCAGTATATTTTAATTGTTTGTTTAAATCGATTAGATCTAATTTATTATATAAACCGTTTGGTACAAGATTTAACATATCCTGTGATAAATCAGCACCAATGAGATTACCAAAACCTTCTTTTGAAAGTTCTTGTCCAACTAAACCTGTTCCACAACCTGCATCTAAGATATTAATTGATTTATTAATTGCATGCTTGCCAAAAATTTTTGCTGCATTTTTTGGAGCAATATAATTCCAATCAACCATGTCTAGGTTATATTGGTTGTTTTTGGTCCAGCTGGTATAATACTCTAAAACTTTTTCTTTTGTTTCTAATTTATAAATGGGAATTTTATTGTCTGTATTCTTAGTATTCATCCATTTTATTTGGTTATATTTATAGCAACCCATTTATTAAAATGATGCGTAGGATTATCAAGAACTGGAGAAAAATTACCACCATTATATACAGGAGAATTACGACCTTCTTGCATACCTTGAATAATCATCAAATCTTCAGATTGAATACTATGCCATTGTTTAAAATTTTGTTCCCTCAGAGACTTGTATTTATCTGATAATGCCGCCTCTTCTCCCACATAATATATTTCCATATGTTCTTTTGTAAATTCATGGTTTATGGGCTCGAGCCAGTAGGCATAATAATGATCTTTATGAATCCCAAGCATAACATTTGGGAATAAAGCAACATATTCAGCATGTTTTTCTTTTTCTTTAGACCATCCTGGGAAATTTGGAAATTGCTCATCATTTCTAAATCGAGGATTATAAACAAGTGTTCCTTGTCCAGCAAAGCGATTAGGTAGTCCTTGTATATGATAGTGATCATCAATTTTGGAATAAGAATTTAGACCTGGATGGACAAAAGGTAGATGATAGCTTTCGCAATAGTTTTCAATTGCAAATTTCCAATTACACTTAGCTTCTAATAAAAAATAACCATAGTCTTTTGGGTGATAAATCATTGCCTGATCTTCCTTTGTCCAAAAATCAGCCCATCTTTCTTCTAACGGTTTTATATATTCTGCAAAAGCAATCTCATTATTCGATATATTAACCATTATTAAATCTAACCACACTGACGTACGAACCTCTTTTAATCCACTCTTTGACTTATCAAATTTTTTGTGTTCATTTTTATTCAAACCACCTAAATGAGGTGTAGCTACAAGATTACCTTCAAAATTATAAGACCATGAGTGATAAGGGCAGCGAAGAACATTTTTTAATGAGCACTCTTCATGAATTAGTTTATATCCACGATGACTGCAAACATTATGGAATACACGTACTTTATTATTTTTGTCACGAATAATAATAAGAGGAATTCCTAATAAGTCAAAAGGCTTCGTATCTCCCGGATTTGGCACAGAGCTTGCGACTCCTATTGTAACCCATTTATCTTCAAAAATTTTTTTACGCTCTATTTTTGTATATGGCCCATTTAAATAACATTCATTAGGCAATCCATGTGCTTTTTCAATAGATTCACTAACAACATCTAGTTTTTTTTTATCAATTAAATTAAATATTTCTTTATTCATATAAAGCTACTAAAATCTTATTTTAGGTTTTATAAATGTCAAATTAATTATGTTAGAAAATGACGACAAATTAATACTTAAGGTTTCAAATATTGCTATTGAAGCAGGCAAAATAATTCTGGAACATTATAAAAGTGATCTACAAGTGATGGAAAAGAAAGATAATTCACCTTTAACAAATGCAGATTTACAATCAAACAATTTTATTACCAAAGAGTTAAAGTTATTAAATGAAGAAACTCCAATTTTAAGTGAAGAATCACTAATTAAATGGGATGAAAGAAAAAAATGGAATACCTATTGGTTAGTTGATCCATTAGATGGGACTAAAGAATTTATAAATAAAAATGGAGAATTTACAGTTAATATTGCTTTAATTAATAACAATCAACCGATACTAGGGGTGATTTATGCTCCTGAGCTTTCTCTTTTATACTTTGCACAACAAAATAAAGGTTCTCATAAGATCAATTGTTCAAATAATTTATCTACATTAGACAAAGCAATTCGATTGCATGTAAATAATAAAAAAAAATCTGAACGGATAATAGTTATTGGTAGTCGTTCTCATTCTAATGAAAAATTTACAACTTGGATTAAAGAAAACTATCAGATCTACAGTATTGTACAAAAAGGGAGTTCACTAAAACTTTGTGAAATTGCAGAAGGCGTTGCAGATATTTATCCTCGATTTGGTCCAACTTCTGAATGGGACATTGCTGCAGGTCAAATAATATTAGAAGAAGCAGGTGGAAATATTTATAGCTTTAATAATGAAAGATTACTATACAATTATAAAGAAAATCTTCTTAATCCTGAATTTGTTGCTACTTGTAAAATTTCTTAGTTAGAAAATTGTAGCTCCAAAAATTTTAACATTATTATCTTCTAATCCCAAAACAAGTCGACCTAAAAATTCGCCAGATAGTTTTGAACTTTTCTGCTTATATAAAATTGTTACATATTCATTTCTTCTTAAGCATCCAAGGCAAAGAGAATCATTTGACAAATTAACTAATAATTCATTATTAGCCCATTGTTTTCCAATTTCTATTTCATTTGCACCGTAAAGCATTTGTGCTGAAAAATTTTTTGTGAATCCACTGTAATCTTTATTATTAGAACATTGAATAAGATTATCCCATATAGGTTTAGCAATTTTAATTATTTCTTCATCTGTTTTTTCTTGAAGACTCATTACTTTTAATATTTTTTAAGAAGCTTCTTTTTTCTTTTCTTCATCTATAATATGATAAACAGGCTTTTTTTCCATTGTAAATTTACCTGTTTCTGGATCACGTGTTGATACTGTTAAGCAATGCCAATTTTCATCATCTAATTTCATATGATCACCTCTATAATAATATCCTGGCCATCGGGTTTCTTCTCTAAATAAAGTATGTTCGGTTACACATTGAGAAGTAATGGCACGGTGTTTTAATTCCCATGCACGCATAAGTTGATGATAATCTTCAGCTCCAACGTGTTCTAAATCTTCTTGCAACCAATCTAATAATTCCAACCCTCTTTTGAGTGTATTTTCATTGGTCATATAATTAAAAGAAATACCACCAACATATTCATCCATTATTTTTTGCAGACGTTGCAATCCTTGAATCGGCAAAATATAACTTGGGGAAACTGTTCCAGCTGTAATTTCATTTCTTCCAACCTTATAATTTTCAAGAGGTTTGTAAATAATCTCTCTGAAGTTTTCACACTGTTTATCTGTTACCTGTATACCTTCTGCTTTTTGATCTTGAATATATTTAACAGCTGCTTTTGCTGCTAGGCGACCCTCTGTAAAAGATCCAGATGAAAATTTATGTGCACTTCCTCCAACTGTATCACCTGCTCCAAAAAGACCATCAACGGTAGTCATTCTATTGTAACCCCAAAAGTATTCAGGAGGTGAAAGATCTTCAGGTCCACTTACCCAAGCTCCCGAGCAGGTAGCGTGCGAACCCATCACGTAAGGTTCCGAAGTAGTTAATTCAGGATTTTGATATTTTGGATCTATGTTCTGAGAAGCCCATACAACTGCTTGTCCAACGGTCATCCCTAAAAAATTTTCCCATCCAATAGTTTCTAAGTGTGGGTCTTGAAATGCTTCTTTTGTAACCATATGAATCGGACCACCACCAGCGATAACTTCTTGAATGAACGCATGGTTTCGCAAACAAGTGGGTGTAGGATGATGATCTATATATTCTCCCACTAATTTTTTTGTTTGGTCGTACCATTTTTTTTCGTAATTCTCTCCGTTGGCATTTTGTGTATATGTTTTTAAATGTAAAAAATATGCACCAACAGGTCCATAACCATCTTTAAATCTGCATAAAACAATACGGTTTTCCATTTGTGTCATTTTAGCTCCAACTGCAATTGGTAAAGCATACGCCGATCCATTACTCCAAGGTGCGTACCATGTACGACCCATACCTTCACCAACTGCTCTTGGTTTAAATATATGAGAAGCACCACCTGCTGCTACTATGACTGTTTTTGCTCTAAAGACATGATAATTTCCTGTGCGCATATTAAATCC
The DNA here is from genome assembly GCA_002938205.1 of Alphaproteobacteria bacterium MarineAlpha5_Bin5. GTDB lineage: Bacteria > Pseudomonadota > Alphaproteobacteria > HIMB59 > CACPNW01. The sequence continues at coordinate 104,766 of PTKZ01000001.1, forward strand.
AACAGCACCACCAACCCTATTATCTTTGCCCTCATCCATTAAGAGATGAGTAATCATAATTCGGTTATAAATTTTATCAGCCGATTTTTTTGCTGCTTCTGCAACGATAGGCTTATAGCTTTCTCCATGGATCATTATTTGCCATTTACCTTCTCTCTGATATCTGCCTGTTTCTTTATTACGCATCATAGGAAGACCCCATTCATCAAACATATGAACAGTAGAATCAACATGGCGAGCCATATCATAGCCTAGATCTTCACGAACAAGTCCCATTAAATCATTACGTGCGTACCGAACATGATCTTCTGGTTGATTTTCATCCCACTGCATTCCCATATAACAATTAATTGCATATAAACCTTGTGCAACGGCACCACTTCTATCGATATTAGCTTTTTCTACGCAAATTATTTTTAAATCTCTTCCCCAATGCCTAGCTTCAAATGCAGCTCCTGTTCCTGCCATACCTCCGCCAACAACTAAGATATCGCAATTTTCGTAAACTGTTTTATTTTTTGGCATTAGTAATAAACTCCTTTTTTGAAAGAGCTTTTACTTATTGTGGGTAATTCTTTATTAGTATTTAATCCTTTTGGTTCAGAATATAAAATTTGAGAATTAATTTCTGCCTGATTAGGTTCATCCTCTTCAGCTAGTTTAGGAATATGTTTCCCCCATGGTTTTGTAGTTATTGGTGAAACAAAATTTTTCTCCGTTCCATTTCTAAATTTAATTCGCCAAGATATTGTTCCCTTTTCTTCTTCACGAAGAACTCTTACACTATGCCCCATTGGAGCAAAGTCAGCATACCCTCTTGCATCAATAGCTTCGTTAGGACAAGCTTTCACACATGAATAGCATTCCCAGCACATATTCGGCTCAATATTAACAGCTCTTCTTGTAACAGGATCGATATGCATAATATCTGATGGACATATATCAACACAATGACCACACCCATCACATTTCGTCATATATACAAACGTTGACATCTTAATTTATCTCCTTATTTTTTTTATTTGTGTTTTCATTTTTATAATTAATAATGTTTAGGGGCCTCTCTTTTTATTCCTAAACCAAATTGCTTAGGTTCATTTGAAGGTTCGGGTAAATTATCTCTTGATCCATCTGCTTCAGCCAAATTTTTTTGAATAGCTGCTCCTGGTTTATAAAACATATGAGCGAACTTAGACCAATAAACTCCTCCAAATAGAATTATATTTGCAAGACAAAATAGACCAAAAAATAGTGTATCCCAAACAGCAATATTTGAATATTGAAGCAAAGACCAAATTAAAGCTAACGTTGAGGTTAAAACTAGGGATAGAACAAATAGATCAGCTTGAATAATTCTGTACCATGGATGTGCTTCCGCTGAAACATCTACTCTAAGAAAAAACCAAAACCAATAACCTCCAATACAAGTCATTAAAGCTCCAACATGCCACAGAATTGGATATAATGGAGGTGTTATAGAATTTGCTTGTGTATAGCAAAAAATCATAAGCACTGAAGTAATCCAGAATAATATAGTTCCATACATTCCAAGCAAATGGGCAATTCTTCTCTTCCCTTTACCTAATTCAGATGTGGTTAAAATTTCATTAGCCACAGTTTTTAAAATCACAGAAGATTTTTTAGAAGAACTTAATTCTTTTTTTGCCTGCTTCTTTGCTTTTTTGGCATTTTCAAAAAAATATTTTACATTTTTTTTATGAATAATATCAAATAATGTTCCTATAATCACAAGAGCTATCATAGTTAAAACAAACATTTGCATTAGAAGACTTGGTATAGACTGTGCTAGTTCGGCAAAGGGGTTTCTTGCAATCATATTTTACTATTTCTAAATTAAATCTTTGTTCTCTTGTAGCGTTTTGCTATGTTTTTCTTAAAGTTTTTTTAACTAAATACAAACATTTATTGCTTGTTTAAAATTAATATTTATTAATAATTTCATGAAAATATTAATTTGTGGACTTCCTGGATCAGGCAAGACCTGGTTAGCTGAAAGATTACAAAAACATATAAAAAATTGTGCTTGGTATAATGCTGATTTTGTAAGGAAATATGCAAATGACTGGGATTTTGAGATTGCAGGGAGAATAAGACAGGCAAATAGAATGAAAACATTTGCTGATTTTGAAAAATCTCAAGGCAGAAATGTTATTTGTGATTTTGTTGCACCTACAAACACCGTAAGAGATTCATTTGCAGCTGATTGTTTAATTTGGTTGGATACAGTAAAAGAGGGCAGAGTTGTTTCAGCAAAATTAAATCAGTTGAAAGATATAGAAAATCTTCCCTTTGATGCTGATGAATTATCTAATAGTAAAAAGTTTGATGATACAAACAAGATGTTTGAAAATCCAAAAAATCCAGATTTCCATATAACGTCATTTTTAAATGATGAAGAAATAGAAAAACTAGCGGACAAAATTACAAATGTTTGATTGGAAAAAACCAACTGTTGAGATGCTTGGACGTTGGCAGCCATGGCATGATGGTCATACAGCTCTCTTTAAAAAGGCATTAGAAAAAACTGGACAAGTTTGTATTATGTATAGAGATGTTGGAGGAGTGCATGCAGGTGTCGAGGGGCAAGATGATAATCCTTTTCTATTTGAAGAAGTAAAAAAAAATATTATTGCTGGACTAGCAACACATGGCTACACTGAAGGAAAAGAATATATAGTCCTAAAGGTTCCAAATATTATTGATATTTCTTATGGACGAGGAGTGGGCTATACTTTTACAGAACATGATTTAGGTGAAAAAATTCATAAAATTTCTGCAACTAATATTCGAAAAGAAATGCGCTCAAAAGGAGATTTGAAATAAGAAAATTTCTTACCTAATGAACAAAGAAGTTATAATTTATCATAATCCTAAGTGTAGTAAATCGCGACAAGCATTGGAAATTATTAAAAGTAAAAATATTGAACCTACTATTATATACTATTTAGAAACTCAATTATCTAAAAAAGAAGTTTACAAACTACTTTCAAAACTAAAATTGGAAGTTAGGGATATTTTGAGAACTGGAGAGGATGAATATAAAAATCATAATCTTAAAGATGAAAATTTAAGTGATGATAAATTAATAGAGTTTTTAATTAAATTTCCTAAATTATTACAAAGACCTATATTTGTAAAAGGTGATAAAGCGGTGATTGGTAGGCCGCCTGAAGATATCTTAAATTTATTATAAATTTAATTTCTTGCCCTTAATAGACCTCCTCTAGGATAATCATTGTGATTCTTTATTCTCATTTTAAAAGTATCTTCATTCATTGATAATAAATAAAATAAAGGTGGAAAATAATGACCTGTTCTTTTAAAATATTTTGGTCTATCAATATTTGTTACATCAATATTCCATGCGTTTTCTAATATTGAGTTAGTTGTTGGAGCCTGATCATCTGTGTTAATTATTGATGAAGCAAAATCTGCACATTTACCATGGGTACGAGCACCATAATTAAAATCAGATAAACCACGAAGATTAAAAGGATCAAGAAAAGTGGTTTCAATATGTGCAACACCATCATTGTTTTTATAGGACTGACAAAAAGATTCTGCGATGAAAGAACCTGCGCTATGCGCTATTATATGAATATTTTTTAATTCTTTTAAATTAGATATTTCTAAACCTAAGACATTTCCAATTTTAATTGCATTAGCAGATGCTTTTAAATAGCTAGAAGCATATGACCAATCATAATTTATCACTTCTATATTTCTATGAGAGTTATAATATGTTGAGTATTTGTCTGCTATTGCTTCTAACTCCAGATTTTTATGATCATTTGACCCATGAAATAACAAGATCATTGTTTGCGTTTTTATAGGTGCATTAATTTTAATTATATCTAGCTTATTTGGTAAACGACAATATATTTCCATAACTATCCAAAAAAAAAATATAATTGGAATAATGAAAATAAATTTTTTCATAAAAAGAATAAATAAAATTGTATTTAATTAACTTTGTTTTAGCAAGTGACGTAATTGACGCATTTAAATTTGTCAGTTTTTCATTTTTTTTGCAGCTTTAGCATATTCTATATTTCTTCCACCATAGCGTCTTAGACGTATGTTGCATTGTTCAGCATGACCTAGAAATCCTTCTAAATGAGATAGTCTAGAACCATACTCACCAATTAATGTAGCAGCTTCATCTGTTAAAACTTTTTGATATGTATGCGTTTTGATGAATTTGCCCACCCATAATCCTCCTGTGTATCGCCCAGCTTTTTTAGTGGGTAAGGTATGGTTTGTTCCAATAACTTTATCGCCATTTGCTACGTTAGTTCTTGGCCCAAGAAATAATGCACCGTAAGATTTCATATGTTCTAAAAACCAATCATCTTTTTTAGTCATTACTTGCACATGCTCCGAGGCTATTTCATTTGCCTTATCAAGCATTTCTTCATACGAATCACAAAGTATAACTTCGCCATAATCTCTCCAACTTATACGTGCTGTTTCTTTAGTTGGTAAAATTTCAAGAATTCTTTCAATCTCTGAAAGTGTAGATACTGCTAAATTTTTTGAATTTGTAATTAGAACTGCTGGTGAATTATAACCATGTTCAGCCTGACCTAAAAGATCAGTAGCACATAATTCTCCATCTACGGTATCATCCGCTATAACCATCGTTTCCGTTGGTCCAGCAAATAAATCAATTCCCACTTTTCCAAATAATTGCCTTTTAGCTTCCGCAACATAGGCGTTACCAGGACCAACAAGCATATCAACAGGTTTGATTGTTTCAGTTCCGATTGCCATTGCTCCTATGCCTTGCATACCTCCTAATACATATATTTCGTGGGCACCGCCTAAATACATAGCTGCAATAACCGCTGGATTAGGTTTTCCTTGAAAGGGAGAAGTGGTCGCTGCTATTCGAGGGACACCGGCAACAGATGCTGTTACTACAGACATGTGCGCAGATGCTACCATAGGAAATTTTCCTGCAGGAACATAACAGCCAACTGATTGCACTGGAATGTTTTTGTGCCCTAATATAACTCCTGACAATGTTTCAACTTCTAATTCTTTTAATGTTGAGAGCTGGGCTTCAGCAAATTGTCTAATTTGCTTTTGAGCAAATTTGATATCTTCAATGTCATCTTCTGATACTTGACTGATTAAATTTTGAATCTCAGAATTTGATAACTTAAAACTCTTTGGCGAATAGTTATCAAATTTTTCTGATAATTCTCTTATACATAGATCACCTCTTTGCTCAATTTTTTTTAATGTTTCTTCTACAATATTTTTAACTTTGTTATCTTCAGTAGATCTTTCTTGTTCATCAATTCCTTTTTTCAAATATTGAATAGCCATAAGTTATTTTTTATGGATTAATTTAAATATATCAATGTCTATCTGATTAAGTATGTGTGCAATATCAATAGGTACCCAATTTTCTCTTATTAATCCTTCATGATGCAAATAAAAATCCATAACACGCATTGTAATTTTTTTATTTGTTGGTTCATAACCCAACCAATCTTTACTTCCATAAATACATTGAATGCTATGCCACCCTCCAGTCATAGAATAATTACCATCGCCTATTTCAATATAATGACCAATTTTCCAATAATCTCTTTCTTTGAAAGTTAATCTAAAGGGTAATTGGTGATGATCAACAAACCCAGTTAAACCTCTTGCAGTTCCGATCCCACATGGACCATACCACATCATTTTTGGGTGCCAAAAATCTTTTTGTGGATGATTAAGTAATTTTTCTCTTATCGTTTCTTTGGAATTTGATTCTTGTTCTGGTTTGATATTTAAGCTTCGCTGCATTTTTAAAGCTTGCTCCAGTGAGGCAGTTGATAAGTTTACATCATGATTTACATGCCTAGTCCCATCTCCAGTTATTGGTCCAGGCCACATTTCTTCAATACCTAAAGAAGGTTTAATTGGCCAATATCCAGCTTGACGAATAAAGTCTACAGTGTCGATTAAGATATAAGATTTAAATATTTTATTATCTTTTAACTGATGTGCTTCACATACACGTAAATGAACTGTTTTATGAGTAGCTGGTACATTTAGCCACGGGTTACTAAAGGTACCTGTTAGATGACTGATGCAAGAAACAAATACTTTATCTTGAAAACTCCCACCAATTATTAAATTATCTCTTCTTTCTAAATCAGGAAAAGAGGTCTTCAAAGGTATCCATAATAATGTATATATTGAGTCAAGGCCTGTAATCTCATTTATAGGATGAAATCCATTTAACTCAGCTTCGTTATGGTAAGCTTTATCTAAATTTTGTTTCAATGAATCAAAGGAAGATTCAGCAATATCCTTAAGTAGCTTTCTTACATATTTTTTATTTTTAGTATTATCTTCAGGGTCTAAATTTGCAGACTGAAGATTTGAATCACTCCTTATACCTGTATTAAAATTTTTAATTTTCATAAATTATTTTTTCACTTACTTACTCACAATTATTAAAAATTAACTAATTGATTTATTCAATAATTTGAATAATATTCAATAAAAATGAATAATTTATAGTATACATATATGTCAAATAATATTCTATCACGTCTTGCAAAATTTAATGAACTTATTCCCAGCACAGTTCCTTTTGTTGAAGGAAAATTAAAAGGACATCAGGATAGAAAAAATTATTCAATTATTGGACCTGGAGTAAGTGAAGATTCTAAGCAAAATGTAAAGTTAGCCGAATCTCACGGATTTAATATCGGAGCTGTGAGCGCTGCACCCATGAATGGATCAGGACTGCATAGTCACACTACAGCTGAAGTTTTTATGATACACTCTGGTTCTTGGCGTTTTTATTGGGGAGTTAACGGAGAAGAAGGTGAGGTAATTCTTAATACAGGGGATGTGGCTTCATTCCCTACCAATATGTTTAGAGGATTTCAGAATGTTAGTGATGAAGAAGCTCTTATGTTCGTTGCACTAGGTGAAGATGATCCAGGTGTTATTACTTGGACTCCAAAATTATTAAAAGAAGCAAATGATTCTGGAATGTTATTAATGGAAGATAGCTCATTGGTTGATCTTACTAAACAAAATATACCTGAAGGTAAGTTCGTAACAAAACCTCTTGAAGAAAAAGAGTTGCAAAGCTTTGACCATTACACTTCTGATGAAATTGAAAAATTTGTTATTCGTTATGAAGATAATAAAAATTATGTTCATGATGAACATAATAATTCAAATTCAATAATTAATTATTTAGATTCATTTGAAATACATGGAAAAAAAATTGATCCCCAAATTCCCCATAACACAGGTTTTGGATTATCCTTATTAAAAGGTTCTTCTGCTCATATTCATTCCTATTCTATTGACTCATCTGAATTTTATAATTGTTTAAATGGTCAGTGGGAGGTTACATGTGATGATGAGAAAGTTATTCTTGATCCACATGATAGTTTTTCTGCTCCAAAAAAATCAACAAGAAGTATAAAACAAATAAGTAATGATAAGGGCAGTTTATTTATTATTAGAAAATCAAAGTAATTTAAAAATATATGAAAGGTTTTGATAGTCAATTTAAAGATTTACCTGATTTTATTTTAAAAATTACATATCAAATTTGGGAAAATAATGATGTTGAGTCTATTAGAAAATTCTATGCAGATGTACCAGATGTAAGTCTACCCACCCCAACACGATCTCCATCAGGTGTTATATATGGAGCAGAGCCTGTAATTGAGAGTACTCTAGCGAGTAAAAAATTATTTCCAGATCGTACTTTGTTAGGTGAAGATGTTATTTGGATTGGGAATGATGATGAAGGATATTTTTCTTCACACCGTATTTTGTCTACAGCTACTCATAATAAAGATGGTTTGTATGGAAAGGCTACAGGTAAAAAATTGCTGTACAGAGGTATTGCTGATTGCGCTTGTAAAAATAATCAAGTTTATGATGAGTGGCTGGTAAGGGATCAAGGAGCAATAGTAAGACAGATAGGGATTGAACCCAAACAATTTGCATACAATTTAATTATTGAAGAAGGAGGAATAGATAAAGCTGAGCAAGCATTTAATAATAAAACCCCGATTAAATCTATTTATACTTCCCCAAAGTTACCTGAATCAAATACTGGAAAAAATTATGGTAACATTTTAAAAAGAATTATGAATGGTGAAAAAAATGTAGTTGAAGAAAATTATGATAGAGCAATTCAGCAATATCAACCAGGCGCTTTCATTAAGTATGGAAAAGAAGAAGTACTAAATTTTTGGAGCAGTCTTAAATCTTCATTTCCTAATTCTGAATTTAAGATTGAACATATAAGTTTTACAGAAAACATTAATAATCCAAAAAAAGCAGCAATTCGCTGGTCTCTATCTGGTAAACATAGTGGCGCAGGTATTTTTGGAGCGCCATCAGAGGCTGATGTCTATGTCATGGGTATTAATCATGCAGAGTTTGGTCCTCGTGGTATTAAAAATGAATGGGTACTTTATGATGAAACAATGATTTGGAAACAGATTTTAATGCAAACAGGTTAAATTTATGACATCTATTTTAACAACGCATGTAGGAAGTTTACCTCGCTCTAAAGAATTAGCAGAATTATTGTTTAAAAAAGATAAAGGCGATTCATTTGATAATAATTTATTTCAAGATGTAGTACAAAAAAATGTAGAGCAGGTAGTTAATAAACAATTAGATGTTGGTATAGATTTTGTTAGTGATGGAGAAATGAGTAAAATAAGCTATGCTACTTATGTGAAAGATCGACTACATGGTTTTTCTGGGGAAAGTGAAAGAAAGGCACCTGCAGATTTAGATGATTATCCAAACTATAAAGAAAAAATAGCAAAAAGTGGTGACACTCCCACATATACACGTCCATGTTGTACAAGTAATTTGGAGGTGAAGGATGATAATTCTCTAAATAAAGATATTGAAAATTTTAGCAAAGCTTTACAAAAATCAAATTATGATAGAGGTTTTATGAACGCTGCATCTCCAGGAGTAATCTCAGTATTTATGCCAAATAAATTTTATAAGAATGATGATGAATATTTGGAAAAATTATCTTTCCTTATGTCAAAAGAATATAAAGCAATAACAAAAGCTAATATTCAATTACAATTAGATTGTCCTGACTTAGCTCTAGCAAGACATATGAGTTATAAATCTTTATCAGATGAAGATTTTTTAAAAAGAGCAGAAAAACAAATTGAATATTTGAATAATTCATTAGTTGATGTACCAAACGATATGATACGCATGCATATATGTTGGGGTAATTATGAAGGTCCTCACACTCATGATATTAGTTTAGAAAAAATACTTCCAATAATTTTAAAAGCAAAAGTGAAATATTTTTTAATTGAATCTTCAAATCCTAGACATTCGCATGAATGGAAAATATTTAAAGATATTAAACTTCCTAAAGATAAAATTCTTGTCCCTGGCTTAATTGACTCTACGTCAAATTTTATAGAACATCCAGAAGTAGTAGCTGATAGATTGATTCAATTTTCAACAGTGATTCCAAAAGAACAATTAATGGCAGGAACAGATTGTGGTTTTAGTACATTTGCTGGCTTTGGGAAAATAGATGAAAATATATGTTATGAGAAACTCCGTGCATTAGTTGAGGGCACTAAACTCGCTTCAAAAGTTATCTAATTACTGATTTAAAAATTTTGCTCTTTCTAAAAGATCCACTCCTAGTTTTTTTAAAAAATGTAAATGATCTATAAAGATCCAATTTTCAGCTAATTTATCTCCGTCTCTTCGATATAAGTCTACAACTCTCATTTCTGATTCAATATAACTAGTATTTGTTAAACCCAAATATTCTCCTTTTGGTTTCATAATTAAATTTGGCCACCCAAACCATCCACCTAGATCGTCTTCAGAACTACTAAGTATGTGTCCATTGAATCGCACAAACTCTAAACCATCTTGAAATGGTTTAGTGTGACCTTTTTGATAACCTTCAATAGTATAAGAAGCTCCTATACCTCCTGGTCCCCACCAAATCATATCATTATGCCAATCTAATTCTAATTCTTTTTTATAAGATTGCATTTTAGATCCTTTAACAAGTCGATCCCGCATTCTGTGAATCAAATCTAATGTTTTTTGACTTTCATTTTGATTAGAAATATCAAATTTTAAACCTTTATGGTTCATTGGTCCTGGCGTAACACAAACAAGACCTGTAGATTCAGGAATCACAGAAAGACCTAGTTGCTGCATAAAATTCATTACATCTAAAAAAATAGCTCCTTCAGTAATTTTGTTATTTTCAACTTTATAAAATTCTGCAAATCTTAACAAAATAGATTTATAATTAGGTTTAAGGCCTAAAAATGATTTATTAAAAACACCCATGAAATGACCCATACTTGAGATCCATTTACCTTCATTTTTATCAAGTGAATTTATCCCCGCATAAAATATATCTAATCGACGTTGTATAGGTGAAAATGAATCTTTAATTGGTTTCCAAAGATTATTTGCAACAAAATCTGCACTACCTAGTTCGTTGAAAGGATGTGTACACTTCATACAAAAATCCTCTGATGCATATTTAGAGATAACTTCTGATAAAGACTCAATGTTACAACTATCTATTTCATTGAAATAATCTAATACTAATTTTTTTTCTGCTTGAAGATCTGTCATTTCATTTTGATTATATTAATAAGCCAAAAAAGACAATATTCATTTTTTTGAATAAAATTTCATTGCTTTGAAATATTTTTAAATGTATCTCAATATAAATACAAATTATGAAAATTAAAAAAATTAAAGATAAAAGACCAAAAGCTCTCCAAGATCATCATATGCCTAAGAGTTATGATATTTCATTAAAAGCATATGGAGGTGGAGGAACAGAAAAATCTTTAAATCCAAAACCAAAAAAACTTAAACATCAATCAATGAAGGGATTTGAAGCCCAATACAAAAATATCATAGATTATATAGTGAGGATAACGTATCAAATATGGGAAGAAAAAAATATTGGGTATATCTATGATACATACAGTAAAGATTGCACAGTTTGGGATGAATTTGGTTTGCAATCTGGATCTGAAAAAATAGTAGCTGATACAGTACACACAAATAATGCCTTTCCAGATATTAGATTATTTGCAGATGAAGTTATTTGGGCAGGAGATGAAAATTCAAGTTTTCATACATCGCACAGAACAATTATTACTGGCACAAATACTGGATTTAGCAAATTTTCCAAACCCACTGGTAAAAAAGTAAGATTATTTTGTATTGCAAATTGTGTAGCAAAAAATAATGAAATTTATTATGAAAATGTTGTGTACGATACTGCAGGTTTAATTAAACAGCTTGGCTTGGATCTAAATCAAATTGCCAAACAACTTGTCGATGAAGGAATTGCTGGACCATATGCCCCTCATTTTAAAAAATCTAAGCCAAAAAGAAATATTACTAAATTAAAGCCAATAAGTTTTGATATTCCTGATAAAATTAAAAATGTAAGACAATTTGTTCATGCAGTTTATGATACAATTTGGAATAGAAGAAATTTTTCTGCAATAAACAAAGCTTACTCGAACAACGTTGAATTTGAAGGTTCAACTGGTCGTAAATTTAAAGGTATAAAACAACTAAGAAGTTTTATCATTTCTATGATTTCTGCTTTTCCAGATCTGGCATTAAGTATTGAAGATTTATATTGGATGGGAAATTTACATGATGGTTATTTAGTATCAGTACGTTGGGGTGCGGTTGGAACTCACAAAGGAAATAGCGTTTATGGACTGCCAACTAATAGAGAATGTTATCTTTGGGGAATTACTCAATGGGAAATAAAAAATAATAAGATAATTAGAGAGTGGACTGGCTTTAATGAGCTAGCGATATTAATGCAACTGTTAGGAAATCAATAAATGAGTGCTGAATTTAACAAAAAATTAGTTGAGGATATGTATATTGCTCTTAATACAAAAAATTTAGATGCACACGATAAATATTGGCATCAAGATATGATTTGGCATGGACCTCCAGGATTTGGAGATATACATGGTTTAGAAAATTTTAAAAAGCAAGTAATGAAACCTTTTTATGCAGCTTTCCCAGATTATTATGTAGAAAATGATATTGTTGTGGCAGATGAAAATTGGGCAAGTGCTACAGGTTATTTAACAGGTACACACAATGGTACATATTTAGATATTGAGCCAACTGGGAAACCCATCAAGATGCAATTTTCTGATTTTTGGTTAATTAAAGAAGGTAAATTTTCTGAAAATTTTGTCATGGTTGATAATTATTCAGTTTTACAACAAATGGGAATCAAATTTAAATAAATTATTATTTAGTAGTTTTTCTTTTTATAAATTTTCCTTCTATCAAATGATTCGAAGGTTCAAAATCAGGGTCTTGAATATATTCATCAATTAATTGAGTTACTAGTTTTGACATTTGTCTAATAGGTTGTTTTATCGTGCTTAATTTATATGATTCCCAATTTGCCATCAACATATCATCAAACCCTATAACTTCAATTTGACTTGGAATTTTATATTTTGTTTTATCTTTAATAAAATCCATACATCCAAAAGCCATTGTGTCATCTGCACAAAAGATAGCTGAAATATTTTTATTTTGTAAAATTTTTTCTGCAGCTTGATAACCTCCTTCATAGGTGAAATTACCTTTTTCAGAAATTAATTTAATATCTTTAAAATTTTTAATATAGTTTTTAAAACCTTTACATCTTTCTTCACTTACAAAAGTTCCTTTTGGTCCTTCTACTATGCCTATGTTTTTATGTTTATTTTGATTTAAATGTTGAGCAACTAGTTCTCCACCATTTCGATGATTACAGCCAACTGAACTAGTGGTTGGTATTGTAAAATTTCGGTTGTAGGCAATAACTTGAATTTTTTGTTCATTACAACTCGCTACAAATTTATCTGTTGGTTTTGAAGCAGTTATAATAGCTATCAATTTATCTTTAAGGTGTGGTCTTATTAGTTTTTCATCTAACTCTTCACTATCATCAGTTGTAATAAGTAATATTCGATAATTTTTATTTCTAAGAGCTTCATGTAATTCTGTTAACACTTCGGGATAATATCGATTTGTAATATACGGTAAGATAACTCCAACTAATCCACTATCAATTGAAGTTGTTGAATTATGCAATAAATTTTGAGCTTTATAACCTAGTTTTTTTGCAGCTTCAATAACACGCAGTTTAGTTCTATTTGAGATACTTGCCCCCTTTGTAAAACACCTTGAAACTGCAGATTGCGAAACTCCAGCCAAACTAGCTACATCCTGAGAAGTAGCCATTTTTATGTTCTTTTTCATTTTGACTCCATATATTATCCCCATCAAAATATTCAAATACTTGAATAATTATTCATTCTATTGCAATATGAACTATTAATTGAAAAAGTGCATTTTGCACGAAAAAAATATTTTAGGGGGGTATAAAATGAAAAATATTTTTTACGCACTATTATTTTCACTTGTAAGTACTGGAATATTTGCTGCTGGTCCTTGTAATGTTTCAGGTGGAAAAATAAATATTCTTGCTAATGAGTTTACTACATACAGAATTTTTATGGATGAGGTAAAAAAATGTGCGGGATCAGAAGCAGATTTCAATGTTACACACTCTGTTGATCATAACAAATTGCAAGTAGCAGCTTTATCAGCAAATCCTGCAGAGTTTTCAGCAAAACTTGTTACTAACGGCTCAATTACAACACTAATGAATGACGGACTAATTCGTCCATTAGATGATTTAGTTGGAAAATACGGTGGTGATCTCATTAATGATAATCAAAAAATTACTATTGATGGAAAAATTTATGCTGTAGCTTTCATGGCTAATGCTCAACATCTTTGGTACAGAGAAAGTATTTTAAATGAGCTTGGTATTGCTGTTCCATCGACATATGAGGAAGTTATTGAGGCTTCAAAAAAAATTCAAGCATCTGGAAAAATGGCTAATCCATATGGAGCTGCTTTTCAAGCAGGCTGGAATTTAGGTCAAGAATTTGTTAATATGTATTTAGGGCATGGAGGAGAGTTTTTTAAAGCTGGATCAGCTGAACTAAATATTAATAATGATCAAGGTATTGCAACTTTGAATATGCTTAAAAGGCTTACTGAAGTAGCTAATCCAGATTTCTTAACACAAGATACTAATGCTGTTAAAGAAGAATGGGAATCAGGAAACTTAGCTTTAATGCACATTTGGAACTCAGGTGCAGCATCTATATTAGATGATGAGGGTGATCAAATGATTAAAGCTGATACTAGACTGGCCCCTTCTCCTTCAGTTGCAGGTGGAAGCAAACCAGCAACAACACTTTGGTGGGATGGATTTGGAATTGCCACAAATACTTCGGATGAAGAAGCTGAAGCATCTTTTAGAGCTTTATTAGGTGCTGCTACATCAACAGAAATGGCTAATAATAATCCAAATGCAACTATTTGGTTAATTAAAGGTTATTCACCTGGTGATACTGCTGGTCCTGTTGTAGATGCTGCAAACAGAGGTGCTACTCCTTATCCAAGCTTACCACATATGAGCTTGTTACATGGTGCATTGTCTACTGAGATAGTTGAATTTTTACAAGGAAATGAATCTGCTCAAAAAGCACTAGATGATGTAGAAGCTGCATATATTGCAAAAGCTGAAGAACAAGGTTTTCTATAAATCTTATTTATTTACATTAGAGTGGAACATTTATGTTCCACTCTTTATTTAATATACATATATAATGCATCATCAATATAATGCCTCATAAAACTTTCTTTTGGTTTTTTTTCCCTAGTGGTCTGGCAATGTTACTTTTTATTGGGTTGCCCATAATATCAAGCTTCTTTCAATCTCTACATATCGAGAATGAACAAATTTTAATGGAAGTAGAAAATTGTGATGTATTTGGATGTAAAACAGAAGTCAGGGTAGATCTGGATGCAACCAAAAAAATAGAAGAAGAAAACCCACTTGGAAGATTTAATGGATTTGGAACCTATTCTGATAGAAATCATCTTGCCTTTGATGAAATTAATGACGCCTGGAAAGTTTCTTCATCCTATAATGAATTCTTTGACATAGTTTTAAATTTACCATTTTATAAAGCGCTCTTATTTACAATAACTTTTTGTTTTACTGTAACTCCACCTGTAATTGTTTTAGGATTTATTGTAGCTTTAAGTATAAACACAATATCTAAATCTATTAAAGGTCCAACTATATTTGGAACAATTTTACCAATGATTGTTACGCCCTTAATTGGATCATTAGTTTTGTTTTGGATGATAGATGCTAAAGGCATATTAGGAGCAACCATTCAAAATATTTTTGAAGATCCAAATTTATCTTTAAAATCTTCAAGTGAATTAACATGGATAACTCTAATTATTTATGGGATATGGCATAACACCCCTTTTGCTTTTGTTGTTTTTTATGCAGCATTGCAAACAGTACCTCTTGATCCACTTGAGGCAGCTATAATAGATGGGGCATCAAGATATCAAAGGGTTAGATACATTGTAATACCTCATTTATATCCTGTGGCTACTTTCATAATGTTAATTTGTTTAATGGATAATTTTCGAGTTTTTGAACCTATTATTGGTTTTAAGGCAGAGGGTGCAGCTCAATCACTTTCATGGTTGATATATTCTGATTTGAGAAATGAAAGTATTATGTTGTTTGGATCCGCAGGAGCAACCTCAATGCTTACAATTATAGGAGTTGGTTTATTGTTAACCCCGGTTTTAATTAGAACTTGGAAAGAATTTAAAACAGAGAGATAAAATGGAGTCTAAAATAAACAAATATTCTAAACAATTAATAATTTTAAATAGTATTTTTATTATTTTTTGGTTAGTGATTTCTGTTTTTCCTTTCATTTGGACTTTTTGGGGCTCTTTCAAAGTTAAAGCTGATTTTTTCTCAAGAGCTGATTGGATGTATGCAGTGAATGGTTTCCATACATTTATAGAAACAGGTTCAACATCTACTCTAATTGCATATATTGACTCTTGGACTGAAGGAGAATTTTGGAGAGCAGCAAAGAATACTATAATTATTACTGTATCGGTTGTTACAATTTCATTGTTTTTAGGAACTTTAGGAGCATATGCTCTTTCAAGGTCTACTTATAAATATACTTTTTGGATTTTAATTGCTGCACTAATTTTTAGAGCAATGCCTCATATTACGCTTGTTTCTGGTTATCTTTTCCCTTTTTTTCAACTAAACATTTGGGGAATACTTCCAACTACAATTATTGTTTTGGTAGCAATTAACCAACCATTTACTCTATGGTTGTTATATTCATTTTTCAAAACTGTGCCTAAAGAACTTGATGAAAGTGCTCTAATAGATGGATGTTCATATTTTCAAGCTTTTCGATATGTTATTATGCCCGTTATGTGGCCTGGTGTCATTACTGCTGGGCTTTTTAGTTTAATGTTAGCATACAATGATTTTACGGTAACATCACTCTTACTTAATCAACAAAATTATACTATGGTTCCAAAGATAAATGCATATTTAGGAACTGTTGAGTATGGTGGTAATTATATGTGGGCAGTTGCTTGTGTAGTTTCTGCAACAGCTCCACTATTTATGATAATAATGTTTTTTCAACGTCAACTTATTAGTGGCTTAACTACTGGAGCAGTTAAAGGTTAGAAGAAAATTAATATAAATGCTATATCGTTATTTTGATGATAAAAAAGATGTTATTGCAGAAATTAAAAAAGATTAATGTACTTACAAAAAACAGAAGTAAAAAATAAAGTAGCGCTTGTAACAGGGGCTGGTAAAGGTTTAGGAAAAGCATGTTCTATTGCTTTAGCTGAGGCAGGAGCGAATCTCATTATATTAAGTCGAACGAAATCAGATTTAATTAAAGTTGAAAAACATATAATGAAATTAAATAGAAAATGTCGATCAATCGTATGTGATATAACAGATTATAAAGATGTAAAGAAAACATTTTCCTCAATATCCAAGTTAGATATTCTTGTTAACAATGCTGGTACAAATAGACCTGAGTATTTTACGAAAATTAAAAAAAAGGATATGGATTATGTTGTTGATTTGAATGTAAAAGCTGCATTTCATGTAGCGCAACTTGCTTCAAAAATAATGTTAAAATCAAAAAATCGAAAGAAAATTGGCGGTTCCATAATTAACATGTCTTCTCAATTAGGAAAAGTTGGTGCTCCGCTTCGAAGTGTTTACAATATGACAAAATTTGGAATTGAAGGGTTAACCAAAGGAATGGCAGTGGATTTAGCTAAACATAACATTCGCGTCAATTCAGTTTGTCCCACTTTTGTTAAAACTCCTATGGTTGAAAGGTTTTTTACAGATAAAGAATTTATGAAATCTGTTATAAAAAATATTCCTTTAGGTAGGATAGGTTCTGAAAGTGATATTGCAACAGCTGTTGTTTATCTTGCTTCTAATGCTTCATCGATGATTACAGGATCATCGTTAGTAATTGATGGTGGCTGGACTGCAAAATAATTAATTGTGTCTAAAATATTTTTTGATTTCAGGCTTTGATGCATAATGTAAAATAATTGCTACTATGAAGAAAAACAAAACAAACCAATACTCTCTAAGCTCCAATTGCAAAGTATAGTAAACAAATAATGAGCATATTGCTAAACTTTTTAAATAGATATTTAAAAATTGGATTGGATACATTTTAACAGATTGCATAAATAAATATCGACATCCAAAATAGACAAAAGTTAAAATTATAGATAGTCGAACAGATTGCATTCGATGATAGGGTATTTGTTTTTCCTCAAATACTTGTAAAGGAAAGTATATATGTACATTTATTATTTCTCCAGCTAGAATTACAATTCCACTTAGAGTTAAGAGAATAATTAATATTTTTGATAAAAAATAGCTCATCGAAGTAAAATATTTTATAAAATTTATTCAATTAAAGCTGAAACTTTTTGGATGTCAAATAAAAAATTATAAACTCAAGTAAAACTTAAAATATACTTGATTTATATTAAATTTTTTATTTGAATTTTTGTATACTAAGTAATAGCATGAAAAAATATTAAGAAAAATGGTAATTACATGAAATATATACCTCTCGGAATAATCATTGTGCTTTTAACTTCTGTATATTTTTCAGTTATGATTTCAGATAAATATGCAGTGAGTGCAAATAAAATTTTACAAGAAGAAGTAACGGAAATTAGAGACTCTGTATTTTCTGGAAGGAAACATGGAACAAAGGCACATTAAGATTCATTTAATAATTTCTTAGTTGTGATTAATGCTTCGTTAAGCTTTCACTTCAGGAAGTTTTGAATTCATGATCAAAAGTCTAAAAAAGCAATTTTATGATTAAAAAAGTTTTAATTTAATTTTATGACAATATAAACTGTATGAGTATATATGTGTTCACTTAAGCATTATGAGCAAATATTAAAAAATACAGGTTTTATAAATATTATACTTAAAGATCGTCACGATTGGTATCTTAATAAAGCAAAAAATGAACTTGATTCTATAGATGGCTCCCTCAAAAAACAAGTTATTGATGTTATCGGTATAGAAGAGACAAAAGGTGCTATCGATATTTGGAAAAAATTAATTGGCGTTCTCGAAATTGGAGAACATCGCCCAGGACATTTTCAAGCTTTTAAAAAATAAATTTTTATTCTTTTACAATTTTAATTTATAATTGCTCTATCAACTTGAATAGGTTTTTGAGTTCCTTTTTTCTTATAGGCTTCACGATAAGTAATGTATACAACCGAAATAAATATTACTATCCCGCCAATCCACGTCCAAATATCAGGTTGTTCTGCAAAGAGATATAGACCTATCAAGGAAGCCCAAATTAATTTAGTAAATTGAAGCGGCATAACAAAAGTGGTATCAGATAGTTTAAACGCTTGAGCTAAGCACCAATGAGACAATAGACCAGCTGCTCCCATGAAGCCAAAAATAAATAATTGATTAAGAGTAATGGTTTCCCAAAAAAATAAAGAAAGTATAAAAAACACCGGTGTCATAAATAATAAGTGATAGAAGATGATAGTGAGACTTGAGTCAGTCGCAGATAATTTTTTCACAAAAATTAAAACGAAGGAAAAGCTAAATGATGCAGCTAGCATTAATAATGTACCAAACTCAAATGGCAAATAACCAGGGCGAATAATAATAATAATTCCAATAAAACCTAAAATAAGTGCTG
This sequence comes from Alphaproteobacteria bacterium MarineAlpha5_Bin5, assembly GCA_002938205.1. Lineage (GTDB taxonomy): Bacteria > Pseudomonadota > Alphaproteobacteria > HIMB59 > CACPNW01. Next base: position 124,001 of record PTKZ01000001.1, read on the forward strand.
CTGTACGGTGAAAGCGAATTACTTCACCTAAGACGATTACAGCTAAAATAGTTGTAAATAGAGGAGTAGTAAATCCAAGAGCTGTTGCTTTTTCAAAATACATTATACCAATAGCCGTAAACCAACAAATCATTGAAAAGATATTTATTGTAGCTCTTATTAGTTGAAGTTTAAAATTATTTGACTTTAGAGCTTTGAAGTTATTTTTTGCAACAAAAGGCATTATTAATATCAATCCCATTAAACAACGATAAAAACATATTATAATGGGATGTAAATCGTCAGATAAAAGTTTTACTCCTGCTCCCATGAAAGAGCCAAATAAAGTTGCTCCAATAGCAAGTAAAGTTACATAAAGAAATTTATTTCTTATCACTCTTGTGCTGCTATAATGGATGCAGCAATTGAGGCAAGTCTTGAGGCAGAGTTATCTGCTCTACTAGTTACTACAACAGGTACTTTCCCGCCAACAATGAAACCAGCAGCACATGCGCCTAAGAAATAAACCATTATTTTGGATAAGGCATTTCCAGTCTCTAAGTTAGGAACTAATAATACATCTGCTTTACCAGCTACTTCATTGGTAATTTTTTTTATTTTTGCCGCTTCAGGAGACACAGCATTATCAAAAGCTAGAGGACCGTGCACAAAAGCATTTATATTTTCTTTTTTTGCACGTTCCATTACTTCTTTTGCTTCCATTGAACTTGGCATACTTTCAATTGGATCTTCTGTGCCAGATAAAATAGCTACTCTAGGTTTTTCCATTTCAATTTTATTAGCAAATTCAATGACGTTTTTAAGTATATGCATTTTTACATCTATACGTGGAGCTACATTAAGTGCTCCATCTGTAATAAAAAGTGGTTTTGAACTATTATTTGTTGTCATGTGCCATATATGACTAAGTCGCTTTCCTTCGATTAGTGCAAATTCTTTTTTTAAATATGTGCGCATTAAAAGATCTGTATGCAAATTACCTTTGATCATAACTTTTATTTTATTATCTCTTGCCAGTTCAGCACCAACAACTGCTGATTCTTGATTATCATTAGTATTAATTACTTGATATGAACTAATGTCCCATACTTGATTTTCTGCTTCTTCAAGAATGGTATCTTTTTGCCCTATAAAAATAGGATCAATTAAGCTCATGTCACAAGCTTCTTTCGCTGACTCTATTGTGGAAGAGTGATTCGCACATACAATAGCTACCGGTATTTTGGGAGTTTTTTTAGCCAAAGCAAGTAGATTGTTTGGGACTATTGCTTTTAATTTACTGAGCATACTTGATATTTTTTACTTCTATACTAGGCAGTAATTTTTTCCTATGAAATTAAACTTTATAAGAAGAATTCTTCTTGGATTACGTTATTCTATCATGTAAGGCTTAATAAATTTTGCAGATTTAGGAAGAAAATTATGGATTTAGAAAACAGAAAAGAATTACCAAATTCACTTGAAGAACATTGGATGCCCTTTACTTCAAATAAGGATTATAAAAATAGTCCACGTTTAATGGTTAAGGCTGAGGGTGTTTATTACACAGATCATCATGGGAATAAATTAATAGATGCTAGTTCAGGACTCTTTTGCAGTCCTGCTGGTCATTCAAGACCAGAAATTCGTGAAGCAGTAGCAAATCAATTAGAGCAACTTGATTACGTTCAACCATTTCAACAAGGGTATAGTGGTTCATTTGAATTAGCTCGAAGAATATCTCAGCATACACCAGGAGATTTAAATAGAATATTTTTTACTATTTGCGGTTCTTCAGCTGTTGAAACTGCTATTAAAACAGTTATCGCTTATTTTAAAGCAAAAGGTGAAGGTCATCGTTCGCATATTGTAGGTCGTGAAAGAGGATACCACGGTATGAATATTGGAGGAATATCAGTTGGCGGTATGATTGCTAATCGAAAAACTTTTTCAAATATTTTAATGCCAAATGTTCATCATTTACGTCATACGCATCTTCCTGAAAATTTGTTTGTTAAAGGCGAACCTGAGACTGGTGCTGATTTAGCAGATGATTTAGAAAGAATAGCAGGGAATATTGGGGCAGAAAATATAGCTGCTTGTATTGTAGAGCCTGTAGCTGGATCAACTGGTTCGTTAGTACCGCCAAAAGGGTATTTAAAAAGATTACGTGAAATTTGTAATAAGCACGGTATACTTTTAATTTTTGATGAAGTTATTACTGGATGGGGGAGAATGGGAGCGCCATTTGCCGCTCAAGCATTTGATGTAACACCAGATATGATCACAATGGCTAAAGCAATTACAAACGGAGTGGTTCCATTAGGAGCTGTTGCTTCGCGTGAAGAAATATATGAAACGGTACTTAATGCTTCACCAACTGGAGCCGTTGAATTTTTTCATGGTTATACTTATTCTGCTATCCCTGTTTCGATGGCTGCCGGACTTGCAATGCAGGATATTTTTGAAAAAGAAAAACTATTTGATCGCGCTAAAGATATGTCACCATATTTCCTAGATGGTTTATTTAGCCTTAAAGATCTTGATATTATTTCAGATATTAGAGGTTATGGCATGATGGGTGGCATTGATGTTAAAATGGATGAACGCTTGGGTAAAGCAGGCTATGCTTGTTTCAAAAAACTATTTGAAGCTGGCCTTAGTTTAAAGGCAACTGGTGATTGTTTAATTGTTGCTCCACCTTTTGTTTGTGAAAAAAATCATATTGATGAAATCATTGAAAAGTTAAGAACTGGTATTTCAAACTATATGAAAGATAGGTAATGAAAGTTGGTATTCCAACAGAAATTAAAGCTCAGGAATCACGTGTCGGTTTAACTCCCGCAAGTGTTCAAGAACTTATTAATTACGGTCATGAAGTAATCATTCAAAACAATGCTGGATTTGGAGCAGGATTTGAAAATTCTGACTATGAAATTGTAGGAGCAAAAATTGCACCAAATGCAGAAGATGTGTTTAATGATGCTGATATGATTGTGAAAGTTAAAGAACCTTTATCTGAAGAAGTATCAATGCTAAGGGAAAATCAAATTCTTTTTACCTATCTTCATCTTTCAGCAGCACCAGAACTTACCCAAGGTTTAATAAACTCAAAATCTATTTGTATTGCTTATGAAACAGTAACGGATGAAAATAATCGCCTACCTTTATTAGCCCCAATGAGTGCGGTTGCAGGCAGAATGTCTATTCAAGCTGGTGCACGTTCTTTAGAAAAACCGCTTGGTGGGAAAGGGTTGTTAATAGGTGGGGCTCCAGGTGTTAATCCTGGTAATGTTTTGATTTTAGGAGGCGGAGTTGTTGGAGAGAATGCCGCTACTATTGCCACTGGTATGCAGGCAAAAGTTTTTATAGTTGATAAATCTGAAATAAGATTAAATGAATTAAAATCTCAATTTGGAGACAGCATTAGTACACTTCATACTGATGAAATTAAATTAGAAGAAATTATAGCAGAGTGTGATTTATTAATTGGAGGCGTTTTAATACCAGGTGCTAATGCTCCAAAATTAGTTTCTAAAGAAATGATTAAAAAAATGAAAAGAGGATCGGTTATTGTTGATGTTGCTATAGATCAGGGCGGATGTGTAGAAACTAGTAAACCTACTACGCATGCTGACCCAACTTATGTTGTAGATGATGTTGTTCATTACTGTGTTGCTAATATGCCAGGCGGAGTACCAATGACTTCAACTTTAGCGTTAAATGCAGCTACACTTCCTTTTGTTTTAAAACTTGCTCGTGAAGGATATCAAAGCGCCTTATCTAGTGATGCAAATTTTTTAGCGGGTTTAAATGTATGTAAGGGGCATATTACTTATAAAGCTGTTGCTGATGATTTAGGTTTAGAATTTGTTGACCCAAGTAAAGCAATTAATTAATTTATTAAAATAATGAGTAAATCAAATGATGAATTAATGATGGAGACTATGTATTGGTGGGGTATACCTACATTATTTCGGTGTCCTCATCAAACTGATCCATCAAAATGTAATATTGCTCTTGCTGGAGTGCCTCATAGCACAGGTAATGGCACAACTGAAAGAGATCAGCATTTGGGACCAAGAGCTGTAAGACATGTGTCTTCAGGGTTAAGAAGAGTTCATCTAGATTTTAATTTTAATCCATGGGAGAAAAAAGTTATTCATGATTTAGGCGATGTTCCTTTGCCTGAAGCAAATAATAATGAAAAGTGTATTGAAGATATTACAGATTATTATGCAAACATTGCAAATTTAAAAAAACCTGTTGTGTCTATTGGCGGTGATCATTCAATTACAGGAGGTATTTTACAAGGATTGGGAACAAATAATCTTGATTTTACAAAAGGACAAAAAATCAGTTTCCTGCATATAGATGCTCATATTGATACATATAATCAATTAGATCATTTTCTAGGCGCTAAAAAAAGTGCAGCTCATTGGGGATCATATTTAGTTAAGGATGGTATTATTGATGCCTCTTCAAGTATGCAGATTGGAATTAGAGGAAATCCACGATCACTTGATTGGTTAAAACCAAGTTATGATTTAGGTTACAACGTAGTAACAATGCAGGAGTTTCAAAAAAGAGGAATTGAAGATGTTATAAATGAAACATTAAGTACATTAGGTGATAATCCTATTTATATAACATTTGACCTAGATAGTTTAGATGCTGCAGTAGCACCAGCAGTATCAAATTTAGAACCTAGTTTTACTGGTTTTACCATTGATGAAGCAAAACTACTTATACAATCTGTAAAAAACAAAAATGTTATAGGTGGCGATGTAGTTTGTTTAATGCCAACAAAAGATAGTCCAAATAATATTACTGCAATGGTTGCAGCTTCAATTATGTTTGAAATTATAAGTGTTATTGCTTTTTAATAAAATATTAATTTAAGAATCTTATAAAGTGAAAAGATTAGTAAAATCAACAAAACCAGCAGATGGTGATCAAAGAAAAAAAGCAAAAAAAGTTATTTGTTATCCCAATGATTCTATAAATATAAAATATTGGCATAATTATCAAATAGCGCGATTAGATTTGGTAAAAGTTAAAGAAATAATTATTCCCCCAAGAGACGCTAAATGCTTTGAAATAAAAGCAGGGAATTTTTTTCGTATTGAAAGCGTAGATGGACCACAAGTAGGAGATCTTAATATTTTTAATTTATCGAATTTAGAAGAAAAGTTTTATTCAGGTAAAACACGTGCGCTTCACGGTACACATTTATCAACAGGCGATCAGATGTGGAGTACCTTACCTTACTTAAGACCTTTAACTACTATTACTTATGACACACTTGATTGGTATGGATTTGATCAAGATGGTGGCTCCGTTCATGATGTTATTGGAACAAGATGCGATCCTTATACTGCAAATATGTTATCAAGGTCTAACTATCATTATTGTTGCCATTCAAATTTAACAAGAGCACTAGTTAATGAAAAAAAATTAAATGTTGAAGAAGCAGAAAGTCTTATTCATGATGTATTAAATGTTTTTATGTGTACTGGTTTTACTAAGGACACTCATCAATATTTTATGAAAGCAAGTCCCGTAAGACCTGGAGATTATTTAGAATTCTTTGCTGAAATTGATATTTTAGGAATTTTATCAGCATGTCCAGGAGGTGATTGCAGTACAGATCATTCTTCTGATAAGGCGCAGTGTTATCCTCTAAAAGTATCTATTTTTCAAACTCAATCTAACGCTTTAGAAGAATGGGCATCACCTAAAGTATCAAACTATAATAGAGTTCACGGTTTATAAATTATATTATATCTTTTACTGCCTCAACCATCGTTTTTAACTTACTAATTGCTAAATCTCTTGGTAAATGTCCCAAACCACAATCTGGCGCAGCAATGAGTTGATCATTTGATATGAATTTTAATGCTTCATCAATTCTATGTTTAATTTCCTCAATACTTTCTAATTCAGAACTAGCTATTTTAATAACTCCAAAAATAATTTTTGTATTTGTATAATCTTTAAGTAAACTTAAATCATTATATCGATGAGCATCTTCAATTGAGACAGTATCAATTATTGATTTATTTAAAGATTTTGCAATTTTCTTATAAGAATCAAGAGGTGCTTTTGGATAATCTACAACATCTATTTTATCTGGATAACCACAACAAATATGAGTAATTTTCTCAATGCTTTTATTATTTACTCCATCAAAACATTTTTCTAAGTTTTGAATACCAAATGATAAGGCATTTTCAGGTTTTCTTGCAAACAATGGTTCATCAACTTGTATATATTTGCATCCTGCTTCTACCAATCTCTTAATCTCAACATTAATAGCAATAGCTAAATCATTACCAAGCTCCTCATCATTTTTATAAAAGGTATTAGCAATAGTATCAGTAATAGTCATAGGACCTGGAATAGTAATTTTTACAGGGTTATTAGATAGGGTTTGATTTTTTTTCCATTCTTCAACTAAAAAAGGATCACCAGCCTGTATTTTGTTAGTGATAGTTGGCAACCAACATTTATAATTTCCTGTTCTAGCTAATTTTTCTGTGAGTTGATCAAAATCGATTCCTTTTAAATGTCTACAATGATAATGAATATAATTTTCTCTTCTGATTTCACCATCAGTTATAATATCAATGCCACAATTTTCTTGGTCTTTAATTACCTCTTTTGTAGCACGAATAAAAATTTCTTCAGAATCTGAACCCATTTTATTAATTTCATCTTTATAAAATTTTGTTGGATTTGCAGTATCTGTACCACCTTGAGCATTAAACCAATCGGTAATTTTTAGAAAATTTGGTTTAGGAAAAGCACCAATAACTGTAGTAATCATGTACGTAAATTAGCAAATTTCTTCAAATTATCCAAAATATTTAATAAAAAACTAATATTTTTATTGTTATTTACCTTATGATATGTTCAAAATATCTAAATTTATAAATTTAATCGGAGGGAAAATATGGATAAAAATAAAAAATCCACACACCCAACTTTAAAAGCTGCGAAAAAATTTAATCGACGTACAGCTATTAAAAGAGGTGCTGCAGTAGCAGCATTTGCAGGTGTAGCCCCTATGTTTGTTAAAAATGCATTTGCTGCGTCAAGTGGACAAGTAAATGTAGTAATGTGGGGCGAATATTTACCAGACTCAGTTGTTGCTGATTTTAAAGCAAAAACTGGCATCACTGTTAATCATACTAAGATTGGTGATAATGGAGAAATTATTGCTAAGATGAAAGCAGGAGGAGGAGCTGGTTACGATTTAGCTAGTCCTACTAACATGAGAGCACTTCAATGGGAGAACCTTGGAGTACTTCAACCATTTGATATGAATAGAATTACTAATATTGGTAATGTTAATCCTGGAATGGTTGCTGTTGGAGACAGAGACTGGAACTTTGGTGGTAAAGGATCGCACTGGGTACCTCAATTATGGGGAACAGAATCTATTTCTTGGAGAACTGACAAATGGACTCCAGATGGATTACCAAGCTTTGGTGATATTTGGGAACCAAACCCAGGTATTAGTGGAGCATTCATGATGGGAAGAACTTATTCCATGATGACTGGTTGTGGAATCTGGATGCATCATCAAGGAAAGATGGACTTCTGGTCTTCTTATAAAGATGAAGACACTATGAGAAAAAATTGGCAGACTATTACTGATTACTGTATTTCTAAAAAAGGTAACCTAGTAAAATTCTGGTCAGGTGCTGATCCTCAAAAACAAGGATTTACTTCTGATGGAGTTGTAGTTGGTCAAACATGGGATGGTCCAATTGTTTCAATGATGAAAGCAGGTGAACCAGTAGCATATCAAACTACTGACGAAGGAGCATTAGCTTGGGTTGATGGTATTACTTTATCAGCAAAAGCAGAAAACGTAGATGAAGCTTATGAGTTAATAAACTATAGCTTTACTCCTGAAGTAGGCGGTCAAACTGTTAATGAAATTGGTTATAACAGTGCTGTGATTGGTGCTTCTGATCATTATTCAGATGCAACAAAAGCAATTTCTCAAGCAGTTTATCCAGGAGATACAGCTTCTAAGCTAAATCCATGGCCACCTGAGCCACCTTGGTACGCAGATGCGAGAGCAGAATACGCGAACAAGTTTGAAACAGCTTAGTTTTTTTTAATTTTTAATTTTTAAGCGCCCTAAATTAAATTTGGGCGCTTTTTTTTTATAGTTTTTGTAATAAAATTTGCTAAACTATAATTATTAGGAAATATATATGAGCGCTGATGTAGAACTACAAAATGTTTCAGTTACGTTTGGGAGTTTTTATGCTGCAAAAAATGTTAGTGTAAAAATTAAAGAGGGAGAATTCTTCAGTTTTTTAGGACCTTCTGGTTGTGGGAAAACAACATTATTACGAGCTATATCAGGTTTTTTAGATCCTTCTGAAGGGAAAGTTTTGATAGGTGGTCAGGATATGGCTGGCATTGGCCCTAATAAAAGACCAACTTCTTTGATATTTCAAAACTTAGCCCTGTTTCCTTTGATGTCTGTTGCAGATAATATAGCTTTTTCTCTAGAGGTAAGAGGTGTGGGGAAAGCTGAAAGAAGAAAAAGAGCAGATGAACTTTTAGAACTTATAGCTTTAACTGGTCAGGGAGATAAAAAAGTTCATGAATTATCTGGAGGCCAAAGACAAAGAGTCGCTATAGCAAGAGCTCTAGCAATTGAGCCTGAAGTTTTACTTCTAGATGAACCTCTGTCTGCATTGGATTTAAAATTGCGTCAAAAAATGAGAACAGAATTAAGGGCTATTCAAAAAAGAGTGGGTATTACTTTTATTTATATAACACATGATCAAGGTGAAGCACTTACTATGTCTGATCGTGTAGCAGTTATGAACGAGGGAGAATTAGAGCAGGTAGGTCTGTGTGATGATGTATATGATTTTCCTCATACTCCATTTGTTGCAACTTTTGTTGGTGAAAATAATCCCTTTTATGGAAAAGTTATTTCAGTAGAAGGTGATATGGTTAAAGTTGAATCGCATGGAAATATTTTTTCTGCAAAAGCCGGGAAAATTGAAGATAAACATATACATAAATTTTCAAACGGTGATGATGTAATCATGTTTATTAGACCTGAATCTATATTTATTAAGAATGAAAATAATAAATTAGACAATAATTTTATTGCTAAAGTTAACACAATTGAATTTGAAGGTAATTTAAAGAATATATATCTTAGTATAAACTCTAATATGAATGTTAGATTTAGTGTACCAAATGCAGTAGACACTAGCGAGTTATCAAATGGCAAAGATGTGGAACTAACCTTTTCTTCACAAAAAGCTATAGTACTTCCTAGAGGATCTCTTGCTGTTGACTAAATATTTTTTCAATGAATTATTTTTTTAATAAAAACGGACCTTTAATTTCAACTTATTTTGTAATTGCTATAGTTTTTTGGTTAGTTTTTTTAATTATAATTCCTCAATTGTATATGTTAGATTTATCATTTAGACCTAATCTTCCTCCTTTGTTGAGAGGAGGTCCCGATGACGTGCATACTCTTACTCACTACAAATATTTTATTTTTGGCTCTGAAACAAGTGATGATCCTTATAATTATGTTGATATAGGAGTTTTTTTTAACACAATTTCAACAGCAATATTTGTCACAATAATTAATCTTTGTTTTTGTTATCCAATTGCTTTCTATATGGCAAAAGTTGCTAGTCCTAATACTTCAAGATTATTAATTGTTTCTTTAATTATTCCATTTTGGATTAATGAATTATTACGTTCTTTTGCTCTTCGGATTTTATTTGCTGGTGAGGGAGTAATAAATAATATTTTACTAGGAACAGGTTTAATCGATTCTGGAATAAATTTTATCGCAATGGATGTAGCACTCTATACAGGCTTAACTTATGCCTATATTCTCCTAATGATTTTTCCACTTTATAATGCAATTGAAAGTTTAGATAAAAATCAACTTGAAGCAGCAAAAGATTTAGGCTCGTCAACAATTAGAACTCATTGGCGAATAGTTATTCCTCATGCAAAAGCAGGAATTGCCTCAGGATGTACAATGGTTTTTATGTTGACTGCTGGAGCATTAGCAACACCAGTAGTATTAAGTAGCCCAAATACATATTGGTTTACTCAGCTAATTTACCAATGGTTTAATATGAATGATAACTGGTCTAGAGGATCAGCATATTCAATTTTACTCCTTACCGTTTCAGTAGTGTTTGTACTTTTAATGATGCGAATTTTTAAAGTAAAAATTGGTGAGATTATAAGATGAAATCTCAACATGCATTAAATTTTTTATTAGGAATTTATATTTTTATTTTTTTCTCTTATTTATTCGGTCCACTAATTATAATGAGTATCACATCTTTTAATTCACTTGAATTTCCTTCCATTACTCCATGGGAATGTTTTAGCTTTAGATGGTTTAATGAGGGTAAAATTGCTTATGATGGTCAACATTTAGCCGGATTAGCTTCTGATTGGAGACTGCAAGACGGATTGATAAAGAGTTTAATAATAGGGTTAGGTGTTGTGATCTTATCAGTTCCAATTGGTATGGCAGCTTCTATTGTTTTAACTCAAGTTCACAGTAGATTAAGAACTGTTTTTTATTCTGTATCTATAATGCCAGTCTTGTTTCCTGGAGTTATAATAGGTATTTCAACTGTTGTTTTATGGGATCGTATAGCAACTATTGGAGGTGAAGGGTTAATAGCAGATATTGGAAGAAATGGTATTTTTTTAACTATTTTAGGTCAAACATGTTTTATTTCAACATATTGCTTCTTAATATTTGTAGCAAGATTGCAAAGGTTTGATCAAACTCAGGAAGAAGCCGCTCTTGATTTAGGAGCAACACAAACTCAAGTATTTTTTAAAATTTTAATTCCCTATTTAATGCCAGCTATTGCTTCTTCTGCAGTTATTGCATTTTTAGCCTCTTTTGAAAATTATAATACTACAGTTTTTAGTATATTATCTGATCAAACTTTAACAACCGTTATCGCATCAAAAGTTAGATTAGGAATTAGTCCTGCAATAAGCGCTCTTGCATTAGTTATTATTTTATTAACTCTTTTTGTAGCAATTATTTATGAAATTTTAAGAAGGCGTGAGGACAGAAAGAAAAAAGAAAGACAAGATCAATTAATATATGAAGAAACTAAAGATAGTCGTCTTAAAAAAGAAGCAAAAAAATCTTTTAAACTTCCAAAATCAATTTATGTATTTTTGTTTATATTTATTGTGGGAATATTTGGCTTTAACCAACTTATTAAAAATGGTCTTTATGGGAAAGAATGTGTAGCAGCAGCTGAAGAAGCAAAAAAATCAAATTTTAGCGATCAACTTAAATTATTACAGCAAAACGCTGAATCAGTTGATGAAAAAGCCTTAGAAGGTGGAGAGCTAGGAGGAAACAAAGATTATGGAGATATTTTTGGAGACACAAATCTATTTAAAGATTTTGGAGGATTTGATACTAAGGAAGATAATAAAGAAGAATAGAATTGCAAATAAAAAAATTAAAAATTGATCAACAGAACAATAAAGACATTATCTCTATCAGTTTAATTAATGATAATAATTTTGAAATTTGTTTTTACAATTATGGAGGATATATTCATAATATTTTTATTCCATATAAAAATGATAAAAATAAAAGAGAGGATGTTGTACTTGGATATAATAATTTAAGCGAATGTTACGAATCACCTGGTTATTTCAATTCGATAATAGGAAGAGTGAGTAATAGAATTGGATCTTCTAAATTCAATTTAAATAATAAAGAGTATAAATTATACTCAAATACCCCCCCAGATCATTTACATGGAGGGAAGAGTGGCTTTAATAAAAAAATTTGGAAAATAGAAAATATTGATGAAACAGAACATTCTATCAAATGTATATTAAAATATCTTTCACATGATATGGAAGAAAACTATCCTGGCAATCTTGATTGTACTGTTACTTACGAATTAAATAATAATAACGAGTTCTTGATATATTTTCAAGCAATCTCAGATCAAGATACGATTGTTAATTTGACAAACCATAACTACTGGAATTTTCATGGCCATGGAAATCAATATAAAAATAATGAAGATCATGTTGTGTATTTAAATTCTGAATCCATTTGTGAAACAGATGAACAGTCTATTCCTACAGGTAAAATATTAGATGTAGAGGGAACAAAATTTAATTTAAAAAATGGTTTTTTAATTGATAAAGATTTTCTTGATTCAGGTGGCATTGATCATAATTATGTTCTTGATGATCAAAGTATGCAAGAGCCTGTAGCAAAAATTTATAGTAAAAAAACTGGTTTAGGAGTGGAGTATTTTACAAACCAACTTGGTATTCAATTTTATACGGGTAATATGATGTTAGATAAATATATTGGTAAACATGGCAAGTCCTATGGTCTACAATACGGAATGTGTTTAGAACCACAATATTATCCAGATGCAATAAATCATCCTAATTTTACTTCCCCAATACTAAGAAAAAATAAAAATTATTTATCTAAAATAAAAATTAAATTACGTAATGATTTTTAAAAAAATAAAATCTTGTTTTATTGTTTCTATACATTATTAATCATAAACAATGAAAATCAGCCAAAAAATTATTAGTAATTTGAAATCAGGTGGAGCAGATTTTTTCTTAAGTGTCCCATGTAAGCTTTTAGCAAATATGATTATAATATTAGAGAAAGATAAAGATATTTATTATTCAGCAATACCAAGAGAAGAAGAAGGTATGGGTATATGTGCTGGAGCTTATTTAGGTAATAAACTCCCTTGTATCATGATGCAAAATACTGGTATTGGTAATTCAGTTAACGCAATAGTTTCTCTTCTTCAATTATATCAAATGCCTGTTGTTTTTTTAATAAGTTACAGAGGCACTCCTGGTGAACCTGTTGGAGCACAAGGAGGAATGGCAAGTGTAACTGAAGACATTCTTAATACACTAAGAATACCAATGCTTCATTGTAATACCGAAGAAGATCTAGACAAGATTTCTACTTTTGCCAATCACGCTAAAGTAATTGAAAGTCCAGTAGCTATTTTGTGTAATTTTAATTTAATGAAAGATGATTAAAGATGAATAGATTTGAATTACTTAACCTTTTACAAAATACTATCCAAGATGAGCTTGTTATTTGTAATATTGGTCTTCCGTCTCAAGAGTTATATAAAATTAATGATAGGCCTAATTATTTTTATATGTTGGGAAGTATGGGTTTAGCTTCATCAATAGGTTTAGGACTTTCCTTAGCAGTAGATAAAAATGTTATAAGTATTGATGGTGATGGTTCAGTTTTAATGAACATGAATACACTTGCAACTATTGGTAATAGAGCACCCTCAAACTATACTCTTTTAATAGTAGATAATGGCTCATATGGATCTACAGGAGATCAAAAAACATTTACAAACGAACACACATCATTAAAAAATGTTGCTATTGGAGCTGGTTGTAATAATGTAATTGAATGCTCAGGTGAAGAAACAAATGAAAATTTACGAAAAGCTATAGCTGATAAAAATAATTCGTACGTTATTATATCAAAAATAAAGTCAGGAAATGTACCAATAAAGCCTTTACCTCTTAATGCTGTTACAATAAGAGATCGATTTAGAAAAGAAATAGGTTTAGTTAATTACCTTTAATTTTTTTAAATGAAACTATGATTTACTCAGTTGGTTCAATTTTTCTTGATCATATTATTAAAATTAAATCTTTTCCTAAAACACCAGTTAAAGTTTTTGCTCAAGGAATTGAAAAAAGGCTTGGTGGATCAGCTGCAGTAGCTAGTTTTACTATAAAAAAACTTGGAACAGATGCATCATTTATTGGAAGGTTGGGGGATGATGATATTTCAAAATATTTAATAGCTGAATTGAGTAAATTTAACATAAAACACAATAATCTTATTACTGTTAAAGGAGCACAATCATCGCAAAGTTATGTTTACGAAGACAAGCAAGGTGAAAGATTTCTCGCTGCATTTAGTGAAAAAAAATTATTAAATAATAAAAAAATACCAAAAATCTCATTCAAAAAAAATACAACTTTTATAAGTGATCTAAGATGGATTAAAGCAACTCTTTATGTTGCTAAACATTGTAATAAAAATAATTTGAAGCATGTTGTTGATTTGGATAATTATGAATTAAACTCTAGAGTAAAAAAAATTATTGATCTTTCCTCGTATCCTATCTTTTCAGAACCAGGAGCTTTTGAATTTACAAAAACCAAATCAATTATTGGTTCATTAAAAAAAATGTACTCAATTAAAAATAAATTTTATGCAATAACCGCTGGTAAAAAAGGTGTTTATTGGATTGAAAATGGTTTTATTTTTAATTGCAAACCTCCAAAAATAAAAGTTGTTGAAACAAATTGTGCAGGAGATGTCTTCCACGGCGCTTTTGCGGCCTTTATTCATCAAAAGCATTCAATTATTGACTCAATGAAATTAGCTACTGCCACTGCTTCATTAAAATGCACAAAGAATGGAGGTATTTATTCTATACCTTCTTATTCATCAGTTAGGAAGTTTGTAAAAAAAATTCAATTAAGGAAATTATGATCATATGAAAATACTGGTCACAGAATTTATGGAAGCTAAAAGTATAGAAACGTTAAAAAAACATTTTGATGTTACAGTTGATCAAAATCTATCTATAAATTCTAATGAGTTAAAAAAAATAATTAGTAAATTTGATATCTTAATTGTTAGGAATAAAACTCAGGTTGATAAAGAAATACTAGAAAATGCATCTAATTTAAAATTTATTGGACGTTTAGGAGTTGGTCTAGATAATGTTGATACCGAATATTGTAAAAATAATAATATTTATGTGCAACCAGCAACAGGTATGAATGCAGACTCTGTTGCAGAATATGTAATTAATGCAACACTATGTTTATTAAAAAAAATACCATTAATACATCAAGAAACTTCAATAGGAAATTGGCCCAGAACTTCAATTTTTTCAAGAGAACTAAAAGGTAAGAAAATTGGCCTATTGGGTTTTGGCTTAATTGCAAAAAAAGTAACTATTATGGCAAAGATATTTAATGCTCATATATTTGCATATGATCCATTTGTTGATCAAAGTATTGCTAATGAATTTGATATTAAACTAGTAGATATAAATGAAATATTTGAAAAGGCTGAGGTTATTTCAATACATTTACCTCTTACTGAAACTACTAAAAATTTATTGAATTATGAAGCTTTTAAGAAAATGCTAAAACAACCTATCATTATTAATTCTTCAAGAGGGTCTATAATTAATGAAGAAGACTTATTAAGAGCTTATGATGAAAAACTAATATCTGGCTTTGCTTTAGATGTTTATAATAATGAGCCAGTACAAAAAAATTTTTTAGAGAGTATAAAGAATAATACTAATTGCATGCTTACACCTCACATTGCTGGTGTGACTATAGAATCGAATATCAGAGTAAGTGAGTTTATTGCAAATTCAGTAAAACAGTTTTTTAAATTATAATTTAAACTCTTCCATAAATACAACTCGTTTTTCTTTAATAGAGTTTTCAGCAGCTTCACCTATTGCAACTGACATTAACCCATCTCTTAAAGAAACTTCTGGTTCTCTATTATTTTGAATAGAATTTATAAAAGCTAAATGCTCAAAATAAGTTGATCCATGATGATGTCCTGCCGCTAAAATTTTTTTATCAACTTTGACATCATTTACTTTAAGAACGTTATCTTTTCTTAAGCCTATTATTACTTCTGAGGAATCTTTTCCTGAAGCACTTGATGGTACAAATGTTTCTATCTTGCCTATATCTCCAATAGCCACAATCTCTTCTTGGTATTCAGAATTTTCTGCAAACATACATAAATCAAGCATTCCTCGAACACCATTTTCAAAATCCACAATAACAAATGCATTATCTATAATATCCGGAGTTTTACCATCATATTTTTCTTTCAGGTGATTAACGTCTTGATTTCCACTGGCATAAACTTTTTTTGGTTCACTTTGAATAACAAGTCTCATTAGATCAAAGAAATGACAACACTTTTCAACTAAAGTCCCTCCAGTATTAATTGCAAATCTATTCCAGTCGTCTACTTTATGTAAAAAAGGAAATCGATGTTCACGAATAGAAAGCATTTTAATTTCACCAATTACATTATTGTGTACTTCACTAATTAACTGTTTTACTGGAGGCATGTATCTGTATTCCATTCCAGTCCAAATTATCTTGGAATAATTTTTTGAAAGTAACTCAAATTTTTTACAATCATCAGTAGTTGTGCATAAAGGTTTTTCTATTAACAAATGTTTATTTGTTTTTAAAATTTGTTCTAATATATTGATGTGTGTAAAATTTGGTGTAGCAATAATATAAGCATCTGCAATATTTTGACTTATTAACTCATTTAAATTATTATAAAACTTTGCAGACTCCTTAACTAAAGATTTTGCTTGGCTTCTTGAACTTTCGTTGGTGTCACAAACTGCTACTACCTCTGCATTTTCAATAATATTAATATTTTGAATATGTTCCTGTCCCATTACGCCAGCTCCAATTATTCCATATTTTATAGTCTCTCTCATATTGTATATGTTGGTATCTTTAATTTTTTTCCTAAATTTTTAATATCTTCTATTATATCACCATAAGTAAAGGCTAGATGATGCTCTAAACCACTTAAAATAATATTTTTAATTTTTTTATATGTATTTTTTCCCAAACTTATTACACCTGATGTTCCAGAAAAAGAGTTTTTTCTCCTAAGCACCGTTCCTTTCATTAAAAAAAATTTTAATTTATTTTCTGATTTTGAAACACGAAATATTGTAATTTCTCCAGATTTAAATGCAAAATTATGAAGTAAAGGTTTTCTTCTATTTGAGTGAACTGTTGCACTAGAAGTATTTTTTTCAGCCATACTTATAGGGGCAAGACCGCAGTGCCAAAAAACCGTGGTATTATCTTTCTCATCTACATCGACAATATCTACTAGCAAGGAAGGTTTATTATTTAATTGATTTAATATGTTACAACTTAAACTACCAAGAACATCACTTTCACACGCACAACTTATTTTCTTTTCATTCATCATAGCCATTGGTCCACATGAAGCACATCCATATTCTGTAAACATTTCAGGCCAACAACGTACAGCAAAAGCATCAATATTTTCTTTTTGTTGAATTTGTTCAAGTCCATGGAACAAAGATATACTTTTATTTACTTCTTTTTGATTTAACTGATTTAAGTTTTGTAGATTATTATTAATACTTCTCTTAGTGATATTAATAGTCTTTGTTTCAACTTTACTTGAAATATCAAATAATTTTGGCAAATTTAGCTTTGTTATTTTTGCATCAAATATTTTTTTCAATTCTTTAGTATTGAAATCACAGGTATCAAATCCCTCAGGTCTTTCACCAATTAGACCTAAATTTGGTTTTTTAAATACAATTAAATTTTTATTAAATTTTTTTGAAATTAGAGTACTTTTCAAATAATTTTTTTTTGTAAAATGATTTTTATTTTTTACAAATTTTAATATTTCCTTAGAAAAAGACTTTTCATCATTTGAGTAAATTACAAAATTGGAATAAAATTTATTTTTAATTAAAGAATGCAATCCTAAATTAACACCACAAAGCGAATTTAGTCTTAATCGTCCCCCAGTTCTCTTTTCCTTAAATGATATAAATAAAATTGGTTTTTTAAATTTTTTAACAAACGAAGAAATAAATTTTGCATCTGTAAAAGTAGATTGTATAACTATAAATTTTGTACATTTACTATTTTCAAAAAATTTTAGTGCTTCTTTTCCAATTTTGTCATTAACAATTAAATCATCAAAAAATTTAATGCCTCTATTTAATTTATTTATAATATTTATTGTTTTCTTTAATTTTTTCTTAGCATACTCAATATCAAAAGTTTCTCTTGCTAAGCCTAAGCACCCAATCATTAAAAACCTTTATACGTATTATTAAATATTATAGATTTTTTTTGAATTAAATTTTTTTTTATAATATTAAAAATAGAAGGTATTTGATTAATAGCTAACATCTCTAAGTGATTGTTTTTGTTGAATAGTTTAATTAAATGTAAGTATTTGCTTTTTCTATAAGATTCCATAATAATTATAAAATTTATTAATTTTTTATGCATTTTTAATCCTTGTATAACGTTTTAGGATATGTTTTAAAGTTAAAAAAATTGGAGGAAAAATGATTAAATATTTTTTTAAAGCCTTTTCAATTGCTTTAATTTCAATCTCATTGACATTAATTTCTGCAGTTTCTTTCGCTGCTACTGATGTAAGAATCATGTGGTATGGAGATGGAGATAAGGAAAATGTGCCAATGCAAGCACAAATAGATGCATTTAATGCAGCTAATCCAGATATTAACGTAATATTAGATATTGTACCTTATGATGCAATTATGAATACTTTACCTATTCAATTAGCAGCTGGAGAAGGTCCTGATATTGCTCGTGTAACAGATCTTGGTGGTTTAAATAAATATTATGCTGATATTACCGCTCATGTTGCTGATCCTAGTTACTACGAAAAAAGTTTTGGGCCATTTTTAAATTGGTATCGTAAATCTGGTGATACAACTTCAATACATGGTTTCCATTCTACAATGACAGTAACGGGTCCATATGTGAATAAAACATTATTCGAACAAGCTGGCGTTGATCTTTTAGGTCCTGGTGCTACTTGGGAAGAATGGGCAGCAGTAGCTAATGAAGTTGCTGGTAAAGTAGGGGCTCCTATTCCAATGGCTTGGGATAGATCCGGTCACCGTGTTTCTGGCCCAGCAATTTCAATGGGCGCTAAATATTTTGATTCTAATGGAGATCCAAAGCTAGTTGATGATGGTTTAAAATCAATGACTCAAATGCTTTATGACTGGCATCAAGATGGCACTATGTCAAAAGATCTTTGGGGTTCAGTTTCTGGAACAAAATATCATGCTCCAAATGATTGGTGGAATGCTGCAGAAGTAGTATTTATGATGAGTGGTTCTTGGCAAATTGGAAGATTTGCTAATGAAGTAGGCGATGATTTTGACTGGTGGGCAGTTCCGGCTCCTTGTGGCCCAGCTGCTTGTACAGGAATGCCAGGTGGGAACGCATTACTAGCATTTACTGCTAATGATGCTGTAGGTAAAGTAATGGATTATTTATCTAGTAAAGAAAAACTAAGTGAATTTATAGGTCAAGTTCTTGCTATTCCTGGCCACTTAGACTTGCAAGTTGATTATCAAACTGATGATCCTAATGCGAAACATGCACTAAACACTTTTGCAGGTGCTGTTCCGACTATTGATCAAGTTGCTTTTGATCTTCAAGCACACGTTGATAACCGTATTATGTTTAATGCGATTATATCAAGATTAGGGCAAGCAATTGTTGGAGAAATGACAATGGAAGAAGCTTGGACTCGTATGGATGAAGATGTTGAAAAACAACTTAAAGAGAAATACGGCGGATAATTATATCCAAATTTATAAAAACATAAAGCTGCTCAAAATGAGCAGCTTTTTCTTGAAATACTTTAATGAAAAATACTAGAAATCAAATCAAATCTTTTTTCATTAGAATTTTAAATATCCCTTTTGCTTTTTTCATGCATGCAATTGATCTAATAATGTGGCCAATTCAAAAAATTATAGGAGTAAGAAATATGCCCTATATTTTTTTGCTTCCAAACTTAATTTTTTTTGGATTATTTGTCATCATTCCACTTGGGGCAAATATTTTCTTTTCACTTTCATCGGGAGATGAACTATTATTTGCTGAAAGAGAGCTTCCTACTACAAAACAATATGATGAGTTGCTTACCTGTGATAACTATTTAAATCCAAATACATGTACAGAAGATTTTTTTTGGAGAGGTGTTTACAACACTATATTTTTTGTTTTTTTTCAAGTTGGTTTAATGATTTTCTTTTCTGTTTTAACAGCAGTAATCTTAAATAAAAATATTATTGGTAGGGGGTTTTTTAGATCAGTATTCTTTTTTCCTGTTTTATTATCTCCTGTTGTTGTTGGTTTAATATGGCAATGGATACTTCTTAAAAATGGAGCCTTTAATGCAGTTATAGAATCTTATGGAGGTAATAAAGTATCATTTTTAACTGATCCTTCTTGGGCTATGGCATCAGTAATTTTTGTTTCAATTTGGGCGCATATGGGTTTCTATACTTTAATTGTTCTTGCAGGCCTTCAGGCAATACCTCCAAATTTATACGAGGCAGCTGAAATGGATGGAACTAGTAGAGAGAGAATTTTTTTTAGAATTACCTTGCCTCTGCTTATGCCTAATTTGCTCGTAGTGTTTATTCTCGCCTCAATTAAAGGTGTACAAACATTTGATGAAATTTACGTATTAACCGGTGGTGGTCCTGGAACATCTACATCGCTAATTGTTCAGTATATATTTACTACAGGATTTGCTTCATCTGGATCAGTTCAAAATTTTGGTCTTGCAGCGGCAGCATCAATGATACTTGGGGTAGTGCTTTTAATTTTAACTCTCATGCAACTGTATTTTAGTAGAAATAAAGAAAGTAAACATCAAGAAATTTAATATGTCAGATACAAAATCAACTTTAATAGAAATTGCTACTAAAAAAAGATATAAAAATAAATATCATTGGACTGATTATTTCTCCTATTTTTATTTATTTTTAGGTGTGTTATTAATGTTTGGTCCTGTTGTGTGGTTAGGATTATCTTCACTTAAGACACAGGCTGGCATTCAAGAATATCCTCCAACAATACTTCCACTTTCACAAATTCAAGTTCAAGTTGATGGATATGATAAACCTTTACCAATTTTTAATGTTACACAGGAAGATGGATCAGTAAAACAGCTAGCTCAAATAAAGAGAATTGGAATTAAAGCCAAAATGGTTGATCCTCTAAATCCAGAAGAAACAATCAAGGTTCCTATAGATAAAAGAGAAAAAATTAGAGAATTTAAAATTCAATGGGAGAATTATGTTGATCCTTTAAGAAAATATAATTTTCTTCTTTATTTTAAAAATTCAACTTTCATCACTGTTATTGCAACAATTATAACTTTAATAATTAATTCAATGGCAGCCTATGCTCTTTCTATTTATGAATTTAGAGGTAAAAACTTTGCTCTTGTTTTTGTTATTGGAACTTTGCTTATACCTTTAACAATAATATTGGTACCAGTGTTTTATGTTATTGCAAATTTTGGAATGATAAACTCATTATGGGGTGTAATATTACCTGGGGCCGCAACACCAACAGGAGTTTTTTTATTACGTCAGTATATGCTTACATTACCTAGAGAACTTATAGAGGCAGCAAGAATGGATCATGCTAGTGAATGGGCAATCTATTGGCGAGTTGTTTTACCATTATCTATTCCAGCGATTGCTGTTTTAGCAATTTTCTCAATAATGTGGCGATGGAATGATTTCTTATGGCCTTTGATTGTTTTATCAAAAAGTGAAGTTTACACACTGCAGATTGGTTTGAATGCATTTCACGGTGAACTTACCAGTCAATGGAATTATGTTTTATCTATGACTATGGTAACGCTTTTACCAATTGCAATAATTTTTGCTTATTTACAAAAATTTATAACAACGGGAATAGCAAGTACAGGTATGAAATAATGTCAATAAAACCACTGATTCTTTTTGATCCATTTCCAAGAAATGAAGAAATGGTTTTTACTGAAGATGTAAAATCTGAATTAAATAAAATTTCAAGATTAGTTTATCACTTTGGGAGTAGAGCACCAGAGGCCCTAATTGAAAAGAATTTAGAGGATATTGAAATTTTAGTTGGACAAACTGCCATGCCAAAAGAACGTTTAGATAAATCTAAGAAAATCAAGGCTATTATTAACGTAAAAGCTAATTGGGAACCAAATATTGATTATCATGAAGCTCACAAGAGAGGAATATATGTTTTGTCAGCTGCTCCCGCAATGGCCCCAGCAGTAGCTGAAGCTTGCCTTGGTTATGCAATTTCTTTGTCTAGAGATGTATTAGGAGTTTATAAAAAATTTTTAAAATCAGAAGAGCAATACGGAATTAAACAAAATAAATATGCTTACACATTATTTAATTCCAAAGTAGGTTTTATTGGTTTTGGAAATTTAGCAAAAAGTTTACTTACCCTTTTGGAGCCATTTCATTGCAATGTTTCAGTTTATGATCCATGGCTATCTGAAGACTATTTGTTAAAACAAAATGTACAACCTACTTCTCTGGAAAGTGTGTTATCTAATAATGAATTTATTTTTATTTTAGCTGGAGTTACAACTGAAAATGAAGGATTTATAAATAGAGATAAACTTAATCTTATTAAAAAAAATAGTTCAGTCATTTTAGTTAGTAGAGCAGAAGTGGTTGACTTTGATGCTTTTATAGAATTAGCAGAAAATGAACATTTTAGAGCAGCTATTGATGTTTTTCCAGTTGAACCTGTTCCAAAGAATTCTAATTTTAGAAAAAAATCAAAAATTTTATTTACATCTCATGTTGCAGGGGCTCTACATTATTCATATAAAAATATTAGAGAAATGATGATGAGTGATATCAAAAATATTTTAAAAGGAATGCCTCCATTAAATTTACAAAGAGCTGATCCGGATAAAGCTATAATGAGAAGGGATAGATAAATGACTGAAATAATTCTTAAGGATATTTTTAAAAGTTATGATCAAACAGAAGTTATTCACGGTGTAAATCTAAAGGTAGAAAGTGGTAAATTTTTAGTTCTTGTAGGTCCCTCAGGTTGTGGAAAATCAACATTACTAAGAATTATTGCAGGATTGGAGAGAATTACATCTGGTGAAATATTAATTGATGGAAATGAAGTGAGCAATATTCCTGCTTCTGAAAGAGGATTAGCAATGGTTTTTCAATCATATGCTTTATACCCTCATATGTCTGTTTTTAAAAATATGGCATTTGCTCTAGAAAATTTAAAAATGGATAAAAAAATAATTGAAGAAAAAGTAAATAGTGCTGCAAAACTTTTACAGATAGAAGATTATCTTCAAAGAAAACCTAAGGCACTCTCAGGTGGTCAACGTCAAAGAGTTGCAATCGGTAGAGCGATAGTTAGAGATCCAAAAGCTTTTTTATTTGATGAACCTTTATCTAATCTTGATGCTGAACTTCGTGTTACAATGAGAAAAGAACTTTCATCTTTGCATGAAAAAATTGGCGGTACTATGATTTATGTTACTCATGATCAAGTAGAAGCTATGACACTTGCCGATCAAATTGTTGTATTAAATAATGGTTATGTAGCGCAAGCAGGAGCACCACTTAATTTGTATAATAATCCAAGCGATATTTTTGTAGCCGGTTTTATAGGTTCACCAAAAATGAATTTTATAAAGATTACTGCTGATGAAAATGCTGGATCATTTAATTTATGTTCGGACTCATTTAATTTAAAATCTGGTCATAAAAATTTAAAGCATAACTCTATTTACACACTTGGTATAAGACCCGAACATATTGAAGTTACCAATAAGGAAGATTCTGATTTAATTGTAAATGTTGATTTTTCAGAGCAACTTGGAAGTGAGACATATTTTTATTGTAATAGCAAAGATATCAATCAACTCATTGTTCATCATACAGGTCAGTATAAAATTAACAAAGGAGATGAACTATATTTACGATTTAAAAGAGATTCATTACACCTTTTTAGTGAAGATGGAATGTCAGTAACTAATAATTAAAATTTATGAATTCAAAAAAAATAGGTGTGGCAGTAATTGGAACTGGTATGGCAGCTAAACCACATGCTTTAGCATTAAATGATATCAAAGAAAAAATAGATGTAATTGGAGTTTTTTCTCGCAATAAAAATAATAGAGAAAAATTTGCAAAAAATTATAATTTTGAAACTTTTCCAGATATTGAATCAATTCAGAATAATACTGAAGTTGATATGGCAATACTTATAACACCGCCAAACCAAAGATTAGAACTTGTAAATAAATTAAGTAGTGCAGGAAAACATATTTTAATGGAAAAACCTATTGAAAGAACATCAGAAAATGCAGAAAAAATAGTTTCTATTTGTGAAAAAAATAATGTTAATTTAGGAATAGTTTTCCAACATAGATACAGAAAATCATCTATTAAATTAAAATCATTGATTGAAGAAAATAAGTTTGGTCCAATTTATTCAGCTCAAATTAATATCCCTTGGTGGAGAGAGCAGTCTTATTATAATGAACAAGGAAGAGGGACATATGAAAGAGATGGAGGAGGCGTCCTTATTAGCCAAGCAATACACACACTAGATCTGATTTTAAATCTTTTGGGTGATGTTAAAGAAGTCCAAGTAATGACAGAAACTACTAAGTTCCATACAATGGAGTCAGAAAACTTTGTAACAGGTGGTTTAAAATTTAAGACAGGTGTTATTGCTTCACTGTATGCAACTACATCTGCATTTCCAGGTGCTCCTGAGTCGATAGTTCTGCACTGTGAGAAGGTAACAGTAAAATTAGAGGCAGGAATTCTAAATATAAATTGGAGAAATGGTAAAGTTGAACAATTTGGTGAAGAGTCTGGAACTGGAGGAAGTGCTGACCCAATGGCTTTTCCTTTTGATTGGCATAAAGATTTGATTATTGATTTTGCAAATTCTATTTTATCTCAAAAAACATTTAGAGTTTCAGGAAAAGAGGCGTTAAAAGTTCATTATTTGATTGATGCAATCATGCAATCATCAAAACAAAGCAAACTTATATCTATGGAATAAATAATAATCATGAGAAAAATTAAAGTAGCAGCAATGGGAGTTGAACATAGACATATATTTGGTCAATTAAAAGGTATGTTAGATTTAGATTGTGAATGTATAGGTTGGTGGAATGATGGCGATAATAAAATAACTCAAGATTTTAAAAATAAATATCCAGCTATTCCTCGCTTTGAAAAAAAAAATCATATTTTAGATAATAGTGATGTTGACCTTATATTAATTGCAGATATCCCTGTGAAAAGAGCTTCACTTGCAATAGAGTGTATGAATGCAGGTAAAGATGTGATGTTAGATAAACCAGGTTGTACAACTTTAGAACAACTTAAGAATATTGAAAATACAATTAAAAAAACAGGAAGAATATTTTCTATTGATTTTTCAGAAAGATTTGAAGTACCTTCAGTTCAAGTAGCATACAACTTAATTCAAGATGGCGAAATTGGTGACGTTGTTCAAACAATCGGAATGGGTCCTCATAGACTTAATATAAGCACTAGACCAGATTGGTTTTTTGATGATGAAAAATATGGAGGTATTCTTTGTGATATTGCTTCACATCAAATAGATCAGTTTATGTATTTTACTGAATCCAAGTCAGCTCAAATTATTAGCTCTTCTGTTGGAAATTTTGCAAATAAAGAGCACACTAAATTTCAAGATTTTGGAGAAATTTTAATTCGTAGTGATAAAGCCCAGGGCTATATAAGAGTGGATTGGTATACACCAGATGCATTACCAAATTGGGGTGATGGACGTTTAACTATTTTAGGTACAGAAGGGTATATTGAATTAAGAAAATATGTAGATGTAGCTGGAAGAAACGGCACAGACCATCTTTTTCTAGTTAATAATAGTAGATGCGAACACATAGATTCTTCAAATGAGCCGCTAACTTATTTCATAAAATTGAAAAACGATATAATCAATAGAACTGATACTGCAATGAAACAAAAACATTGTTTAAAAGTAATGGAACTCGCAATTAATGCCCAAACTTTATCTAATAAATTAGGATATCTAGAATAATTAATGGAAAAAGATTATAAAAAGTTAATATCAAAATATTTAAAAGATACTATTGATTCCACATCAATTTTTGACTGCCATACTCATCTTTTTCCACCTGAGCACAAAAATTATTATTTATCTGGTTTAGAAAACATATTAAATTATCATTATTTAATTGCTGAATTATTAACTATTGCTGGCACATCTACCAAAGAGTTTTATTCATTGGAGCATAGCAAAAGGGCTAATTTAATTTGGGATGAATTGTTTCAAAAAAGAACACCTATGTCAGAATCTTGCAAAGGTGTTATCACAACATTAAATCATTTTAATATATCTATAAAAAATAAAAATTATTATGAAATTGACAAAGAATTAAAAAGTAAGAACTATTCTGACAAAGATATCTTAAATATTTGTAATATTAATTCATTAGTTATGACTAACAATCCCTTTGATGATGAAGAATGGTCATTATTTGAGAGAAATGATTGGGATAGAAATATATATCTATCTTCTATGAGGCTAGATAATTTATTAAATGATTCTGATAGCTTAATTAAAAAAAAATTTGAAAATAATCAATCAATAATTTCTTTTCTTGAAAAGTGTTATAATCAATCAAAACCTGTTTATGCTGCTATATCTGCTAGTACAAATGAATTTAAGCAATTGTTAAAAAACAATTTATGGAAGGAAATATTAACATGGCTTAATAATAAAAAACTTCCACTTTCATTAATGTTAGGAGTTAAAAGAGCTATCAATAAAGATTTTGGATTAGCTGGAGATGGTATTGGCGACATAGATCTTAAGGATTTATCTAAATTATGTAACTCACACCCTAATAATAAATTTTTTGTAACCTGCCTTTCCTTAAATGATCAACATGAACTTACAGTGCTTGTAAGAAAACATCCTAATTTAAAGATGTTTGGTTTTTGGTGGTTTATGAATCAACCAAGTTTAATTGAACAGATGTTAAAAATGCGCATAGATATGCTAGGCTTGTCTATTATTCCTCAACATTCAGATGCTAGAGTTACTGATCAGCTGATATACAAATGGTCTAAATTTAAAAAAATATTGCATAAAGTTCTTTTAGAATATTATGTTGATTTGAATGAAAACAATTACGAAATTGATTTAGAAGTTATTAAAAATGATATTTCAAATTTATTAAATAATAACGCAAAAAATTTTCTTAATATCAAATAACTATTTAGATAGTAGATTTAAATATTTGTAGCTAATTTTTATTGCTTCAAAAGGATCTTTATTGCATTCATCTTGTTCTACAATGAACCATTTACAACCTGAATTTTCAGCTTCAAAAATTATTCTGGGAATATTTAAATTTCCTTGCCCTAATTCAGCATAAAAACCTTCATCATTTTCATTAATTACAAAATCCTTTAAGTGGATTAAAGGAAGTCGATTATTAAGATGAATACACCAATCGATCGGATTATGTCCTCCTTTTTGAATCCAAAAAATATCAGGTTCACCTTGAACATTGTGGTGATTTGTTTTTCTATAAATTCTTTCTAAAATTGTTTCATTTTCAATTTTTTTAAACTCAATTGCATGATTATGATAACAAAGCACTTTACCTGATTCTTTCATTATTGAGCCTGCTTTATCAATTTTTTTTATAAATAAATCAATTTCCTTAATACTATTTAAATTGACATTTAATGGATATGGTAGAGCGGTATATATGCAGTCAAAAATATTCAATTTTTCAATTATTTTATTTGTATTATTAATAATTAATTCATTAGGTTCGTGTGTAGCACAAATTAATAATTCTAAATCATCACATATGTTCTTAACAATTCTTGGATTAATTGGACCTATACTACTAACCTGAATAGCAGAATAACCTATATTTTTTACTTTTTGCAATGACTTAACTAAGTCCTTTTCTGTCTGACAGAAATTTCTAATAGTGTAAAGTGTTAAAGCGATTTGTTTCTTATTCATAAAGAATTACTAATCATTTCATTTATTTTATTTTCATATTTCTTTCCATTTATTGGTAGTTCTACTTCAACATTATTTAAACCTGAATAAATCATTGCATTTATTAGCTCTACAGAATGTATTCCTTCTCGGCCATCAACAAAAAGTTTTTCTTTACCTAAAATATGATTTGTAAAATTTTGAATTATATTTTCATGCCCTCCTAAAATTTCATCCACATATTCATATTTTTCTACTGAATTAGCAGGAAATTCAAAAAGTGTTTTAGAATTTTTAATGTAATCACTAGAAGGAGTTTCATTTATATTAAAAATAATTTTATTATTTTCAACAACTATTAATCCATTTTCACCAGCAATTTCTAACCTATTAATTCCAGGTGATTCTCCAGTTGTAGTAACAAAAATACCGTGTGCACCATTTTTGTATTTTAAAAAACTTGTCACATCATCTTCAACTTCAATTTCGTGGAAACGACCTAATTTAAGACGAGTATAAACACTTTCAGGCAAACCAAATAACCATTGCCATAAATCAAGCTGATGAATACTTTGGTTTATTAATACTCCTCCTCCTTCACCACTCCATTTAGCTCTCCAATCAGAAATTTTGTAATAATAGTTTGTTCTCAACCAGTCGGTAATTGTCCAATGTATTCTATGAATTTTACCCAATTGATTATCATCAATAATTTTTTTTAATTTTTTATAAATTGGAATAGTGCGTTGATTTAGCATTACTCCAAAAGAAGCATTGCAATTATTTGCAACCTCAATTAATTTCTTACAATTATTTGCCGTTACCGCTAAAGGTTTTTCAACAATAGTATGTTTTCCATTCTTTAAAGATTGAATAGCAAGAGGAACATGGGAATCATGTGGAGTGGCTATTATTACTGCTTCAATATTTTTGTTATTAAAAAATTCGTGTATATTATTATAAAATAATACCTGTGGAAAATTTTCTTTATATTTCATATTGAGATCACATACACCTTCTAAGGAAGCATTGGTTACAGTATTAGATAAAATTGTTTTTGCGTGATTACTGCCCATACCACCAATACCGACGATGCCATATTTTACTATTTTGTTTATCATTATAAATAAATATGTTTGTTCTTTTGAAGTTATAAATTTAATAATAAATTAAAATATCATAGAGTAGAATAAATGATTAATTTAAACAAAGCAAACATAGGATTGATTAAAAATATTAATACATATCCTAAATATAATATTGAGAAAATGCAAAATACCATTCTTCATTTTGGAGTAGGAAATTTTCATAGAGCGCATCAGGCTTTTTTTGTACATGAAATTATAAACGCTAATAAAGATTTATCTATTATTGGAATAAATTTGAGATCAAAAGATACAAAAGAGATTTTAGAAAAACAAAATTATTTATACTCTTTGCTTGAATGTTCTAAAAATAGAAATAAAATTCATGTGATTAATTCAATAAAAAAAATATTATATGGCCATGAAGATAAAAAAGAAATAAGGAAATTAATATCTAATAGTTTTACTAGAATTATCACTATAACGATTACTGAAAAAGGTTATTGTTATGACAATCTAAATAAGTGTTTAAATTACAATTATGAAATACAAAATGACTTTGAAGATAAAAACTTATTTACCTTAGTTGGGCACTTATCGTATGGTTTGATAGAAAGATTTAATAAAAATAAGGAGGAATTATACATTATAAGTTGTGATAATCTCTCAAATAATGGAAAAATTTTAAAAACTGTAATTCTAGATTTTATAAATAATGTAAATAAAAATGCCGCTTCTTGGGTTAATCAATCAGTTTATTTTCCTTCTACAATGGTTGATTGTATAGTTCCTAATAGTAAGAAATTGGCAAATGAAATTAAGTTAAATTATTGCGATGAAGCGTTGGTTATTTGTGAGTCATATAGAGATTGGTATATTGAAAATAAAGATGACTATTTAAAAACTATTTTATCTCACAAAGATATTAAATTTGTTGAAAATGTTTCATTTTATGAACAGATAAAGTTAAAGATGTTGAATGCTTCTCATTCAGCTGTTGCCTACATAGGCCTTCTTTTAGATTATAAATATGTACATGAGGTAATAAACAACAACATATGCTATAAATTTATAAATACATATCTAGAGCGTGAAGTTATACCTACAATTTTATTGGAAGATCAATTTGATATTCAAAAATATAAAAAAATTATTTTATCAAGATTTAAGAATAAATTTTTAAACCATAAACTTGAACAAATTGGGGCTGATGGATCTTTTAAAATTCCAATCAGAATTATAGATACTTATGTGAACAGACAAGTGAAATTCAAATATAATTTTACCTTTATTATAATTGCATCATGGATATATTTTTTATCAGGTAAAACCATTAAAGGTAATAACTACAGTGTAATAGATCCAAATAAAAATGAATTAATGAAAATTATATCAGAAAATAAGAATTTTATTGGGGAAATTTTAAAGATTAAAAAAATTTTTGATTTATCTGAAAGTGACAGGATAGAAATGCAAAAAGGTGTTAATTATTTTTACAATAAAATTGAAAAAGTTGGACTACAGAAAGTTCTAGGTGAAATTGTAAAGAAATTATAAGTTATTTATTTTGTAATATTTTTATTGCACCTTTTAATTCACTAAGACCTTTCATTCTGCCTAATAAAGAGTAGCCAGGGATAATTTTTTTATTTTTGTCATCCAATATTGTATGTCCATGATCAGGTCTCATAGGAATATTAGAATGCTTATGGTTTATTTTTTCTCTCCTTCTTTCTTCTTTAAGTATTAATTTGATAATCTCGATCATATTTATATCACCATCTAAGTGTGCAGATTCATGAAAATCATAACTATTGGGATATCTTTTAATATTTCTAAGGTGGATAAAATTAATGAATTTTCCATATTTAGAAATTATTTTTTTTAAATTGTTTTTTTTACTTACTCCTAGTGAACCTGTACATAAAGTAAGACCTATAGCATCATTATTATATATTGAAGTTATAAATTGTATATCTTTTTCATTAGACATAACTCTAGGTAATCCATAAATGTTATAAGGAGGATCATCGGGATGAATACAATATTTAATATTTTGTTCTTTAAGAATTGGATAAATTTCATCTAAAAAAAGTTTTAGATTATTTCTTAAATCACCATGTTTTAGTTCTTTAAAAGCATCTATTTCATAATTTAAATCATTAATAGAGTATTTCCTATCTGTAGCTGCTAAACCACCTAACAAGGATTTTTTTAAAAATTTTATTTCTAAAGATGTCATTTTATTCAATATTTTTTTAGATAAATTAATATCTTTAGAAGTATATCTATTAATTGCATCCTTGGATTTTAAAATAAAATTTTCAAAAGCACATACATGCAAATGATTGTATTTTAATGCAATTGATCCATTTGGTAACTTAAAATTTAAGTCTGTACGAATCCAATCAACCAAAGGCATAAAATTATAACATACAATTTTAATATTTTGCTTTCCCAGATTAACTAAGGATTTTTTGTATTGATCAATATAGTATTTGTACTTTCCATCTCTTTTTTTTATATCATTATGTACTGGAAGACTTTCAACTACACTCCATTTAAGATTCTTTTTTTGAGAAATTTTATGTTTTTCAATGAATTTTTTTCTTTTTATTATTTCATGATTTGTCCATTTTTCACCATACTTCACATTAGCTAATGAGGTAACTATTCCTGTTACACCAATTTGTCTTATATCATTGAGAGATGAAGGATCATGTTGCCCAAACCATCTAAAAGTATATTCCATATTTAAAGTATATTATTATAAGTGTTTTAAAAAAAAACAACTTAAATTATAATAATACAAAATGTCAAAAATAAAAATTTGTGCAATCGGTGAAAGCATGATTGAAATTACAAATATTCAAGGCAGTAAATTTGTACAGTCCTTTGCTGGTGATACCTTAAACTTCTTAAGTTATCTAAATAAAAAAAACATATCTGCAGATTATTTAACTGCAGTAGGAGGTAGTAAAATAAATAAAGATTTTTTTTATTTATTAAAATCACGATCTATTTCTAATAAATTTATACATGTAGATAATAAAAATGAAACTGGATTGTATTTAATTAAGAATGATAATAAAGGTGAAAAGAGTTTTTATTATTGGCGGGACAATAGTGCTGCAAAAATACATTTAAATAAATTAAACTATAATAAAATATCAGTAGCTTTAAAGAAATACGATTATTTGTATTTTTCGGGTATTACTTTATCGGTTATTTCAAACAAAAAACAAAATGAATTATTATATGCAATTAAAAAAATAAAAAATCATAATGTAAAAATAATTTTTGACTTAAATGTTAGAGTTAAAAGATGGTTATCCAAAAAAACTTTAACTAATTCTATGAATCTTTTTTTGCCATATATTGATATTTTATTTTGCAGTGGTGAAGATATAAAAAATTGGAAAAATAATCAAAGTTTAGAATTCTTTAAAAATTTTGTTAAATTTTATAATATAAAACATGCAATTTTCAGACAAAATGCATCTAAAAATTATGTTTTCTTAAACAATAGTTTATATCAAATAATGAACAAAACTAAAAAAAAAATTATAGATTCTTCAGGAGCAGGGGATGGCTATAATGCAGCCTATATTTCTGAGTATTTAATTTCTAATGATGTATATAGATCTCTTAAATCAGCTCATTTTTTAGGTTCAAAAATAGTAATGAAAAAAGGCGCAATAGTATGACAAGTGTTAGTATTGATTTAATAAATCTATTAAGAGAGCAAAAATTTTTACCTATAATTAATTCTAAAGAAATTGAAGAAGATATTCGTAAAATTGATTCATTATTAAAAAAAAACAACTCTATTAAGTGTATTGAAGTTACTCTAAGAGAAGAAAGATCATTTGATAATGCAATAGCATTAAAAGAAAAATTTCCTTTTATTTATTTTGGCTTAGGATCAATATTAAATATTGAGATGTATAATGAATACAGTAGTAATAAATTTGATTTTTATGTCTCACCAGGCTTAATCCCTGAAATTATTTCTTTAAACCTAAAAAATTATATACCTGGCGCAGAAACAATTAGTGAATTTAATACTCTGCAAAATTTTAACTTTAAGTTAGTGAAATTTTTTCCCGCTAGTTTAAGTGGAGGTCCAGAAAAATTAATATCAATTCAAAATATTTATAAAAAATTAAATTTCATTCCTACAGGTGGTATTAATAAAAATAATATGAATAATTATTTGCAACTAAAAAATGTTGTATGCGTAGGTATGTCAAATTTCTAAAAAAATTAATTTTTTTTTCTTTTTTGAATAAATAAATATAATTCGGAAATTTTATTTGAAGCACTTTTAGTGAATAGACCTGGAACAATAGCATGTGTGAATGCTTTTGTTCCTGCAATTATTAAATTCAATGCTACTCTTAATGCTATTAACATATGTAAGAAATAGCTTTCATTAGCTTCTTTTAGATGTTTTTTTGATGAATTGATCAAATTAATTTGTCCTTGTCATTGTACATAGAATTTCAAAAGCTATTGTTGCACCTATATGTGAAGTCATATTATTTATATCAAATGGTGGTGAAACTTCTACGACATCTGCACCAATAAATTTAATTTTATTTAAAGCTCTTATAATTGTTTGCGATTCTCGAACAGTAAATCCTCCTACTTCAGGAGTGCCTGTTCCAGGAGCATAAGTACAATCTATACCATCAATATCAAAAGTTAAATATGTATGTATATCTCCAAGAACACTATAAATTTTATCTATGACTTTATTAAATCCCATTTCATGAAAATCATCTATTGTTATAATAGTAACACCTTGTTCTTTTGCCCAATTTAAATCATCTGGATGGTACAATGATCCTCTAATACCAAGCATTACGTATTTTTTTGGGTCAATTAAGTTTTCTTCAATAGCTCTTCTGAAAGGTGTTCCATGAGTATATTTAAAACCACCAAAATATGTATCATATGTATCTGTATGAGAATCAAACTGGAACAACCCAACAGGTTTATTTTTTGCCAAAGCTCTTAATACAGGTAGACTAACTAAGTGGTCACCTCCAATTGAAATGGGTATAGTTTTTGAATTAAAAATTTCATTATAAAAATTCTCAATTTTTACTAATGAATCTTGCAAGTCAGCTGGATTTACTGGACAGTCACCAATATCAGCTACATTAAATTTATCATATGGACTTTTTAATGAGGTTGGGTGATATAATCTTACTAAAGAAGATGAGTTTCTAATTTCTCTAGGACCATGTCTTGCACCTGGTCTATTTGTAGTTCCTCCATCCCAAGGAACACCACAAATACAATAATCTAATTTATTCAAATCTTTTATAATAGGTAGACGAAAAAAAGTTGCTATATCAGCAAAACGCGGAGTCATCATACCTTCTAAAGGTTTTATTTGAGTCATAATTTATTGTTATGATATAAAGAAATAGATTTTACAACATTAATCATTATGGAATATCAAAATTTATCTAAAGAATTGCCTGTTCCTGAGGATGATGGAGCTTGTAATCATCTTATGAATTCAATTTTACCAGATATTTCTTTGCCAAATCAGTATGGAAATTTATTAAAGATGAATCGTTCGGATACGTTCCGAATTGTTATATATTTTTTTCCTATGACTGGCAGACCTGATCGACCGCTTCCAAAAGATTGGAATCGTATACCTGGAGCTAGTGGATGCACCCTTCAAACAACCAGTATAAGAGATCATTACGATGAGATTGTAAGTCTAAATTCCGTTCCGATTGGAGTATCTACTCAGAGTTGTGAAGATTTAAAAGAAATGTCCGATCGTTTGTCTATACCATTTGACCTACTAAGTGATTCTAATCTTTTACTAAGAAACTCAATAAATCTTCCAACTTTCTCTATAGGGGAAAAGGTTTTTATTAAGAGAGTAACTTTAATTGTTGAAAAATCTACAATTAAAAAAGTTTTCTACCCTATCTTTCCACCACACAAACATATAAATGAACTTATAAAATGGTTAAAAACAAATTAATAATTTTGCTATTTTCTTTATATACTTTTTTGCCCAATTTTTTATTTGCAAATCCTAATTCTGATCAATGGCTGGATTCAGATAAAACTTATAAAGATTTAATTGAAGAGGGTTTTGAAGTCAAAGGATATGCAATGAACACTATAGAAACAGACAGTGGTTTAAAGTTACTTTTGTTTGTTACTGTATTACAAAATGAAAATGATATATATGAATGTCAAGAGTATCAGACTTTAGATGGCAATATGGAAACACTCGATATGAGAATAGTTTGTAGACAGTTAGTACAACCTTATGAAAGAGGAATTGGAACTTAACTTTTATAATAATTTAAAAAGAACCATTGTAAGGCAATCAAAGTTAATCCATTCTTTATAATATTATTATTCAACATTTTACGAACCTCGTTAACTTTAAAAGTTGAAACAAGTATATCTTCATTTTCACTTTTAAGGCCTTGAATTCTTTTGCCTTTAAACGATTTAACTTCACCTAAAAAAAGATGATAATAAGATTCAGATGAACCTGGTGCAGGGAAATAACTTAGTATTGGAGTTGCTTTTATTACGTCGCATCCAGTTTCTTCTTTACATTCTCTAACCGCGGTATCCAATGGTTCTTCCTCATCACCTATAATACCTGCTACAATTTCATATAGGTAACTTTCATTGTGCCTAGATAATATTCCAGCTCTGAATTGTTGAATTAATATAATTTCATCTTTAATTGGATCATAGGGAAGAAGTGTTGAGACATGACCACCTCCAAATATTTCTCTTTGAATACTATTACTCCAAGTGCCATCATGTTTTTTATGAACAAATTCAATTTTGCTCATCTCAAAAAAACCTTTGTGAATATTATTTTTGCTAATAATTTTATATCTTGGCTTCATTCTAATTTGATAATATCTTAATTAACTATATATTGGAATCACTATGGCAAAAGCATTATTTGGAGCTGGTTGTTTTTGGGGTGTGGAAGAATACTTTAAACAAATTAAAGGTATTACTAATACAAAAGTTGGTTACTCTGGAGGTAATACTGAAAATCCAACATATGAAAGTGTTTGTTATGGTAATACAGAACATGCAGAAGTAATATTTTTAGAATTTAATGAAAACATTATATCGTATAAAAATTTAGTAGAATATTTTTGGCAATGTCATGATCCAACTACATTAAATAGACAAGGTCCAGATGTAGGAAGACAATATAGATCGTCAATTTTTTATTTTTCTGAAGAACAAAAGAATATTGCCGAAAAATCAAAGAAGGAGAATCAAAAAAATTTTAATAATAAAATTGTGACTGAAATTAAAGAGGCGGGTAAATTTTTTTTAGCAGAAGAATATCATCAGAATTATATTCAAAAAAATAAGATATTAAGTGTCTAGTGATTTTTATTACGCTTTCTTAATAAGTTGGTTAATTCTTATTGTTTTTTGGTCGATTGTGATCATATTTATTTATTTAAGAAAACCACCTAATTCTAAATTATCTTTTAAAATAGTATTATTTTCCTTTGGATTATTTTTATTAACTTTGTTATTTATAACTATATTTAGAAACTCCGATTCGTTTTAACATAGCAAAATAACTTACTTTAAATCTATATATAGTAGTTAGTTGATTAAATAGTACTAAGATATTGGGATATAACGATTTTTTATTAATTTTTATTGAATACTCTAACATTGACACATATAACCTATTTGTTTTTAAAAAAGGTTTTCAATCAAATTTAGGGGTAAAGAAATGTCGATTATTAAGAATTATTTTAAACAAAATAGAGTAACACATAGTTTTTCTAGTTGCCAATGGCCGATTGGCGATCCACAGGAAAAAGATTTTCATTTCTGTGAGCTGGATACAGTAGCGGGAAAACCATATTGCAAAGAGCATTGTGATGTGGCCTATATTGATGAAAGAGAGCTTAAAAAAGAAAAAGAAGCTCAAAAAAATCGTCGTATTGCTGCTTAATTAAAAAATTCATTAACATTAAAGGCTATATTGATTCATATAGCCTTTTTCATTTTATTGACTTTATTATTCATTTTCTTAAAATAATGAAAGTAAACAAATTATGCTTTTTTCTGTTTTAAAAAATATTAAATTGAATGGTAGTCTTGAAATAATAGATTCAAAAAATTGCATTCATAAATTTGGATCAAATAATCCAACAGTAAGAATAAAATTTACCAACAAATCAATTGAAAAGAAACTTTTTCGAAATCCTGGCCTATATTTTGGCGAAGGTTATATGAACAAAGAGATAATAATTAAAAAGGGATCCATAGAACAATTGGTTGATTTAGTTACTTCCTGCTACGATGATTTTATTAAACATAATAAGATATATAAATATTATGAAAAATTTTCTTCGTTCTTCAAAACGTTCCAACAATTAAATGAATTTGTTAATTCCAAGAAAAATGTTGCTCATCATTATGACTTAAATGAAGAATTATACCGTTTATTTTTAGATAAAGATATGCAGTATTCTTGTGCTTATTATCATAATCAAAACATAGGTTTAGAACAGGCTCAAATTGATAAAAAAAATCACATAATTAATAAGCTGCAAATTTCTGAAAATATGAAAGTCTTAGATATAGGTTGTGGGTGGGGAGGAATGGCAATAGAAATAGCAAAAAAAACAGGAGCTAATGTAAAAGGTATAACACTTTCAAAGAACCAAATGCTAACAGCTTCTAAAAGAGCAAAAGAAGAAGGTTTATCTGATAGAGTGAAATTTCAATTACAAGACTATAGAAATGAAACTGATCAATATGATCGAATTGTTTCTGTTGGAATGTTTGAGCATGTTGGAGTTAAATATTTTAAAACTTTTTTTAAGAAAACTTATGATTTACTAAATGATAGTGGTGTTTTCTTATTACACACAATAGGTCAGAGAGGAGTTCCGACTGCAACTAGTCCTTGGATAAGAAAATATATTTTTCCAGGAGGCTATATTCCTTCATTATCTGATATTATTAAAGATTGTGAAAAATTAAATATCAATATAACTGATATAGAAGTATTACGACTGCATTATGCACACACACTTGCTGATTGGTATAATAATGTTAAAAAAAATAAAGATAAAATTATACAGATGTTTGATGAGCGTTTTTTTCGCATGTGGGAATTTTATTTATTAGCAAGTAAATATTCTTTTATTAATATGGGTAATGTAGTTTTTCAGATTCAAATTGCAAAAAATATACAAAATTTGCCTTTAACAAGAAATTATATTTATAATTGACATAATTTTTATATAATTATTTTGCTAAACATCTTATAAATTGTATAACTCATATTATGCAGCAAAGTTTAAATCATTATATTTTAAGAGCAGGTTTGTTTTTAGCAATAATATTTATTGTGATAGTTTTAATTTATCCTGTTTTACAATCTGCATTTTTATCGAATATTTTTATAAATATTATAATTTTAGGAGCTTTAGCACTTGGTATAATATTTAATTTATTTAAGTTAAATCAATTAAGTGTAGATTATAGTTCATTAGTCAATTTTGATATTAGTAAATCTCCAAAATCATTTGTTAATTCTAAAGGAAATTTAAAAAATATAATTTCAGATATGAAACAATTAGAGGGTCGTTTTGTTTTTAAAAGTTCATCAGTTAATAGATTAATAGAAAATAGCGATATGACACTATCAAATATACGTGAAACTTCTAGATACTTAGTGGGGTTGTTAGTTTTTCTAGGACTGCTTGGTACATTTTGGGGGTTATTAAAAACAATAGGATCTGTTGGGAATGTTATAAGCGGCTTAGGTATAGATGATACAAATGTAGCAGGTTTTTTTAATTCTTTGAAAGATGGTTTAAATGCGCCACTTCAAGGAATGAGCATTGCTTTTAGTAGTTCCCTTTTAGGTTTAGCAGGATCTTTGATTTTAGGTTTTATGGATATTAACTTAGGTCAAGCACAAAATAAATTTAGTCAATTTTTTGAAAAGATTTTAAATAAAAATTCAATACCAGATATTCTTAATCAGTCATCTTCAGATAATATTACAGCAACAGCAATTCAAAAAATTTATGATAATTTAGACAATATAGTATTTGCTCTTAAAGAAACTAGTCAAAATCAGAATCAAATCTATTCTCACCTTAAGGAAATTAATAAACAAATTAAACAAATCAATAATAATTCTGTAGATTTAGATAAAAAATTATCAAATTTCCTTTCCACACAACTTAATATACAAACAAGCATTCTGCAACTTGTTGAACAACTTAATAAAAATGGTTTATTTGATAAAAAAACAAAAAAATTATTTGAGAATTTAGATAAAGGCATAAATCATCTTATTTCTAAGAAAAAAAAATAAATAATGGTATCTCGGTCTTTAAGAAATAGACTTGGCGAATCAACAAATATTTGGCCAGGATTTGTTGATGTTTTAGCAACATTGCTAATAGTTATAATATTTGTTTTAATGGTTTTTACTGTATCCCAAATATATTTAAGTGATGCGATTTCAGGAAGAGATAAAGCTCTTCAAGATTTACGTAACCAGATTGATCAATTATCAAAAATTTTAACTGTTGAGATATCGGAA
Organism: Alphaproteobacteria bacterium MarineAlpha5_Bin5; assembly: GCA_002938205.1. Taxonomy (GTDB): domain Bacteria; phylum Pseudomonadota; class Alphaproteobacteria; order HIMB59; genus CACPNW01. Next base: position 163,463 of record PTKZ01000001.1, read on the forward strand.
AAAGAAGATGCTTTATCAAGTTTATCTCAAACTCAATCTGAATTAGGAATGACAAAAAAAAATCTTGAATCTCAAAGACTTTTAAGCGATGAACTGCAAACAGATATATCAAAAAAACGTTCTGAATTATTTGTACAAGAACAAAACATATTGGCATTATCTGAACAAATTACAAAGCTTTTAAATGAATTAAGAATAGTTTCAAATGCATTAGAAACTTATGAAGGCATTGATAATGCCGCATTAGTTACAGAAGGACTAGGTGAAAGAATAAATAAAGCTTTAGCAACTCGTATTGATCAACTCAAGTCCTTAAATCTCAAGTTAGATGAAACAAATCAAAAATTAGCTGTAAGTGAAAGTAATTTGAAACAAAAAGTAACTGAACTTAATATCTTGAATGATAAATTGACACAAAATGAAAGTGAATTAGAATTAAAAATTAAAGAATTAAATGTCTTGAATGATAAATTGACACAAAATGAAAGTGAATTAGAATTAAAAATTAAAGAATTAAATGTCTTGAATGATAAATTGACACAAAATGAAAGTGAATTAGAATTAAAAATTACAGAATTAAATGTCTTGAATGATAAATTGACACAAAATGAAAGTGAATTAGAATTAAAAATTACAGAATTAAATGTCTTGAATGATAAATTGACACAAAATGAAAGTGAATTAGAATTAAAAATTACAGAATTAAATGAAAAAAATAATGACTTACTAGCAATTAATCAAAGTTTAGGAATAGAAGATGGTGATTTAGCGGCTCAGTTAAATGCGATTCAAAATAAAAATGATGAATTGTTGCAATTAAACAATAATTTATTGGAATCAAAAAAAGAAACAGAAATAACTCTTCAGTTATTAGAAAAAGTAAATACTGAACTAACTTTACGAGATGAAGAACTGCAAAACCAAATTTTGCAGTATAAAGAGCTAATGAGTGATTTATTAGCAATTAATGATACTTTGGGATTAAATGATGTAACTCTACAAGAACAGCTTGACGCAATAAGATTCAAGAATCAAGAATTGGTTAGATTAAATGAAAATCTAATTGAAAAAGATAGCACTATATTTGACTTAAGAGGGAAAATTATAGAATTGAATGATATTCTATCAATTTCAGAAGAACAACAGTTAGCTCAAAAATCACAAATACTAACACTGAAAAAAAATATTCAATCTTTAGAGGATTCAAGCAAAAATGAAAAAGAAATATCCTCTAAACAACTTCAGGAAATGGAAATGCGCGCATCCCTAACCCTTGAACAAGTGGCTAGTCTTACTGATGAAATTGATAAGTTAAAAAATGAAATTTTAACTTTAAATCGTGCCTTATTATCCAGTGAGAAAGAAACTGCTTCGAAAAATTTAGAAATTGAAGCTTTAGGAGAAAGATTAAACAAAGCACTTACATCGCAAATATTTGAATTACAAAAATATAGATCTGAATTTTTTGGAAAATTGCAATCTTTACTAGGGGACCGTGAAGACATCAAGGTTGTCGGAGATAGATTTATTTTTCAATCTGAATTATTATTTGATTCAGCTTCTGCAAATCTTCAGAAAATTGGAAAAGAAAAATTGAAAGAAATTGGAATCACTTTAAAAGAAACTACTAGTAAAATACCAACAGATATTGATTGGATTATTCAAGTAGAAGGTCATACGGATAAAAGACCTATCAATACCACTCTATATCCATCAAATTGGGAACTGTCTTCTGCAAGAGCTAACTCAGTTTTGAAATTATTATTAGATTTAGGATTTGAGCCTAATAGATTAGCAGCAGCTGGCTATGGAGAGTTTTATCCAATAAGTAATGGTGATACAGAAAGGGATTTCCAGCAAAATAGAAGAATAGAATTGAAATTAACTTCAAGATAACTGCCTTAAATTGAACATAAAGTTTCCTTAATTTATAAATTATGAAAACTATACTCATATTAATTGGCATATTAATATTTTCTAGCAAAATTTTTGCAGCTTGTGATGATCAGCCAAAAAATGAAGTAGATTGGACAAATTGCAATTTTGTAGAAAATTTAGATTTAAAAGGTGTAGGCTTAGCAAAAGCTGAAATGTCAGGAGTCAATCTTTCTTTAGCAAATCTTGAAAAATCGCAACTAAATAATTCTAATCTTTCAGTAGGGAATTTCATTTTTTCTAACTTTAGTAATTCAAATTTATATGCATCTAACTTACAAGGAGCTAACTGCAATAACGCTAATTTTGAAAATGCAAATTTAGCAAAGGTGAATTTTGAGGGTGCAAATTTATTTGCATCTTCCTTTAAAGGGGCTAATTTATTTGAAGCTAATTTTTTGGGGGCAAACATTTCTGGAGCTATTTTTGAAGAGGCTAATTTATCAGGTGCTATTTGGGTAGATGGTAAAAAATGTGCCCTTGGATCAATAGGTACTTGTAATTAATTTTTAAATCTTTAAATTTTTAGAATATTCTAATTTACTTTTTATAACTTTTATTACAGATACTTATTTGATTTTATGGAAACCAATAATTATTTTTATGCATTTATTGTAGTATTATTAGCAGGGCTTTCCTGGAGTTTTGGAGCTGTAGTTGTGCGTCATATGCATGAAGCAAATTTATATGTTTTTCAATATTTATTTTATAGGGGCTTTTCTATAGCTTTAATCCTATTAATTTATCTTTTTGTTAAAGAAGGTTTAAGTTTTTATAAGAATTTTTTTAATATTGGTATCTCGGGAGTTTTGGGAGGAATATTTTTAGCTACAGCTTTTACAGGATTTATTTATTCAATTACCATAACTACTGCAGCAGTGACTCTTTTTATGTTAGCTGCTATGCCATTTATTGCTGCAATATTTGCATATATTCTTCTTGGCGAAGTTTTAAATCGTTCAACGTTTATAGCAATGATTATTGCTTTTATTGGTGTGTGTGTAATGATCATTAATGACTCTATATCTGGTACAATAATAGGTGCAATAATCGGACTTGTATCTGCAGCAGGTTTTGCTTTATACACAGTTACTATAAGATGGAAACCTGAAACACCTAAATTTGCAACTGTTGTACTTGCAGGATTATTTTGTTCATTTTTTTCTTTTTTATTTTTAGATTTTTCTTTTGAACCTTTTACAACTATGCCTATAAAAAACTCTTACTTAAGTTTGTTACATGGTTTATTTGTAGCAACAGGTTTAATACTCTATAGCTTAGGGGCAAAGTATTTACCCTCTGCAGAACTTGCTTTACTATCATTAATGGAAGTTGTTGGTGGAGTTTTGTGGGTATGGATTCCTATTTTCGGTATTAATGAAGTACCAACTTTAACTGTACTTATTGGTGGAGCAATAATTACTTTAGCTGTTATTTATTACGGATATAGTTCGAAAAGTAAAAATGATCCTGTGACACAATGAATAATTTTCTATAAGTTACAAAATAATTATAATTTTTTTTAAATTATTGTGAGAGCATGAAAAGAATAATATTATTATCCCTAGGATGGTTATGTGTTGGTTTAGCTTTTGTTGGTATTTTTGTACCAGGAATTCCAACGACACCTTTTTTAATTGTTGCGTTATGGGCGTTTGCTCAAAGTTCTAAAAAATTTCATGCTTGGCTATTAAGTCATAAAAGATTTGGACCCATGTTGCAGAATTGGGAGTCACATAGAGTAGTACCGCGAAAAGCAAAAACTTTAATGGTAATATTACAGATTTTTGCAGTGATATTGTTTCACTATTCTATCCAAAATATTTATTTTACCGCTATACTTGCTGTTACTTTAATAATCGTAGCACGTTGGGTATTGACTTTCCCAAGTGAGTTACCTGTAGATGAAAAAAAATAATATTAAAGGTATTTTAATTGTTAATACAGGATCACCTTCTTCATTAGATTCTCAATCTATTCGATTATATTTAAAAGAATTTTTATCAGACAAAAGGGTTATTCATCTTCCTAGACTATTTTGGTTACCTATACTTTATTTATTTATATTGCCTTTTAGACCACAAAAAAAAATTAAAGATTATAGAAAAATTTGGATGAAAGATGGATCACCTTTACTAGTACTTTCAAAAAAATTAATTAAAAAACTAAACAAGGGTATTGGTGATAAAGGTATATATTATCGTCTTGCAATGCGATACGGTGAACCAAATATAAAAGATCAGTTAATCTGTTTTCGTGAACAAAAAATTTCTAAATTGATAATTCTTCCTCTTTTTCCTCAATTTTCTTATTCTACCACTGAAAGTGTTATTGATAAAGTTCAGTTATCTTTAAAAGAATTAAATTGGGAACTAGATTATGAAATTATTAAAGAATATTATAATGAACATCTATTTGTTAGTTCAATAGGTAATAAAATAAAAAATGAATGGAAAGAAAACGGGAAAAAAGATTTATTAGTTTTTTCATATCATGGTTTACCAAAAAAATATGTAGATAAAGGCGATACTTACTATCAAGCTTGCTGTAATACTTCAGAATTAATTGCAAAAAACCTTAGTCTTGATCATAAAGATTACATCACATCATTTCATTCAAAGTTTGGATTTGGAGAATGGACAAAACCCTATACTGAAAATTTATTAACTGACCTTCCTAAGAAAGGAATTAAATCAATCAATATTATTTCTCCAACTTTTAGTATCGATTGTTTGGAGACTTTAGAGGAAATAGCTATACAGTTTGAAAATGACTTTATTGAATCTGGAGGTAATTACTTTAAATATATTCCATGCCTAAATGATAGTGATGAGCATGTTAAACTGATTGAAAGGCTAGTTAATTAAGAGATGATATTTATGAGATATCAAAAAATCCTTATAAACAGCTATATTTTAAGGGCTATATATTAATATTGAATTAAAACTAGTTAGTTGTATTGTTTCTTTATTGAATTTCTATGGAGGAAATAAATTATGAAAAAAATACTTAATATTTTTTTATCGTTAATTGTTGTGGGTTTAGTTTCCCCTTTATTTGCTGCTTCAATAAAATGGTCAATGCCGGGAGATTCCCTGACACTTGATCCTCATGCACAAAATGAAGGACCAACTCACATGGTTTCTAGACAGGTATACGAGAGTTTAGTTACTCGCGGTATAGATATGTCACTTGAACCACAATTAGCTACATCATGGGAAGCTACTGACCCTGAAACATGGGTATTTACTCTTCGTGATGGTGTAACATTTTCAAATGGAAAAGCATTAAGAGCAAGCGATGTTGTGTTTAGTATCAATAGAGCTCTTTCAGGCGCTTCTGATATGATTGAATTAATAGATAGCATTACTTCAGTTAAAGCTCTTAATCCTTCAACTGTTGAAATTAAAACAGAAGGACCAAATCCTATTTTGTTAAATCAATTATCTCAAATATTTATTATGTCTGAGGGATGGTCAAAACAGAATGGTTGCGAATTATCACAAGACTTTGATGCTTCTGAAGAAACTTATTGTTCAATTAATGCAATGGGAACAGGTCCATTTAAAATTACTTTAAGAGAACAGGATACAAGAACTGTTTTTGAAAGAAATGATTCTTGGTGGGGAGATCAATCTCAACACAATATTGATCGAATAGAATTATTACCTATTAAAAATGATGCGACAAGAGTAGCTGCATTATTATCTGGAGACATAGATTTTACTAATTTTACTCCAGCACAAGATATTAATAGGATTAATAGCTCTTCTAGTCATAAAGTTGAAAGTACTCCTCAAGCAAGAACTGTTTTTTTTGGTATGGACCAAGGATCTGATGAATTAAGATCTTCAAATATAAAAGGTGCTAATCCGTTTAAAGATAAAAGAGTTCGTTTAGCAATGTATCACGCTCTTGATATGGATGCGATTAAGGACAAAGTAATGAGAGGCCTTAGTCAACCTGCAGGTATGATCACCTATCCTGGTGTTCAAGGATATACTGATGCATTAGATGCTAGATTGCCATATGATCCGGAACTATCAAAAAAACTTCTTGCTGAAGCTGGTTATCCAGATGGCTTTGAAGTAACTTTGGACTGTCCTAATAATCGATATATCAATGATGAAGCAATTTGTGTTGCTGCAGTTGGTATGTTTGCAAAAGTAGGAGTTAAAGTGAATTTAGATGCTCAACCTAAAAGTATTCATTTCAAAGATTTACAAAATGATCTGAGTGATTTTTATATGCTAGGTTGGGGTGTCCCTACTTTCGATAGTCATTATGTTTATTCATTCTTACTTTCATCTGAAGGTAGTTGGAATAAAGTTGGATTTAGTGATGCTCGTGTAGATGAATTAGTAGGTACTATGTTAACTGAAACTAACTTAGATAAGAGAAATGCTAATATTGCTGAAGCTTGGGCTATTGTTCAAGATAATATGCCGTATTTGCCTCTTCATCACCAAGTTATATCTTGGGGTAGTAAAGGTAACGTAAATGTTCCTATAAGAACTAATAACGAACCTCTATTTCGTCACGCTAAAGTAAACTAATTTAATAATAAATTACTGGCCAATTAAATATTGGCCAGTATTTCTTAATATTTAAATGACAAATTATTTTCTTAAACGACTAATACAATCTGTACTTGTTATGTTGGTTGTAGCATTTGTTTCTTTTTCTTTATTTAATTTTGTAGGTGATCCAGTTCATAATATGGTTGGTCAAGAAGCTTCAACAGAAAAGAGACAGGAGATTAGAGAAAAATTAGGATTAAATGATCCTGTTTATATTCAGTTTTTAAGATTTGTCCGGAATGCTTCTGTAGGTGAATTTGGAATTTCATATCAATTAAGAAGACCTGTTGCTGAATTAATTTCTGAGAGACTACCCGCCACTTTAGAACTAGTTTTTATTTCAGCACTCATAGCAATTGTATCTGGTGTTGCTTTTGGTGTTTATACAGGTATTAACCGTGATGGTTTCTTAAGCAATGTTATATTAATTTTATCTCTCTTTGGTGTTTCGCTACCTACTTTTGTTATTGGTATTTTATTCATTTATTTATTTTCAGTTATTCTAGGAATTCTCCCTTCATTTGGAAGAGGAGAAGTCGTTGATATTGGTTTTTGGAGCACTGGCTTTTTAACTCTAAGCGGAATTAAAGCAATTATTTTACCTTCTATAACACTAAGTCTTTTTCAAATGACTTACATCATCAGATTAGTTAGAGCTGAAATAATGGAAATTTTGCAAACCGATTATATTAAGTTTGCAAGAGCTAGAGGTATTAAAAAGAATATTATTAATTTTAAACATGCTTTAAAAAATGGTCTTATTCCAGTTATTACAATAACAGGAATTAACGTCGGTACATTAATTGCATTTTCAATTATCACTGAAACTGTTTTTCAATGGCCAGGAATGGGTTTCTTATTCATTAACGCGGTTCATTTCGTCGATATTCCAATAATGTCTGCTTATTTAATTATGGTAGCTTTTATTTTTGTAATGATTAATTTTATTGTTGATATAGCTTATTATTTCATTGATCCTAGAATTAGAATAAAAGAAGAGACATCTTCAGAATGATTGCTAAAACTTTACATAAAATCATTGATAGTGATATTGGCTATAGTTTCTTAAAGTCAAAAATTGCAATTATTTCAGCAATTGTTTTTTTAATTATTTTATTTTGCTCTATATTTGCAGAGTTAGTTTCTCCATACGATCCGTTCAATCCTTTGAATGTTTCTTTAATGGATGCTTTTACACCCCCAGTTTGGTCAGAAGGAGGAAATATAAACTTTCTTTTAGGTACTGATCAACAGGGAAGAGATATGCTATCAACAATGATTTATGGATCAAGAATTTCTCTGATTGTTGGTTTTGCCTCAATATTATTTGCTATGATTTTAGGTGTTTTTTTAGGTGTAACTTCAGGTTACTTAGGAGGCAGATACGAAATTATCGTAATGCGATTTACTGATGTTCAATTAACCATTCCAAGCATTTTAATGGCTTTATTAGTTGATGGAATAGCAAGAGGATTTATCTCAAAATCCTTGCATGATGATATGGCAATATATGTTTTAATATTTGCTATAGGAATTTCAGAATGGCCTCAATTTGCTAGAGTTACTAGGGCAGCAACTTTAGTTGAAAAAAATAAAGAATATATATCAGCTTCTAAAATTATTGGTTTATCAAATATTGTGATTATGTTTAAACATATTTTGCCAAATATATTGAGACCTGTTCTTGTAATAGCAACAATTGGACTTGCTCTAGCTATAATAACTGAATCAACTTTAAGTTTTTTAGGAGTTGGCGTTCCTCCTACTACTCCATCTCTTGGAACATTAATTAGATTTGGGAATAATTTCTTATTTTCTGGTGAATGGTGGATAACATTTTTTCCTGCAATTTTTTTAGTAGTTCTAGCATTATCTATAAATTTATTAGGAGATTGGATGAGAGATACGTTAAATCCAAAATTAAAAACACGATGAGTTTTTTAGAAGTTAGTAATTTAGATATCAAATATTTAACTCGAAAAGAAACTATTGAGGCTAGTAAAGATGTAACTTTTACACTTGAAAGAGGAGAAATACTTGGCATTGTTGGTGAGTCTGGATCAGGTAAATCTACGGTGGCCAACGCAATTATCAATTTAATAGATAAGCCTGGTAAAATTACTAACGGCTCAATAAGACTTGACGATATTGAATGTTGTCAAAATGAAAACATTATACAAACTATAAGAGGTAAAAAAATTGGATTTGTATTTCAAGATCCTCAAACTTCTTTAAATCCATTGTTTAGAATTAAAGATCAATTAGTCGAAACTATACAAACACATCTAAAGTTATCTACAGAGGAGGCTATTAGAAGATCAGTTAATTTATTGCGCGAAGTAGGGATTGAAAATCCCGAAAAGAGAATTAATGAATATCCTCATCAATTTAGTGGAGGTATGCGACAGCGAGTAGTAATAGCTCTAGCAATAAGTTGTGAACCCGATTTAATTATTGCAGATGAGCCCACAACCGCATTGGATGTTAGCATACAATTCCAAATATTAAAGTTGTTAAAAGATTTAACTGTTCAAAGAAATTTAGGTGTTATTATTATTACTCATGACATGGGTGTAATAGCAGAAACAACTGATAAAGTTGTTGTTATGAGATATGGAAAAATTGTAGAACAAGGAAAAACATTAAATATTTTAACCAATCCGCAATCTAATGAATGTAAAAGTTTAGTAATGTCTGTTCCTCCAACAAATAAAAAAATAGATAGATTTAAGTTAATAAGTCCTGAGGGAAAGGAAATTTCAGAAAATTCAACAAACCTTACAAATAATATCATTAAAAACTGGGGTGCAAGAGAAAGCTCTAATGAGCAATTATTAAAATTTGAAAATATAACTAAAATTTTTGATGAAGGATCAGTAATTCTTTCATCAAAAAAAACTGATAAACTTAAGGCATTGGATGATGTTTCTTTTAATATTTTTGAAGGAGAGTCATTTGGTTTGGTGGGTGAGTCAGGTTCAGGTAAGTCTACAATTGCAAAGATCATTACAAGTTTAGTAAAACCAACATCAGGTGAGGTTTATTTTGAAAATATTTCTCTACATGATCCTAAAAATAGAAAAATTAAATATAAATATAGAGGTCAAATTCAAATGATTTTTCAAGATCCTTACTCCTCTCTAAATCCGCGTTTTAAAGTAAAAGACATTATTGCAGAACCAATTAAATTTTTTCAAAAAAATATTAATTCAAATGAAATACAAAGTAATGTTTATGATTTAATTGATATTGTGGGCATGACAAGACAATCTCTAGACAGATATCCTCATGAATTTTCAGGCGGTCAAAGACAAAGAATTTCAATAGCTCGAGCTTTAGCAACAAGACCTAGGCTTCTTATATGCGATGAACCAACATCAGCTTTGGATGTAAGCATTCAAGCACAAGTTCTTAATTTGTTAAAAGATCTTCAAGATGAATTAAATCTAACCATTTTGTTTATCAGCCATGATTTACCAGTAATCAGACAAATGTGTGATAGAATAACTGTGTTAAAAAATGGCAAGGTATGTGAAATAAATGAAACAGAAAAGCTTTTTAACAATCCTACTCATGAATACACAAAAGAACTTATTCATTTAATGCCGAAGATAGAATCAATATTGTAAATTTCTTATATTGTAATTGGTGAAACAAGTTCTTTAGTCTAAAAAATACACTGTGATTTATATTTCTTTATTAGCAGTATGTTTTATGGTTGCCACTATAGTTCCTTTTGGATCAGAAATGTACTTTGCAACACTTTTATCTCTAAATAAATATAATAATTTTTTATTATTAATGGCAGCTTCAACTGGAAATGTTTTAGGATCAGTATTTAATTGGATTTGCGGCTATTATGTAAATTATTTTATCAAGAAGTCGTGGTTTCCAATTAAACAAAATAAAATACAAAAAGGAACTGAATTATTTAATAAATATGGAAAATGGTCATTATTATTGTCTTGGGTTCCATTTATAGGAGATCCTATAACTTTTGTTGCAGGTACTCTTCGATATCCGATAATTCCTTTTTTAATATTAGTATCCATTGGGAAAGTAGGAAGATATTTGGTAATATATTTTTCAATAATTTGGGCAATAAAAATTTTTTGAAATGGAATTTAGCAATCAAGTAATTGTTTTTTTAGTTGGATTTTTCTGTGGAGTTGGAGTTTTAACAGTACTTTATTTTATAAAAAATTCTAAAAAATATAAAGAAACTGAAGAAGATGAAAATCTTATATCTCTTAGAAATCATATGAATTCTATTCAACAATCTTTACAAAATTTTAATCTTGCTCAAGATCGTATTGAAAATACTCTTATTAGAGGAGGCGCCCAACAACAAGGACCTTGGGGTGAATTTGTTCTTAAAAATATCTTAGATAGTGTAGGTTTGCGTGAAGGAGAAGAATATGAAACGCAAAAAGCCTTTAGAGATAGTGAAGGCAATTTTCAAAAACCTGATGTTGTAGTACGCATGCCTGGCAATAGAGATATAGTTATTGATTCAAAAGTTTCATTAAATGCTTGGCATGATTATTCAAATACTAATGATGAAATTAAAAAAAATACTTATCTAAAAAAATTTTTAGATTCTGTTAAAGTTTTTGTCAAAGATTTAAGTAAAGATAATTATGAAAATATTTATGAAATTAATACAGTAGATAATGTATTAATGTTTATTCCAATAGAGCCAGCACTTTTAACATTGTACAATGAAGGCATTAAAATAGTTGAAGATGCTTGGCAAAAAAAGATAATAATTGTTGGACCTTCTACACTTCCATTTTTATTAAAAACTATAGAAAATATGTGGCGCATAGATAAGCAAACAAAAACAATTAAAGAAATTGCAGCATCAGCTACGGAAATTTATGATAAAACTGTTACTGTTTATGATTCTTTTATTCAAGCAAATCAATCGCTAGAAAAAGCAAAATCAAAAATGGAAGAAGCGAAATTACGATTACAAGATGGTCCCGGTAGTTTAACAAAAAAAGTTAACAAAATGAAAAAACTAGGTCGCTTAAATACAAAAAAAGAGTTGCCAGATGGTATGGAGGATGACATAAATTAAAAAAAACTTCTTTAATTTATGCCAAGCTTTGATGTAGTAAGTAGATTAGATTACCAAGAAATAGATAATGCTATCGGTAATGCAACACGAGAAATAGCAAATCGATATGATTTTAAAGGCTCCGACACTTCTATAGAGCGTAAAGATGCTGAAGTAATTGTTATTACTGATGATGAATTAAAACTTAATCAGGTACACGATTTAATTATTACCCATTTTGTTCGCCGCAAAGTTGATTCCTTATGTTTAAAAAAAGAAAGTATGGAAAAGGCAGGGGGAAATAAAATTCGTCAACTGTATAAATTGATTGAAGGAATTGAACAACCAATTGCAAAACAAATTACTGCCGATGTGAAAAGTTCAAAAATTAAAGTACAAGTAAAGATAAATGGCAATGAATTACGTGTGGATGGAAAGAAGAAAGATGATTTACAAGCAGTAATGCAAATGATTAAAGATTCAAAAATTGGTATTCCAGTACAGTTTATAAATTTTCGCGACTAATTAAATGATAACATGGGAATTAATAGTAGCTATAAGTGCTTATAATTTTGTAATGTATGTAACCCCTGGTCCTAATAATAGTATTTTAACTGCTTCAGGAATAAAGTTTGGTTTTTTTCGCTCTATTCCTAATATTTTTGGCATTCCAAGTGGTCATGGTTTGCAATTAGCTCTAGTATGCTTAGGTTTGGGGAGTCTGTTTACTACCTTTCCAATACTACTTGATATTTTACGATATGTTGGAGCTGCATATATTTTATATCTAGCATATAAAATGCTGGGCTCCTTAAATGTTGCCTCTGCTGAAGAAAAATCAAGACCATTAAAATATTATGAAGCCATTTTGTTTCAATTTGTTAATCCCAAGGCTTGGGTTATTTGTATTACAGCTGTATCGTTATTTTATCCTGAAAAAGAAAACTTATTTATAGGAACGCTTTTCATGGTGATTATGTCTACAGTTATTAATATACCTTCAATAAGTATCTGGGCTTTTGGAGGAAGTGTTATTAGACATTATTTAAGTAATAATATTTTAAAAAAAATTATAGAATGGTTTTTAGCTTTCCTCCTTTTAGGTACGGCAATTTCTGTTTTACTATATAAAACTTAAACTATCGGAATATCAATTTTTTCACCAACAGCATTATATCCTTTAATAACCGCAGGTCTTTTTGCAATTAATCGATACCATTTTAAAACATTTGGATAATTTTCTAAATTTGTCTTGTGTATTTCAAAACGTGCCACCCATGGCCATGTAGCAATATCAGCAATAGAATATTCAATGCCTAAATATTTATTTGACGTAAGTCTTGTATCTAGTGTCGAATAAACACGTTTTACATAATCTTTATATTTTTCTTCAGCATATACACTTTTTCCAGCGTTATAATGTAAGAATTGATGGGCTTGCCCAAGAAATGGTCCTACTTGTGAGATTTGAAAAAAATACCACTGCATTACATCCCAATAATAATTTTCAGGAATCAATTTATTATATTTATTTGCAAGATAGAGCATGATTGCTCCTGTTTCAAAAATACTCGTATTATTATCTGTATCAACTAAGGCAGGTATTTTGTTGCTTGGAGATATTTTAGTAAATTCTTTTGAAAATTGTTCATCTTTTGTAATGTTAATTGGTATTATTTTATAAGGTACTTCAATTTCTTCTAATAAAATACTTACCTTTCTACTATTTGGAGTTGGCCATGTGTAAAGATTAATCATTTAATATTAAAAACCAAATATTATCAGCAGGAATGATAATGTAAAGAAACTAACAAGTGTACTTAAAACGATATTTGCTGATAAGATATTTTGCCGAGAATTATAACGATAACTAAAATAGTATGACTGCGAACCACTAGGTAATGCTGCTGCCATAGTTACAATAAAAACTAACATTGGTCCCATTCCAAATAGATATTTTGAAATAATAAAAGCAAAAGAAGGGTGAATAAAATTTTTTAAAAATGTCAATATTAATGCGATATTAAAATGTTTTTTTATCTGAAATTTTGCTAATGCAAATCCTAAAGAAATTAAGACAGCAGGTAGAGCAATTGTAGAAAGAGGATTTAACATATTACTAATTAGCAACGGAGCTTCAATTCCAGAATAATTTAGTGTTATCCCTAAAAACATTCCAAATAAAACAATGTTTTTAAACAATCCTAATATAGATTTTAACATGATAAAAATGTATGATGAATTTCTATTTCTGTATCCTTCAATTATTATAGTTGTATAAGTAAAGTGTATAAATCCATGAAAGAAAACCAAAATCATGTAAGGCATTGAGTTTATTGGACCCAATATTGAATACATTAAAGGTATACCAAGAGCCACAGAGTTTCCAAAACATGAACCAAGACCAAATAAAGCACTATCATCGGGTTTAAATTTTAAAAAGTTGGCACTAATGTAGAAACCAATAAAAAAAACTATTATACCAGAGCCAAAAAAAGAAAATAATAAGTGCAAAGTATTAATAGTTGGAAATTGAATTTTCCAAAAATACGTAACTAAGGCTAGTGGTAATAAAATATTAAAACTGCTAAAATCAAACCACTTTACTATACGATCCGGAATTATATTAATTTTTCTTATTATGTAGCCAGCTATAACATAACCAAAAACATTGAGAATAATTACAAATAAATCAGTCATTTAAATTTAATAGTTTATCTATAAGTGTATTAACACCATCTCCAAAAACTTTATTTAGATCATTTTTAATTTTTTCATTATTAAAAGTTGTATTTTCATTAACTATTTTAATTTTTGGATTTTCTAAATTTCCTTCAATTTTTGCTTCAACTATTATTTTTTCTGATTCAATAAAAAATAATTTAGTATCAAAATAATTATTTATTATATCGTAAGTGCCATTAACATTTATTTTGTTATTATTATTTATTGCTGATAAGTTGGTGGTATGAACAACTCCATTATTTATTTCTAAAGTGCCTTTAAAGAGAACAGGCTTATCACTATAGTTATTTATTATTTGAGAGAGTGATTTGCTTAAATTTTTATAATCTGGCAATAATTTTTCAACTAACAAATTAAGAAATGCAACACTAAATCGCTCTTCTTCTGTTGTAACAAAATATATACTGCCACTAATAGGTATATTTCCCAGGATGTTTCTTAGAAAAATATCATTGCTACCTAATTTTGAAGATATATCATAATTATCAGCTGAGAGGCGTATTTCAATTCTTTCCCAATTTGCTAAATTCAATTGTTTAAATATTTGGTTTAAATATAAATTGCTTAAATTACCTTTTAATTTTATTTCTTCCTTTTCTAATAAATTAATTTTACCTGAGGTGTTAAATGCACCATTAAATATTTTGCCTTCAACATTAATAAGATTAATATTCTTATTATTTACATTATAATTTCCAAGTATGTTTATGTTTTTTATTTCCAAACCTTCTAAAAAAAAAGATGGCATATTTATAGTAAAATTCAGTGGTTCAATCTTATAAGGCTGAACAAAAGAAAAATTTGTGTTTTCAGCGTAAAATTGATTTGTGCTGTTTTTTATTTTGCCCCTAAAATTTAATTCTATTTCTGGAAAAAATTTCCAATCTGGTTCTGTTGTGAAGTTTATTATAATATCATGATCATTTTCTATGTTTTTAATGGTTTTTTTTATGTTAAATTTGTCTGCAATGATAAGCAAAAAAATAAATGATAAGACAAAAAATATAAATATGAAAAAAAATGTTTTCTTTAAAATAGTCATCTTATTAATAAGTTAATTCAATAGTTTATATTAAAATAATTGATTCTTTTTTTCTTTAAAAAAACTCTCTACTTCCTTTAAATTTATCTCTTGAATTGATTGAGGATTCCATTTAGGCTGATGATGTTTACTAACTAAAACAGCATCTATACCCGTACTAAAATCGTTGCGGTACACCATTTGTTGACTTAAATTAAATTCCATTTCCAAACATTCTTTCAAATTTTTATTTTTGCCTTTTTTTATAAGTTCAGTTGTTGTCGCTAAACTCATTGGGCATTTTTTTTGTATAATTTCATAATATTTATTATTTAAGGAAGTATTTTTAATATTCTGTACAATATTATGAATATTACTATCAAAGCTTTGTTCTATTAATTCAATATGATTAAGAATTGAGTTTTCATTAAGGGAAGATATTTTAAAATTTTTTATTGTTCCTTTGGATATATATTCATCAATTAAATTCTCTATTTCATTTTCTGGGCAATAATGTGTGCCCAATTTAAGAAACATTATTTCACTGGCATTTAAAATATGACCAGTTAAACCTAAAAATACTCCAAGATTATTATTTAATCGAGATAAAAAATAACTGCCACCAACATCAGGAAAAAATCCAATTGCAGTTTCTGGCATTGCAAATTTAGTTGTATCAGTAACAATTCTAAAGTTACCGTAAATTGAAAGACCAACTCCTCCACCCATGACTACTCCTCTCCAAATTGACAAATAAGGTTTTGGAAAATTATATATTTGAAAATTTAATCTGTATTCTGTTAAAAAAAATTTTTTTTTAAGATCGGAATTATTACCTGATAAATGAATCTTTTTCACATCTCCACCTGCACAAAAGTGTTTTCCCTCACCTTTTAATAGTACTCTTTTTATGTTATTATTATTGGACCATTCATTTAATTTTTCTGAAAATTGCTCTGCCATTTCTAAATTTAACGCATTTAAAGCATCTGGACGATTTAACGTGATTACTCCAGTTGAGCTTATGGTATCAAATTTAATTTCCATTTATTTATGCTTAAACTTTAATATTTTTTTTGGTAACCCAGCTTCTTTAGCTGTTAATCTATTTATTTCATCTCTAATTCTAGCAGCATCTTCAAACTCAAGTTTCGCAGCAAAATCATTCATTGTTTTTTCTAAATTTTTGATGTGTTTATCAAGATCTTTTCCCACTAATTCTTTTGCATGTTCCAGTTCTACTGTAACATGATCTTGTTCTGCTGTTGTTTCTAGTATTTCCTCAATATTTTTTTTAATACTAAGGGGAGTAATATTATTTTTTTTATTGAACAATAGTTGCTTTTGACGTCTGCGATCAGTTTCATTTATTGCTTCCTTCATACTTTTTGTTATGGTATCGGCATACATAATAACTTTACTATCTACATTTCTTGCCGCACGTCCTATTGTTTGAATTAAACTTGTTTTTGACCGTAAATAACCTTCTTTATCGGCATCTAATATCGCCATTAATGCACACTCGGGTATATCCAATCCTTCTCGGAGTAAATTAATACCAATTAATATATCAAAAACACCAAGTCTTAAGTCACGAATTATGGCAACTCTTTCTAAAGTATCTATATCAGAATGAAGATAACGTACTTTTAAACCTTCCTCGTGCATATATTCAGTTAAATCTTCTGACATTTTTTTAGTCAAAGTTGTAATAATAATTCTATAGCCTTTTGAAATTGTAGATTTGCATTCATCTATTAAGTTATCTATTTGATGTTTTGTAGAACGTATTTCTATAGGAGGATCAATCAATCCTGTTGGTCGAATAACTTGCTCTACAAAAACGCCACCTGTTTTTTCAAGTTCATAATCACCAGGAGTGGCACTTACAAAAATTGTTTGAGGTCGCATTGCATCCCATTCCTCTCTTTTAAGTGGTCTGTTATCTATGCAGCTTGGCAACCTAAAACCATATTGTGATAATGTGGATTTTCTTGAAAAGTCTCCTTTGTACATTCCAGATATTTGACTACAAGTGATATGGCTTTCATCAATAAATAATAATGAATCTTCAGGTATATATTCATAAAGAGTAGGAGGAGGTTCCCCTGGCTTTCGTCCTGATAAATACCTAGAATAATTTTCAATACCACTACAACTTCCTGTAGTTACCATCATTTCTAAATCAAAGTTTGTTCTTTCTTCTAATCTTTGTTTTTCAAGGTATTTTTTTTCTTTTTCAAAAACTATTAATTGTTTTTTTAAATCTTCTTTTATTAACGTTATTGCTTTTTTTATTCGCGGTTTAGGAGTTACATAATGAGAATTGGCAAAAATTCTTATTTGATCAAGGTTACCTAAATTTTCACCTGTTAAAGGATCAATTTCAGTTATATTTTCTATTTCATCACCAAACATAGAAATTCTCCAAGAACTATCTTCATAATGTGATGGAAAGATTTCTAATATATCTCCTCTGGCACGAAAACTTCCTCTTCTAAAGTCCATATCTCTTCTTTTATAAAGAAGTTCTACTAATTTTCTTATTATGACATCACGATTAATCGATTGATTTTTTTCTAATGTAAATGACATTGACGAATAAGCTTGCACTGAACCAATACCGTATATGCATGAAACAGAAGCAACTATAATTGTATCTCTTCTTTCTACTAATGAACGAGTGGCAGAATGTCTAAGTCTATCAATCTGTTCATTAATTGATGATTCTTTCTCTATATAAGTATCACTTTTTGGCACATAAGCTTCTGGAGTGTAATAATCATAATAACTCACAAAGTATTCTACAGCATTTTGTGGAAATAAACTTTTCATCTCCCCATACAATTGTGCTGCTAATGTTTTATTAGGAGCCATAATCAATGTAGGTTTTTGCATTTCTTCTATCACTTTGGCCATTGTAAAAGTTTTACCTGATCCCGTTACACCAAGTAACACTTGTTCATTTTCTCCTTTTATTAAATTATCAACGAGTGTGCTAATTGCACCTGGTTGATCACCGTTAACTTTAAAATTACTTTCAATTTTAAATTTTTTATTACTGTTGAAATTTAGAACATTGTTATTTTTTGATAAATTCATTAAGAGTTAATATAATTTTCTAAATAATTATATTTTTTTAAAAAATGACCATTTTCCGCAATTGTTGCATTTAATATTCTGCCATCATCTTTTGCAAATATATAAGGTAGAATCTCATTTACAACACCATCACCAAATTCAGTACTGGAATTTCTAGGTAGTTCAGAAGGTAAGTTATCTACAGCCATAATGCCTAAACTACTATTTTCAAATTTTGATTCTTGAAAATTAATTTTATCCAAATAAAAATTAGGATTTTCAATTGTTGTAGACTTTATTGTTGAAGGTACTGAACCATCAACATCACAAGTTATATCACCAATTACTTGTAGATTATTAAGATTTTTTAATTCATTTTTATTAAAAATTTTTGGTGAAGCTGGATCCCAGTAATGAGCACTAATATAAATATTACTTTCTTTTAAATATTTGACTGCATTACTATGGTACTCTTGCGGAAATTGAATAAAATGCTCAAGTTCAAAAACTGATTTATTAGGATGAGTAACATAGTCTTTTGTTTCTAAATTAACATAAACAGGTTCATTAAAAGATTTTTTTAAAAAATCTGACTTAGAAATTTTTTTTATATTTGTTTTATTTAAAACTTCTAAAACACCTTTGGCGACACGTCCATCACCTGTAACAAGTAATTTAAAATTAGGAAATCTTATTTGTTGCAGATTATTAATGAGTCTATCATAATTATTAATCTTAAAAGCTCGTGCCATTGGAATAAATTTATTATAAGATAAAAATAAGTTTAGAGTATTATAACAACCAACAATTCCAGCAAATCTGCCAAAACCAAGATATCTAGATCCATTATTATTACGTATATTTTCATAATCAATTAACTTAATTTTTTTTGATAGAATAGTTTTTAAAAGTTCTTTTTTATCCATGCCAGGCGTACCTTGAGCATTAACTAAAGTATCTTTATTTAATTTATAAGTATGCGAGAAAAAAAGATAAGTTTTTTCAGGAATCAAAATATTATTATCAATTTCCTTTACACCAAAAATAATATCACATTTTTCAAGATTACTAGAAATTGTGGCACCATATTCAGCATACTCAGTGTTACTAAAGGATCTCAAAGTAGAAGGTTGGACAATAATTTCTATATTGGTATATTTTTCTTTTATTTGTTTTATGTGCAAGGGCGTAAGAGGAGCTCTACTTTCATCATTTCTACTTTCTTGAATAATTCCAAGAGACGTGATTTCTGATTTCATATATTTTTTGTGATATTTATTTTGTTTTCTTTTAAAATTTTGAAAAAATACTCTATTAAATCAGGTTGATGTGGAGCAGCTTGAACTCCTGATAATAATTTATCTTGTAACAACAAATCTATTGCAGCAGATAATGTTAGAGAAACTAATTTACCCATTGCGGTATTTTCTCCAGAACCTTTTTCATCTAGAAAATAAGAACTTTTAAAAATTTGTTTATTATTTTGTTCAGCTTCTAATTTAACATATAAAACAACTCTATCTTCTTCATTTTTAGCATAAGGATGCTTAGCCCATAATTCATCACCTAAAATGCTAATCTGATTATCTAAACTAGGATTTTTATTTTCTAATAAATTAAATATTTCCTTCCATGCATTTTGCCATCCATTTAGTCTTAATGTACCTCTAACAAATTCATTAATTTTCCAATTAGGATCAAAATTATATTCATTAATATATGTTGTTGAATCTCTATTTGGATAGGCTTCATATTTTTCATTGTTAACTTCGTAATTTCCAATATTTTTATAAGGTATTTTTACATGTGTTTTAAAATTATGAATATATTTTGCATCATTATTTAAGGCTTTAATAACCCCAACTGGAGACCAACTAAATTTATATTTAAAATCATTCGGTATAGCAGGAAATCCACCACAATAAGATTGATAGCAGACTGAAATATTGTTTTCGTTTAATCTTTTTAAATCATTAACCAGTAAATGTGAAAAAAAATGATCAATTCCAGGATCAAGCCCTATTTCATTGATAAATGTTAAACCATTATTTTTTGCTTCAGTATCAAGAGAATTAATCTCATCAGAGATATAACTACTTGATGCAAAATGACATTTTTTTTCTAAACAAATCTTGGCTATTCTAAAATGATGACTTGCTGGTAATTGAGAAATTACAATATCATCTGGTTTTAAAAGAGAAGATAATTGTTCTATGTTAAATTTTTTTGCGGAAACGTTATGCTTTGTAACATGACTAAGGGCAGATTCAGCTTTAGCTAGCGTTCTATTCCAAACAGTAAAATTATCAAAACGCTTAGCCAAGCGCCTGATGCCAGGTATTGAAGATAAACCAGTTCCTAACCAATGAACATGTTTCATACTATTAATTTACTTTTATTTTAAAAAGTTTACTACAATAAATATACTTTCTATAAGGAAAAATCATTGACTATTCTAATAATTATTTTTTTATTTACGGGATTACTGTCTGGTTTTTTAGCAGGACTCTTGGGAGTAGGAGGCGGTATAATCATTGTTCCTATTACATATTTTGTTCATTTGCATCTGGGTTATGCCATAGATTATGCAATGCACATTGCAATTGCATCTTCACTTGGAATTATATGCTTTACATCAATTTCTTCTATTAGATCCCATTTAAATTTAAAAAATGTCAATCTACTAATTGTTAAAAAATGGGTACTAGGCATCGTTACTGGATCTCTTTTAGGTTCTTATTTTGCTAGCAATATCTCTGGTGAAATTTTAGTAATTATTTTTGTGATGCTTGCTATTGCAATTGCCCTGAATATGGCGCTTCAAACAAATCCTTTTATTGTCTCCAAAGATATTCCAAAGTCAAAATTTATTAATTTTTTAATTAGTTCTTTGATTGGTTTTTTATCTGTTTTAATAGGTATAGGCGGTGGGAGTTTTAGTGTTCCAACTTTAACTATGTTTTCAAAACAAATTCATGAAGCAGTTGGTACTTCAGCAGTATTTGGTTTCTTTATTGCTTTACCAGGGGTCATTATTTTTATGATCACAGGAAATATAGAAGGCAATATATCAAAATATTCAATAGGTTATGTAAATATTGCTATAGTGTTACTTGTTTCAATAACAAGTGTTTTTACTGCTAATATTGGAGCGAAAATTTCCTCCAGAGTAAATAAAATTACACTAAGAAGGCTTTTTGCTATTTTTTTATTGTTTACTTGTACAAGTCTAATTATTGAACATTATATTATTTAATATTATGGGCATAATAGCAGATCGATTAAATAGAATTAAGCCTTCAATGACAGTAGGCATTAATGTTAAAGCCAATGCTTTGCGAGCAGAAGGTAAGGATGTTTTAGTTTTAGCAGCAGGAGAGCCTGATTTTGATACTCCTAAAAATATTAGAGATGCAGCAAATAAGGCTATGGAAGAGGGGCAGACTAGATATGTTCCTGGCAAAGGCACACCTGCTTTACAAAAAGCGATTCAAGAAAAATTTTTAAAAGATAATAATATTAAATATGAGCTTGATGAAATAATGGTTGGTGTTGGCGGTAAGCACATAATTTATAATGCAATGATGGCTACAGTTAATCCAGGAGACGAAGTAATTATTCCAGCACCTTTTTGGGTAAGTTATCCTGATATAGTTTTGTTAGCTGAAGGAATACCAGTAATTGTTGAATGCTCTCAAGAACAAAATTTTAAAATTACTGCAAAACAATTAGAAGAAAACATTAGCACAAAAACAAAATGGCTAATGTTAAATAGTCCAAGTAATCCAACGGGATTTATATATTCAAAAGAAGAATTAAAAGAACTAGCAAAAGTATTATTGAAGCATCCTGATGTATTAATAATGTCTGATGATATTTATGAAAAAATTATTTACGATGGGTTACAGTTTTCGACACTTGCATCTGTGGAGCCATCATTAAAAAATAGATGCTTAACATTAAATGGTGTTTCAAAATCATATTGTATGACTGGTTGGAGACTTGGTTATTGTGGTGCTTCTAAAGATATAATTAGTGCTATGAATAAAATCCAATCACAAAGCACGACTTCTACATCATCTATAACTATGGCTGCTTCTGTTGAAGCTTTAAAAGGACCTCAAAATTTTATAGAAATTCATAATCAATCTTTTATTAAAAGAAGAGATATGGTTGTTGATTTACTTAATGAAATTGAAGGTATTTCCTGTCTCACTCCTGAAGGAGCTTTTTATGTTTATCCAAGCTGTGATGGAATTATTGGAAAATCAACTACCAATGGTAACGAAATAAAAAATGATGAAGATTTTATGAATTACTTATTAGAAAGTGAAGGCGTGGCAGGTGTTCATGGAGCAGCTTTCGGTTTATCGCCTTATTTTAGATTATCATATGCTACTAGTGATGAAATATTAAAAGAAGCTTGTATTAGAATCAAAAGAGCTTGTGATAAACTTAAGTAAGATTTTTATTAGCAATTATTTTAGCTATTCTTAATAAATTTGTAGATCCAGCATTGCCAAAAGGCACTCCTGCTGTAATTACAACATTATCATCAGCACTTACTAGTTTTTTGTCTTTGGCTACAGAGCAAGCAATATTAACCATTTCAGTAGCATTTTCTGAATCTGGAGAAAAACAAGAGTTTACACCCCAAAGTATTTGCATTTTTCTAGCAGTTCTAATGTTTGGAGAAAGACCAATAATTTGAACTGGGGCTCTTTCTTTTGCCATTCTCATTGTGGTTTTTCCACTTACAGAAAATGTAATAATAGCTTTTGCGCCAGCATTTTTAGCTATTGAATATGCAGCATTAGTTATGGCATCTGTATTATCAATTTTGTGATTTAATTCTTGGGTTTCAAATTCAAGATCAAAATTATTTTTATCTGCTTCTACATATTCAATGATTTTATTCATCGTAGTCACTGATTCAATTGGAAAATTACCTATAGCAGATTCTCCAGATAACATTACAGCATCAGTTCCATCATATATAGCATTTGCAACATCTGATGCTTCTGCTCTAGATGGTACTAAATTAGTAATCATGCTCTCAAGCATTTGTGTAGCAACAACAACTGGTTTACCAAAACTTCTACATCTTTTAATTATATTTTTTTGAACAATTGGAACTCTTTCAGGCGGCATTTCTACACCTAAATCTCCCCTTGCAATCATAATGCCATCTGCAGCATTTATTATTTCATCAACATTTTTTACTGCAGAAGGTTTTTCAATCTTAGCCATAATTAACGCTTTGTTTTTAACAATTTGTTTTATGTTTTTTATATCTTCAAGTTGCTGAACAAAAGATAACGCAACCCAGTCTACTTCCATTTCAAGAGCTTTCATTAAGTCAGATTTATCTTTTGTTGTTAATGAATCTATCGGTAAAATTATATCTGGAATATTCACTCCTTTGTTATCAGAAATTACTCCATCATTTAATACTTCTGTTTTTAAAGAATCTTTTTTTTGTTCAATTATTTGTAAGCGAATTCTTCCATCATTTATCAAAAGTATTGTGTTAGGTGTTAAATTTTCATAAATATTTGGATGAGGAAAATTGACTCTGCTTTTTGAACCTAGTTCATTTTTAAGATCTAGTTGAAATAGATCTCCTTTTACTAATTTTTCTTCTTTATTTGCAAAATTTCCAACTCTTAACTTAGGTCCTTGTAAATCAGCTAAAATGCATGTTGCATGATTATATTTTTTTTCTATTTGACGAATTGTCTTAATATTTGATCTGTGAGTTTCAATTGATCCATGAGAGAAATTTAAACGAAATACATCGCAGCCAGCAATAAATAATTCCTCTATTAATTTAGGAGAAGATGAGGATGGGCCCAATGTAGCTAATATTTTAGCTTTTCTATTACGTTTCATTTATTTTGCATATATATAATAATTTTCTTTAAATTAAACTTATTTGATTAAAATTATATGAAAAAAAAGTTAGATAGAGATTTATTAGCAGATGTTGCTCAAAGATTGATTGATCATCTTCAAAAAAGAAATGATGTACAAAATATTGATTTAATGAATTTGTCAGGTTTTTGTAGAAACTGTCTCTCTAAGTGGTACGTTAATGCTGCTGAACATAAAAATGAAAAAATAGATTATGATACAGCAAGAGAGCTGATTTATGGAATGCCATATGAAGAATGGAAAAAAAATTTTCAAAAAGAAGCAACTAAAAAACAATTAGAAGATTTTAAAAATAAATAATATTAATAAAGACTCTCTAATTTTTCCCCGTACTTATCTTTTACTACAAATCGGCGAACTTTCATAGAAGGCGTCATCATACTATTTTCAATCGTAAACTCATGATCAATTAATATAAATTTTCTTACCTGCTCTATTACTGATAAATTTTTATTTACTCTATTTACAACCTCTTTAATTACTTGATTAAAATCATCTTCTTTAACGATTGACTCCAAACTCTTATCTTTAGAATTCTCTTTTGCCCAATTAAGTGCAAAATCTTTATCCGGGACTATAACTGCCACTAAATAATTTTTAAAATCTCCATAAAGCATTGATTGTGCTATTTCAGGTTCTATATCAAGTTTTGCTTCAACTCTTGATGGAGAAATATTATCCCCGCCAGCATTCACCAAAATATCTTTTTTTCTATCAGTTATTTTTAGATAATCTTCTCCATCAAATTCACCGATATCTCCTGTATGAATCCAACCATTAATTAGTGTCTTTGATGTTGCATCTGGATCATTCCAATAGCCATTCATTACGTTTTCTCCACTAACTAATATTTCTCCATCATCAGCAATTTTTACATTAACTCCATGAAAAAGAGGTCCAACAGTATCCAATTTTACTTTTTCTGGGGGGTTTGCAGAAACAACAGGGGCAGTTTCAGTTTGCCCATATCCTTGCAATAAAGGTAATCCTAATGCTGTTAAATACAGACCAACCTCAAAGTTAAGAGCTGAACCTCCTGAAATAAGAGCTTTCAATGATCCTCCAAATCTTTTATTTACCTTCCTTCTAACTAATTTATCAAGAATACTGTTTGTCAAATTTTCAAGAAAACTTAGTTTTTCTCCATTATATTTTTTCTTACCTAATCTTAAAGTAGCTGCAAAAAGACATTGGCTTAATTTTCCTTGTTTTTTTAAACCTTGTGAAATTCTTGTATGTAATGAGTCATAAAATCGTGGAACAGCAGTCATAAAATGTGGACTAACTTCACCCATATTAACAACTAATTTATCAATTCCTTCTGAGTAGTAAACTTGAGCGCCAATACCTAAAGTAAAAAACTGTAAAGTATGTTCATATGAATGCGATAAAGGTAACCAAGAAAGAAATTTAATTTCATCCATACCTTCTAAAAGGTTTTTTAATAATATTTGTGCACCAGTACAGTTTGACAGCATTGCCCCATGACTAAGCATCACACCTTTTGGATTTCCACCTGTTCCTGATGTATAAATAATACATGCAGTATCAGTTCTTTTGATAGATTTAATTTCCTCATCAAAAACATAGTTATCTTTTTCTTGATTTTTAATAAGATCACTCCATTGCAAAATGTTAACAGGATTACTATATGACTGACCATCATCATTAATCTTAATAACGTTTTTGCAATCAGTAGAACTTTCCACTGCAGGAAGAGCCTTAACACAAAGTTCGTGAGAAGATATGATCATACATCTTGCACCTGAATGATTGATAACATGACTATAATCCGCAGTTGTACTCGTAGTATAAACAGGGACAGTTATTGCTCCTATTGACATTATGGCTAAGTCTGCAATTTGCCATTCAGGCCTATTCTCCGATAATATTACAACTCTATCACCTTTTAAAACTCCTAAATCCATAAGAGATCTTGCGACAGATTTTACTGATAACTCAACATCTTCCCAAGATAGAGACTCAAAAATATTATTATTTTTTTTCCATAAATAAGGTTTGTCTTTCATCATGTTAGATTTTTCAAAAAACATGGAGACAATATTATTATAATTATCGAAATTGATAGACATTTGACTTAACCTCCCTACAAACAGTATAATTAATACCTATATTGATTTCATACTATGAATACAAAAAATAATCAAACTAATGCGTTAAATAACCTTGGGAAATTACCCATTTGGAACCTTAAAGATTTGTATCTCTCTCAAAACGACAAAAGTTTAATAAGAGATTTGAACAATATAAAAAATGGT
>PTKZ01000010.1 GCA_002938205.1 Alphaproteobacteria bacterium MarineAlpha5_Bin5
TGGCTTAAACCACAGGTTTGCTAAACCTGCGAAGGAAGTAATTCCTTCCGAGGGTTCGAATCCCTCTCTCTCCGCCATAATTTTTTAGAATGTTTTACGGTAGCATACCAGCAGTTATAACACCATTTCAGGATAATGAAGTTGATTTTTATTCTTACGAAAGAATTCTTAATTATTTAATAAATAATGGGTCTAATGGAATAGTTCCTTGTGGAACAACAGGGGAATCACCTACATTAAGTCATGATGAACATAAAAAAATAATTGAAGAGACAATTAGAATTGCAGATGGTAGGGTTCCAATAATTGCCGGTACTGGATCTAATAATACTAGTGAGGCGATTGATTATACCACTCATGCAGAAAAAGTAGGAGCCAATGCAGCTCTTGTAGTAACTCCATATTATAATAAGCCCACTCAAAAAGGTTTATTTAATCATTTTGAAGCAATAGCGAACTCAGCTAATATTCCTATTATTATATATAATATACCAGGTAGATCTGTTGTAGATATGACTATTGATACTATGATAAATTTATCTAAAATTAAAAACATCATAGGTGTAAAAGATGCCACTAATGATTTGTTTAGACCTTTGTTAACAAAAGCGAAAATGGATAAAAATTTTTGCTATTTATCAGGTGAAGATGGAACAGCCCTTGCTTATTTAGCTCAAGGAGGTGATGGTTGTATTTCTGTTACAGCTAATGTTGCACCTAAACTTTGTTCAGAAATGCAAAAAGCATGGAGAGATAAGGATATAAAAAAAACTCAAATAATTAATTTAAAATTATCAAAACTCCATCATGCATTATTTATTGAATCAAGCCCAGGTCCAGTAAAGTATGCAGCCTCTCTACTAAATTTATGTAAACCAGATACTAGATTGCCATTAGTTGAAATTGATGAAATTACGAAAAAGATTATAAAGGAATGCTTAATAGAACTTAAATTAATCTAATTATGAAAATCATAGCTGCTAATAAGCGTGCAAATTATGATTATTTGATTTCTCTTAAAGTAGAAGCTGGAATTGTTCTAACAGGATCTGAAGTAAAATCTCTTAGGGAAAATACAGGATCTATCAAAGAGTCATATATTCAAGAAAAAGAAGGAGAGTTATGGCTTTTAAATTGCTATATTAAAAGGTATGCATCTTCTAGTGACACAGAAAATAATCCTATAAGAGAAAGAAAATTGCTAATTAACAAAAAAGAGTTTAATAAAGTGCAGGGTGCAGTAAAAAAAGAAGGTTTCTCAATAGTGCCAATATTATTGTATTTTAATGAAAAAGGCTTAGCAAAACTGACTTTTGGTCTAGGTAAGGGAAAAAAGAAATTTGATAAGAGAGAGTCAGAAAAAACAAAGGTGTGGAATAGAAAAAAATTAAGTTTGTTAAAAAATAATTAATTTTTATTTACTTTTAACACAAGATAATTATAAGCTCTTCAAATGGCTCGTATTACAGTTGAAGATTGCATAGATAAATTTGAAAGTAGATTTGAACTTGTTTTAGTAGCTTCTAATCGTGCTAGAAAGTTGCATTCAGGCGATTCTCCAACAGTAGAAAAAGATAATGATAAAAATACAGTAATTGCGCTTAGAGAAATTGCTGAAGAAACTATAACAGCTGAAGAAATGAAAAATAGCCTTATAGAAGAATATCAAACTGAATCAGTGGCAGATGAAGATGAAGAAGAACAAAAATTAGAATATTCTAGTACTGAAGAAGAAAATGGAATTGATGAAGAAATAAACGAAAATGATTCTAAAGAAAATCAACAAGATCATCAACAATCTCAAGAGATTGAAAACAAATTACCAGAAAGTGTAATTGAAGATAACAGCCAAAATATTGAAGATAGAGATTTAAATTTAGAGAATAATAATTCATAAAAACTACAATACTACATTATCGTAGTGTAATATTTTAAAATGATTATTGAGAAGATCCAAGAACTTGAAAAGTTGACAGTATATTTAAAAGATTCAGAAAAAAAATTAATAGCTAAAGCTCTTGATTACAGTAAAAAAGCTCATCAGGATCAAATTAGGCAATCAGGAGATCCTTTTATAACTCATCCTGTAGAAGTAGCAAAAATTTTAACATCAATTAAGCTTGATGGGGCGTCCATTGCAGCAGGTTTACTACATGACACTATTGAAGATACTAAATCAACAATTAACGAAATAGAAAATATATTTGGAGATCAAATATCAGAATTAGTACAAGGATTAACAAAAATAAGTAAATTTTCTTTAAAAGCAAATCAACAAAAACTTGGAGAAAATTATCGAAAGTTGCTTTTAGCCGCTACAGAAGATTTAAGAGTGATTTTAATCAAGTTAGCTGATAGACTTCATAACATGCGAACACTTGAATTTGTAGATACAGACAGAAAAAAAATTAACACATCTATGGAAACTCTGGAAGTTTATGCTCCTTTAGCTCAGAGGCTTGGTATGAAAGAATGGCAAGATGAACTAGAAGATTTAGCATTTATGACAATCAATCCAGAAGCCAGAAACTCTATTACAGAAAGATTATACTACTTTAAATCTGAAGATGAAAATATAATTGATGAAATTAGATATGAGTTAAAAAAAATTTTTTTAGATGAAGACTTAAATTGTAAAATTGATGGAAGAATGAAATCACCATACTCCATTTGGAATAAAATTAAGAAAAAAAATATATCTTTTGAACAATTATCCGATATTATGGCATTTAGAATTATTACTAATTCTACTAGAGAATGCTATAGATGCTTAGGGATCATTCATAGAAGATTTCCATATATTCAAGGTAGATTTAAAGATTTTATATCAGCACCTAAATCAAATGGATATCGGGCTTTACATACTTCTGTTATGGGTCCTAAAAATAAAAAAATTGAAATTCAATTTCGTTCAAATGTCATGGAACAAATAGCTGGTTTTGGTGTAGCTGCACATTGGAAATATAAAGATCCAAAAAAAATAAGAGAAAAAGATACAAAAGAATATCAATGGATGCATGATTTAGTTGATTTAATGAATACATCTTCATCTCAAGATGAATTAATTGAAAATTCCAAAATTCAAGTTTTTCAAAATGATATATATGTTTTTACACCAAAAGGAGATGTTATTGAACTACCAAAAAATGCAACTCCAATTGATTTTGCCTACTCAATTCACAGCCAGGTTGGAGATAAATGTGTTGCTGCTAAAATAAATGAAAAGTTGCAACCACTAAAGACAATATTAAGAAACGGAGATCAAATAGAAATAATTACTTCAGAAGAATCTCAACCTTCTCCTTTATGGGAAAGATTTGCAGTAACATCTAAGGTAAAATCTCAAATAAGAAGATTTTTTAGATCTAAAAAAAGAGATGAGTATGTTCATTTTGGTAAAGAAATTCTTACTTCTTTTTTTCAAAAAGAGAATTATGATTTGAATACTTCAACAGTAGAAAAAATTAATCATGAATACAAACTAAAAGATATAGACGATCTTTATGAATTAATAGGTTCAGGAAACTTAACAGCAATTTCCGTTATTAAAAAAATATATCCTGAATTTAATTACAAACCACCAAAAAAAATAGGAGAATCAAAAGAAAAATCAATTAAACTTAAAGGATTAACAGCAGGAATGTCTTATCATTTAGCAGGATGTTGTTCGCCTATTAAAGGAGATAATATAGTAGGCATAGTTACTGCAGGTATAGGAGTTGCGGTACATACTGTTGATTGTGAAACACTAAACTCATACTCAGATAATCCAGAAAGATGGCTAAATATCTCTTGGGACCAGTCAAATACGTTAAATACATCATCAAATGCAAGAATTAGTGTTGTTCTTAAGAATCAACCTGGAAGTTTAGGTAAAGTTACAACAATTATAGCAAAAAATAATGGCAATATTTCAAATATCAATTTCTCAATAAGAAAAGTTGATTTTTATGAAATTATAATAGATATTGAAGTAAGAGACGCAAACCATCTTAAAAATATTATTGCTGCATTGCGACTGGTATCTGAAGTTTCTTCTCTCGAAAGAATAAAAGGTTAAAAATGATTTTGCATATTGGAACTGATATAGTTGATATTCGTAGAATAAAAAAAGTTATTAATAAATATGGCAATAAATTTAAGATACGATGTTTTCATGAAGGTGAAATTTTAAGATCTGAAAGTAAAATAAAATCAGATGAATCTTATGCTAAAAGATATGCTGCTAAAGAAGCTTGTGCTAAGGCATTAGGAACAGGACTAGCAAAAGGGGTTTTTTGGAAAGATATCGAGATAAGAAATGATAAATTAGGCAAACCTAATATTTTACTTCATAATAAAGCATTAGAGTTTATAAAAAAAATGGGAAAAAATATTGAACCAAAAATTGAGTTATCTTTAAGTGATGAAAAGAATTATGCAGTTGCAAACGTAATTATTTATTCTAATGAAATCAAAAAGTAGTTTTTTTAGTAATATTAAATCAATTTCTTTAGCTATTTTTATAGCATTAATTATCCGTTCTTTTGTGGCAGAGCCATTTAATATTCCTTCTGGATCTATGAAGCCAAATTTATTAGTTGGAGATTTTATTTTTGTATCTAAATGGTCCTATGGTTACTCAAAACATTCACTACCTTTTTCTATTCCTATAATACCAAATAAATTTTTTTCTAAAGGACCAAAACGAGGTGATGTTGTGATTTTTAAGACTCCAGAAGATAATAGAACAGACTATATTAAAAGAGTCATAGGTATTCCTGGCGACAAAATTAAAATTATAGACGGAATGATTATGATAAATAATCAATTAATATTAAGAAAGAAAATGGATGATTTTATTGATAATGACAATAATGTTTCACTTAAAAGAGTTAGAAAATACAAAGAGTTTTTTATGAATTATGAGATTGAAATTTTAGACATAATGGACAATGGTATAGTAGATAACACTGAGGTTTTTATAGTGCCAGAAGATCATTTTTTTGTAATGGGTGATAATAGAGATAATTCTCAAGATAGCAGATTTGTAAATATTGTTGGATTTATTCCATATGAAAATCTCATTGGCAAAGCAAGATTTATATTTTTTTCTTTAGAAAATTCGAGATTTTTAGAAATTTGGAAATGGCCTAAAGCAATAAGGAAAAATAGAATTTTTAAAATAATCGAATGATTTCAAAAAAAAATATAAACCTTTTTGAAAAAAAAATTGGTTATGTATTTAAAAATAAAAATTTGCTAATTGATTCTCTTACCCACCCAAGTTTTCTATTAGATAAAAAAAACGATTCTAAATTAAGTAGATATGATTTTGAAAGATTAGAGTTTTTGGGAGATAGAGTTTTGGGATTAGCAATTGCTTCTTTAATATATAAAAAATTTAATAAAAAAAATGAAGGAGATCTGTCAAAAAAACTTTCTTATTTAGTGCAAAAGAATTTTTTACATAAGATAGCCATGGAGTTGTCTATTGATAAAATTCTAATTTTCACTTTTAAAAAGAAAAATGATAAAATGAATGTTTCAATCTTAGCAGATGCAGTAGAGTCTATAATAGGTGCAATTTATTTAGATGGTGGTTTTTCCAATTCTGCAAAATTTATTAAAAAAATATGGGGACCTTACTTAGATATTAAAGAATCAAATTTGCAGGATCCAAAAACCCATTTACAAGAAATTTCTCAAAAAAAATATAAAAAACTTCCTGATTATAGTCTTCTCAAAAAAGAAGGTCCATCACATTCACCTATTTTTACCGTTTCCTTAAAAGCTCTTAAATTAAAAAAAATAAAAGCTACAGGTACTTCAATTAGAGAAGCTGAAAAAAATGCAGCAATTACAGCTATAAAATTGTTTAATGAAAAAAAAATTATTAAGACTTAGTCTAGTAGGCAGAACTAATGCAGGCAAGTCTACTTTATTAAATAATCTTATTGGAGAAATTGTATCTATTCAAAATAAGAAGATCAATACAACTCAAGAATTTATTATCGGAGTAAAAAATTATAATAATTATCAATATATATTTTATGATACCCCTGGTTTAAATTTATTAAAATCTAAAGATAAAAATAATAAATTTTTAAAACAAAGTTTATGGAATGCTATTGATGATTCAGAAATAATAATATTTGTCATTGATTCAAAAAATATTAGAATATCATATTTAAAAAATGAGCTATTAAATTTAAAAAAATTAAATAAAAAAATTTTAATACTTTTTAATAAAGTAGATTTGATTTCAAAAAAAATACTCCTTCCAATTATTAAAAAAATTGACATTGATTTAAAGTTAGATGTTTATTTCACCATTTCTGCTAAATTTAAATATGGATTTGAAGATTTTCTTAATTATTTAAAAAAATATGCAAAAGAATCAAAATGGGCTTTTAATCAAAATCAAATATCAAATAAGGATGATATTTTTATTACAAATGAATGTACAAGAAATTCTATGTTAACTTTTTTACATAAAGAAATTCCTTACAATATAAAAATAAAAAACATATATTTTAATTATTTAAAAAATGGTGATTTAAAAATCAAACAAAATATAATTATAAAAGAAAAAAGATATAAAAAAATAATATTAGGTAAAAGGGGTGAAAAGATTAAAAAAATTAGAGAATTTAGTCAAAAACAAATTAATAAAATTTTTGATTTAAAGGTTCATTTATATTTAGAAATAATAAATGATAATGGAAAATAAATTTAAAGGCATTCTTCTTTATCGTAAAATTTCAAAAGAAAATAATTTGTTTATTAAATTTTTATCTGAAAATGATGAAATTATTACTGGAATTGTTTTTGGAGGTTTATCCTCAAAGAATAAAAATTTATATCAATTAGGTAATTTTTTTCAATTTAATCTTTCAAGTAAAAAATTAAATTTTCCTTACAGTATTAAAGGTGAATTGGATCAACCTTATCTATCTTCAGTTATTAATGATAAATATAAACTTAATTGTATAATGGCAATAGTTGCTGTTTTGAACCTATCTATAATTGAAGGTCAAAAAATTAAAGGTATTTTTAGCACCACTGAAAAAATGATAAGTTTGTTAATTTTAAAAAAAAATTGGTTAATTGATTTTATTAAATATTTATACAATTTATTAAAAATTATTGGTTATGATACAGATTATGAAAATAATTCAAAAAATCCATTTTTTGATATTGTTTCACTTAAATTTAGTAGTTTAAAAGACAATAAATCATTATTATTTCCTCATAAATTATTTAATGACAAAATATCAGTAAATTATGAGTCTGTTAAATTAGCTTTTATAATTTTTGAAGAAATTTTTCAAAATAATCATTTAATTAATATGAATCTTAAATTACCTATCAGTTTCATTAAGTTTAGAGATTTAATTTTAACATTTCTTAAAAATAAAAATGACAAAACTAATTAATAGTAAAATTGATAAAATTCTTAGTGAAAAATATTTATCTTATGCAGTTTCAACAATAGTTTCCCGTTCATTACCTGATGTTAGAGATGGCTTAAAGCCTGTGCACCGAAGAATTATTTACTCTATGTATCAATTGAATTTATTTAATAATTCTTCTTTTAAAAAATCAGCAAGAATTGTAGGTGATGTAATGGGTAAGTTTCATCCACATGGAGATCAAGCAATTTATCAAAGTCTTGTAAGGTTAGCTCAAGATTTTTCTACTAGGGTAACTTTAATTGAGGGACAAGGTAACTTTGGGAATGTAGACGGTGATAATGCAGCTGCAATGAGATATACTGAAGCTAGACTTGAAAAAATAGCAAATTATTTTTTTGATGGCATTGAAGAAGACTCAGTAATTTTTAAAGAAAATTATGATGGTCAAAATCTTGAACCTGAAGTACTACCAACTAAGCTCCCTAATTTGCTTTTAAATGGTTCTTCAGGGATAGCTGTTGGTATGGCAACAAATATCCCTCCTCACAATCTTAAAGAATTAAATGATTGTTTAATTACATTATTAAAAAAACCAGATTTTACAAATACACGACTAATTAATATTCTTACAGGACCTGATTTACCAACTGGAGGGGAAATAATTTTAACTACTGATGATAAAAAAAATATTTATACAAAAGGAATAGGTTCATTTATCATTAATTCAAAGTGGCATTCTGAAAAATTAAAAAATGGAATGTATCAAATAATTATATCAGAAATACCTTATCAAGTTAACAAAACTAAGATTATTGAACAATTAGCAAATTTAATTAATATTAAAAAAATACCTTTAGACGATGTAATAGATGAATCAGATCATAATATTAGGATAGTATTAAGACCAAAAAATAGAAATATTGATTCATTTAAGTTAATGAATTTATGTTTTAAACTTACTGAACTATCAATCAAATTTTCATGTAATTTTAATGTATTAGAAGATGGAATTATTCCAAAACAATTGGGATTAAAGGAAATATTAGAGCAATTTATCAAATATAGAAAATTAACAATAAGAAGAAAATCTAAATTTAATATAAATAAAATTAAGTTAAGGTTAGAAATTTTAGAAGGTTTTTTAATTGTTTATAAATTCCTAGATAAAATTATTAAAATAATTAGAAAACATGATGATCCAAAAAAAGAAATGATTAAAAAATTTAAACTTAATTTAAATCAAGCAGAAGCAATAATGTCTATGAGATTGGGTTCATTAAAAAAACTTGATGAGCAGAATACAATACTTGAAATTAAAAATCTAAAACAAGAATTAAATTTTCTCAATAAATTAATTAAAAATAGCAAGATCTTAGATAATTATATTATTAAAGAAATAGAGGAAATTAATAATTCGATACCAGACAATATAAAGCTTAGAAGAACAAAAGTATTATCAAAATCAAACCTTAATACTGAAGTTAAAATTGACGAATTTGATGAAATTGAAAAACTCACAATAATTATTAATAAAGATTCAACTATAAAACGTTTAAAGGATTATCTAGATATAGATCAAATAAGAAAAGATGATAATAAAATTAAATATGCCACACATATTTTATCTAATGAAAAATTATTAATTTTTTTGTCTTCAGGGCGAGTTTTTAGTTTAGATCCAAATATTTTACCTGGAGGTAAGTCAAATCCCA
Organism: Alphaproteobacteria bacterium MarineAlpha5_Bin5; assembly: GCA_002938205.1. GTDB lineage: Bacteria > Pseudomonadota > Alphaproteobacteria > HIMB59 > CACPNW01. Next base: position 9,110 of record PTKZ01000010.1, read on the forward strand.
AATCATTTATTCAATTTATTGAAGCTGGTACAAATGATAAAATTGTTGGAGTTTTAAATGGAAACCAAAATACAAAATGCTTATTTGTAACAAAATTTGGTAAAGGTTTTATAGCCCCTACACAGAATATGATAACTAATCAAAGAAAAGGAAAACAAATTTTTAATCTTAAATCTAATGATAATGTAGTTAGAATTTTAAATTATAATAAAACACATCTAGTTTGTGTAACAAAATTAGGGAAAATGCTAATTTTTGATACTAATATTTTACCAATAATGAATAAAGGTGTCGGTGTTCAACTTATAAAATTAAAAGAAAATGATAATTTATCAGATGTTAAGCTAATTAACTTATCAGAAGGACTTCAATGGTTAATAGGATCCAAAAAAAGAAGAATAGAAGATGTAAGTTTTTGGAATGGTAAAAGGGCTCAGGCAGGAAAAAAAATTCCTAAATATTTTAATAAGTCTATGAAATTTGATTCATAACTAATAAATTTAATTTTATTAAAATAGGTAGATATATTTTATGAATGATAGAAAAAATAAATTAAACACTCAGTCAGTTCTTTCAATGAAAAGTTCCGGATATTATTCTCAGAAAACTATTGGTGCAAAAATAGCTATTGATTCAATACAGCCTCTTGTTGAAAAAGCTTTTAAAGAAATTCCTAAAAAAAATATTTTAAGGATTGCTGATTTTGGCAGTGCTGACGGAGGTACGAGTCAGGAAATGTGGTTTAATCTGATTAAAGAATTAAGAGATAAAGATGATAGGCAAATTGAAATACTTTATACAGATCTTTCATCAAATGATTTTTCAACATTATTTAGAACAATGCAAGGTATGGAAGGCAATTCTCAGTTTGCATATCAAAATTTATTTAAAGATGTTTTTGTACATGGCTGCGGTACTGGCTTTCATAAACAATTAATGCATGATAACTCATTGTCATTTGGTTTCTCAGCAACAGCTATGCATTATGTTTCTGAAAAACCTTGTCATATACAAAATCATGTTCACATGGTTGGGGCAAATTCTGAAGAAAAAGAAAAGTTTAAAATTCAAGCATCAAAAGATTGGGAATCAATATTACTTAGTAGAGCTAATGAGTTGATCTCTGGAGGGAGATTTATTTGTATTAATTTTGGTATTGATGAAAAAGGAAGATATCTTGGCAATACAGGCGGACACAATATGTTTGATAAATTTACTTTTTATTGGAAATCTCTAGAAGATAAACAAATTATTACAAAAGAGGAATTTGTTGCTGCTACATTTACACAGCATTACAGAACATTAGAAGAATTTAGAAAACCTTTTGATGACCCTAAATCAAATATATCAAAAGCCGGTTTACGGTTAAAGTCTTGCAGTACAATGTTAACTGATTGCCCCTACAAAGTTAATTATGAAAACAATAAAAATTCTATAACTTCAAAACAATATGCTGAAAGTCTAATACCTACATTAAGAAGTTGGTCTGAAACAGTTTTTAGAACAGCATTAAATGGTCGAGAAGAAAATCAAATTAATGAAATCGTAAATAAATTTTATAAAGCATATCAAGATGAAGTGGTTTTAAATCCAGAAGGACATGCAATGGATTATGTACATGTAATAATGGATATAGAGAAAATTTAAATCAGAAATTAAGTGATATATCTGTATGTACTGAACGACATGCAGCTACAAATATAGCTTGTTCATTTGTTAATTTTTCTTGCAATCTAAGACCTATCGTGTCTTTGATTAAACTATCAAATTTAATTAATTTAGGAAGCAAATCTTTTTCAGCTTTAGCCCTCCAATCTTTTTCAAACAAATAAATATTATTTGCTTCATCTATAAGAGAATTGAATTTATTAATTTCTAGATCATCTTTTTTCAAAAGTCGTCTAGCTTTTGAAAGTTTTTCTTTAATTAAATCAGCACCTGCTATTACATTAAGACTTTTTTCAATGGATTTAATTTTATTCATTGCTTCATTTTTTGTTTCTTTTAATATTAATTCTTTTAAAATTATAATTTTATTTTCAAAGTTATTTAGTTTATTTCTATCTTCTATTATTAATTTTATGATTTGAATGTTTTCATATACTGTATCTACATTTCTTCTATATTGAGTAATTGCTTTCTTATTTTTTAAAGATAATTCATTATATTGATCATGATCAACTTCCCAATTTGAAGGAATTTTATTAGACAATTTATCCTTTTGATTAATCAATTCATCAATTTGAAACTGTATTTTATTAACTTTGTTTGATAAATTCTCTCTTTCTAAATATTTTTTTTCTTTTTCTAATTTTTTAATTTTATTATTTATTTTAAATATTTTTTTTTGAATTTTTCTTACTGATAAATGTAAAGATCGATAATTTTTGCTATATTCATTTAAATCATTTTGAGTTACTTTAATATTTTTCACAAGTTCAAAAGTTAAAATTGCATTAGTAAAAGTTTCTTTTAAAAATTTTTTATTATCTTTAGGTAAATAATTAAGATTAATAGCACTTAATTCATTTATATTATCTTTAATAATATCACCTTTAGTTTCATATATTTCAAATTTATATTCCTCTAGACATTCTTGTAATCTCGGATTTTTAGGAGGAGGAGACACTTCTGATGTTAAGTAAGTTCTGTAAGGTAGATAATTAACTAAAGATGGATAATATCCTACTATACCTAAACCTACTAACTGAAGAACAATAAACGCTATAGCACCTCTCCATATTTGTATAGTTGATACTGTTTTAGGGGCAACCCCTCTTAAATAGAATAAAGAAAATCCAAAAGGCGGTGTGAGAAATGAAGTTTGCATATTTACACCAATCATAACACCCAGCCAAACAGCAGTTACATTAGCATCAGTTTGTGCCAGAAGAATAGGAGCAATGATAGGTACAACAACAACAGCAATTTCAATAAAATCAAGGAAAAAGCCTAAAATAAATATTACTGCCATTACTACAATAAATTGTGTCCAAAAACCTCCTGGTAAGCTTGTTAAAAATTCAGTTACTAATTCTTCACCTCCAAATCCTCTAAATGCAGCAGTTAACATTGCAGCACCTACTAGAATAATAAATACCATTGAAGTAGTTACACAAGTTTCTATAGCTACTCCTTTTAAAGTTTCATCAATTATTAAAGTTCTATAAAAGCTCCAGAAAACAGAAAAGGTGAGAGCAAAAACCGCTACACCAGCCAAAGTAATTCCTATTATATCATTATTACTTGTTATATCTTTAACTCGTAAATCAAAATTATTTATAAGAAAATAGATTGCTATTATAGAAAGAACAGCGATTATAGAAGGTGTATAAGCATGTTTCTTTCCTTCATAAAGTCTATAACCACCCATAATTGTGGCACCTACTGCTCCAATTGCACCTGCTTGATTAACAGTTGCGATACCTAATATAATTGATCCCAAAACTATAAATATTAGTGTGAGTGGAGGAACTAAAGATAGAAATACTTTTTTAGCAAAACCAAAATCATAGTTGCCATCATAAGGTACAGGAGGAGCAACACTTGGTTTTATTCTAGCATAAACTAAAACGTAAATCATATACAAGCCAACTAGAACTAAGCCAGGAAAAAATGCTCCTAGAAACATATCTCCGGCACTAGTTGAAGAGACAGAAAAAGCGCCAGGCATACTAAATTCACCAGTAAATAATTTGTATTCTGCTTGTCTTGCAGTATTAGCGACATCAGATGCACTTGCCAATTGGTCAGCAAGTATAATTAAAACAATTGAAGGGGGGATAATTTGACCCAAAGTACCAGAAGAGCAAACAATACCACTTGCAAGAGATTTGTCATAATTATTTCTCAACATAGCTGGAAGCGAAATCAAACCCATAGCAACAACAGTAGCACCAACAATTCCTGTTGTTGCTGCAAGTAAAGCACCTACAAATATTACAGAAGTTCCAAGACCTCCAGGTATTGGTCCAAAAAGTTGTCCCATAGTAACCAATAAATCTTCAGCTATTTTTGATCTTTGCAACATAATACCCATAAAAATAAAAAGAGGTATTGCGATCAAAGTATCTCTTTCAACTTCCCAATATACTGCTCTAAAATTTGTAATTCCTGCTGATAACCATTGTATAGGACCATCTTGATGAAAATATTCACTAGCATTGCCTGCAAATAAATATCCAGCCAATGCAGCTAATAAAATTGTAAGAACAGCAGAACCTGGTAAAGAAAATGCAACAGGAAAACCTGATCCAAGTGCAATGATCATCGTTAAAATTAAAATTAATAAAAAAACAGTTTCCATTAATTTGAATCTGTTTTTAATAATTTAGAAGAATTATTCATAAAAAAACTAGTAAATTGAATAAGCATGGTTAAGGCATAAATAGCAAGAAAACCTGCCATTAAATACTTAACCTGCATTCCATAACCACTCATAGATTGTTCAAAGCTTTTTATTGGAGCATTTAAGATGCATTGTTGACACCACATACCTCTAAGTAAAATTGTTGCACAAATAGGAATGCCAAGAAATAATGAGCCAAGCAGATTTGACCAAGCTTTACCTCTTTCAGAAAACTTTGTATAAAGAATATCAACTCTTACATGACCTTCTTTTATTAAAGCATAAGAACTAGCAAATAAAAAAAGAGATCCATACCAGAATCTCACAAGGTCACCCATAAAAGTTTGTTCGTAAGAAAATATAAAACGTGCTACTACAATTTGAAATTCAGCAATAACAACTAAAAAAGCAAGCCAAAAAAATCCAAGAGTTTTAGTAAAATAGCCAATAATAAAGGCTAAAATTATTAAGGGAAAATGAATAAAAGATCCTCTGAAAGCAGATTTACCTAAATTCATTCCTAAATTTTCTCCAAATAAAGGTATTAGAAAATCTTCAACTCTTAAAAAAGATAGAATCATGTCTACTATTCCTACAATTAAAACACCCCAAAAACATGATCTGATTATATAGGCTGAAAAATTACTTAAGTATTCAGAATCCTTTTCTATTTTTATGTTGTTGTATAATTTTACGTAAACAAATGAAAATAATATAGCTATTATATAAATTAAAAACTGTATCCAAGATTTATAAAATTCTTTTAAGTTTAATTCTTTATCGTTTTCAAAAAAAATATTGTAATTTGCAAAAAACCTATCAACTCCAGGAAAATCATACCAAAAATTTAATATATTATTTATTAAGAACGCAAAGGTAAGAAAGATTATTGACCAGCTAAATATTCTTATAGGATTATTAAAATTATTTATCATAAATAACGAAAATTCTTATTTATATAATTATTAAAAAAGCGGAGATTAACTCTCCGCTTTTAAATTTATATTAAACTCCTAGAGCTCTATTTCTTTGTTTTAAATATGCTCCATCTGATAGTTTCATCCATGCTCCAATTTCAGCACGAGCATTAACAAAACTTTCATGAGTTCTTCTCGCAAGATCACTATGTTCAACAACTTCAGCATATACTTCTGCAGATGCCTCTGAAAATGCATCATAAACATCATCATTGAATTCTTTTAACACAACACCTTGTTCATCAATCAATTTTTTAAGAGATGAACCATTATTAGCATTATATTCTGACATCATAATATCATTTTCACATGTTGCTGCAGCTTCAATCATAGCTTGATCAGATGCTGATAAACTTGTTAGCCAAGATTTATTACATCCAGCTGCAAGCATTGATGCAGGTTCATGCATTCCAGGATAATAGTAATATTTTGCAGCTTCATAGAATTTCATAAAAGCATCATTCCATGGTCCAACCCACTCAGTTGCATCAATAGCACCTGAAACTAGGTTTTCATAAATCTGCCCACCGGGAAGTGACACTGGAGATGCTCCTAGTTTAGCGATGACATCGCCACCTAGACCAGGCATACGCATTTTAAGTCCTTTAAAATCACTAGCTGAATTAATTTCCTTATTAAACCAACCGCCCATTTGAACTCCTGTGTTACCACACATAAAGTTTTTCAGGCCATAGCCATCAGCAAGTTCATCCCAAAGTTCTTGACCACCCGCAAATCTAATCCAAGCATTAATTTCAGAATAACTGAAACCAAATGGAACAGCAGTGAAATAAGCCCAAGCAGGATGTTTACCTTTCCAGTAGTAGTCAGCAGCATGATACATTTGAGCATTACCTGAAGCAACTTCATCAAATGAATCAAAAGCCCCAACACGTTCACCAGCAGCAAAGTATTCAACATTAAATCGACCATCACTTAAAGTTGATAATCTTTCAGCAAATCTTTGAGCTCCTGTACCAAGACCTGGAAAATCTCTTGGCCATGTAGCAACCATAGCAATGTCTACTCTATCAGCTGCTATAGCTGGAGCAGGAAAAGAGGATACTGCTGCTGCAGCCGCACCTGCTAAGCCGGCTTTCTTAATAAAGTCACGACGTTTTACGTTTTTTTTCATATTTCCTCCTTAGTTATATGAATTTTTATAAAATCAACATAACTTAAAAATGTTAAAAATAATAACAATTTTTTGCAAGTAAATTAAATTTACCTTAATTGATTTAAATTAGAATAAGTGCTAATTAATGTTGTTTTTATTTGATATAGATCAAAAAGCAGATAATTTAGTCTGATTACTGCCTAGAATTAAAGCGTGAATATCTTCAGTTCCTTCGTAAGTTTTAACAGTTTCTAAATTTACCAAATGCCTCATTATGTGATTTTCTTCTAACAGTCCATTTGCTCCCAATATATCTCTAGCATTTCTAACTATATTGATCGCTTTTTTACAATTATTTCTTTTAAGAATACTGACTGCAATTTTAGTGTCATTATTTTTATCTATTTCTCTTCCAGTAAGGACACATGAGCTTAATGCTATATTAATTTCAGTTTGCATATCAGCTAATTTTTTTTGAATTAGTTGTTTAGTAGCTAAAGGTTTTTTAAACATGATTCGATTTTCAGAGTATTCTTTTGCGATTAACCAGCATTCACTTGCAGCACCTAGAGCACCCCATGAGATTCCGTAACGTGCTTTATTTAAGCAACTAAATACTGATTTCCAACCAGTAGTTTTAGGAAGAAGATTTTCTAAAGGGACAATTACATTATCCAACATTATTTGTCCTGTTGGACTAATTTTTAAACTTGCTTTATTTTCTATTAGAGATGTTGAAAGACCAGAAAAACTTTTTTCTAAAATAAATCCTTTTATAGAATCTTTTTCAAGATTTTCAGATAAAGCCCATATTATAAACACATCTGCAATAGGAGCATTAGTAATCCAGTTTTTAATTCCATTAAGAACATATCCTTTAAGAGTTTTTTTATATGTAGTTTTCATTGAAGAAGGATCAGACCCAGCTTCACTTTCTGTCAAACCAAAGCAACCTATTTTTTCCCCATTAATAAGATCAGGTAAATATTTATCTTTTTGCTCTTCAGATCCAAAATTACTTATTGGATGTATAACAAGTGATGATTGAACAGAAATCGATGACCTATAACTACTATCAATTTTTTCTAATTCATATGCGGTTAAGCCATAAGCCACATTATTAGTATCAGCTCCTCCATGAGAATTCATTGTTTGACCTAGTACTCCTATAGATCCAAATAATTGGAATAATTTTTTATCAAATTTATAATTTAAATTGTTATATACAACTTTTGGTCTTAGCTCTTTATCACAAAATTCTCTTATATTTTTTTGAATTTGCATTTCTTCTTCACTTAAATTATCAAATATATAAAAAGGATCAAACCAGTTATTTTGTTTCATAAACAATATCCATTATCATTTTTTTAATATAAATAACTATAGAAATTAATATATTAATATGAAAAGAAAAATTTTTATAGCATCTGATCACGCTGGTTATTCTTTAAAAAGTAAATTAATGGATAATTTTTCTAATTTGCTTACAGATTTAGGAACAGATACTGAAGAAAGTGTGGATTATCCAGATTTTGCCCATGAACTTACCAGTAAAATTAATTATACTCCAAATAGTTTAGGTATATTGATTTGTGGCTCTGGAGTAGGTATGAGCATTGCAGCAAATCGTAATAAAAATATAAGAGCTGGCCTTGTTCATAATTCAAAAATAGCAAAACTTATAAGACAACATAATAATGCCAATGTTTTAGTATTACCTGGACGCTTTATTGATATACAGGAAGCAATAAAATGTGTAGAAAATTTCTTAAATACAGAATTTGAATCAGGTCGTCATAAAAAAAGGATAGATAAAATATAATGTCAGATTTGTACTTAAAAGGAATAAAGGAAACAGATCCTGAAGTATTTGAAACACTAAAAAATGAACTAGAACGTCAGCAAAATCAAATAGAGTTAATTGCTTCAGAAAATATAGCATCTTTATCAACTCTAAATGCTCAAGGTTCAATTATGACAAACAAATACGCTGAAGGTTATCCAGGTAGAAGATATTATGGAGGATGTGAATATGTCGATAAAGCTGAAGAAATAGCTCTTGAAAGAGTAAAAAAATTATTTGATTGTAAGTTCGCGAATTTACAACCCCATAGTGGTGCTCAAGCTAATCAAGCGGTTTTTTTGGCATTGTTAAATCCCAATGATACATTTTTGGGAATGTCTTTGGCTTCAGGTGGTCATTTAACTCATGGAGCAAAACCAAACATATCTGGGAAATGGTTTAATGCAATTCAATACGGAGTAAAAAAAGATGGAAATGATAAAGATTTAATTGATTATGATGAAGTAGAGTCATTGGCATTAGAACATAAACCTAAAATAATAATAGCAGGCGCATCTGCTTATCCACGATTTATTGATTGGGAGAAGTTTAGAAACATTTGTGATAAGGTAGGTGCGTATTTTATGGTTGATATGGCCCATTATTCAGGACTGATAGCTGGTAAACAGTATCCAAATCCAATACCATATGCTGATGTTGTAACTTCAACAACACATAAAACTCTTCGTGGCGCTAGAAGCGCTATGATATTAACTAACAATGAGGATATTTATAAAAAAATTAATTCTGCTGTATTTCCTGGTTTGCAAGGAGGACCTTTAATGCATGTGATGGCAGCTAAAGCTGTATCTTTTGGAGAGGCATTAAAACCTGAGTTTAAAGAATATTCTAAAAATGTTATTTTAAATGCAAAAATACTTTCAGAAACACTGGTTAAAAGAGGATTTAGAGTTGTTACAGGTGGAACAGATTCACACATAGTATGGTTAGATTTAACACCAAAAAATTTAACTGGTGACAAGGCTGAGAAAATTCTTGAAGAAGTTGGGCTAGCCTGTAATAAAAATGCTATACCTTACGATCCTAACCCACCTAAAATAACTAGTGGATTAAGATTTGGAACGGCAGCAGCTACTTCGAGAGGATTCAATGAAAATGACTTTAGAAAAGTAGGTGAAATGATTTCTGATATGTTAGATAGCTTACAATTTAGCGAAGATGAAAAGAGAAAAGTTTTTGATAATACAAGAAAAAATATATTAGAAATGTGTAATTTATACCCGATATACAAGGAAGCTTTTTGATGCGTTGTCCGTTTTGTAGTAATCAAGATTCTCAGGTTAAAGATTCTAGACCTACAGAAGACAATACAGCGATACGTAGAAGAAGAATTTGTGAACAATGTGGTTCAAGATTTACAACGTTTGAAAGAATTCAATTAAGAGACCTAATAGTAATAAAATCTAATACACAAAAAGAAAGTTTTGATAGAGATAAAATGTTCAGATCTATATCTTTAGCTTTAAGAAAAAGAAATATAGATTCAGAAAAAATTGAAAAAATAGTTAATGCAATTGTTAGAAAGTTGGAAAATTCAGGAGATACAGAAATCAAAACAGAAATTATTGGTCAATATATTATGGAAGCTCTGGCTATCTTGGATCAAGTTGCATATGTGCGTTTTGCTTCTGTTTATAAAAATTTTAGAGAAGTTAAGGATTTTGAAGATTTTTTAGGTAATTTAGAAGATAAATAAATTTTTAAGTGAAGTTAACACATCAAAAATTAATTAATCAAGCGCATGCTATAGCTAGAAGAAAATTTGGTACGACTTTCCCAAATCCAATAGTAGGATGTGTAATAGCAAGGAATAAAAAAATTATATCTCAAGCAGTTACAAATAAATCTGGAAGACCTCATGCAGAAGAATTAGCTTTAAAAAAAGCAGGCAAAAAAGCAAAAGGCGCTTCTATGTATGTTACTCTCGAACCTTGTTTTCATAATTCTATTGCAGGATCATGTACTGATCAAATTTTAAGATCAGGAATTAAAGAAATTTTTATTTCCACTAGTGATCCTGATCCACGTACTAATAAGAAAAGTATAAAAAAGTTAAAATTAAACAAAGTAATAGTGCACACAGGTATAGAAGAGGAGAAAACATTATCTTTAAATAAATTCTTTTTTGAGAGTTTGAAATTTTTAAAACCATATACAAAAATTAAAATGGCTATTTCTAAAGATGAAAAAATTGCGTGGAGTAATTATAAAAGTAAATGGATTTCTAATTCTAAAAGTAGAGATTATGCGCATAGATTAAGATTTAAAAGTCAGGCTATCCTAACTACTTCTAAAACAATTATAAAAGATAATCCCAGGTTCACTATCAGAAAAAATGACAAAGTTATTAAACATATTACTATAATTATTATTGATAAAGATTTAAAAATTCCTTTAAAATCAAAGATATTAAAGGATATACATGAGAAAAGAATTATAATTTTTACTTCAAATAAAAATAAAAAATTCGATAAATTAAAAAGCATTGGATGTGAAATAATTTTTTTAAAAAAAAATAAAAAAAGAAAATTAAGTTTAAAAAATATATTTAATAGAATTTACAAACTTAAGATTTATGACTTATTAGTCGAAGCAGGAGGTATATTTTTTACTAATTTACTTAAGAATAATTTAGTTAACGAAATTCATATTTTTAAAGCTAATTTTTCGATAGGCCAAAAAGGAAAACCTTTATTATTAGACAGAAAGTTAAATCAAGTTAATAAAAGAATCATCAAAAAAAGAAAATTTAATGATAATTATTACTATAAATACGTTATTAACAAATAATGTTTACAGGTATAATTCAAGGATTAGGAACAGTAAAAAATTTTTCAAATGGTGTGTTAAAATTTTCTACTGATATAGATTTAAGTGATTGTAAGATTGGTTCCTCTATATCTTGTAATGGAGTTTGTTTAACAATTATAAATATTGATAAAAAGGATAAAGAATTTATATTAACTGTTAATATAGGAGAAGAAACAATATCAAGAACTATATTCAGTAATTACAAATTTAGTTTATCAAATAAGATTAATATTGAAAAATCATTAAAACTAGGGGATGAAATTGCAGGACATTTTGTTTATGGACATGTTGATTTAACAACAAAAATAGTAAATATAATTAAATTGGAAAAAAGCTGGGAGTTTATATTAAAAAAAGATATTAGAGATCAATTTAAATTTATTGTTGAAAAGGCTTCCGTTGCAATTAATGGCATATCTTTAACTATAGCAAAGGTTAAAGATAATTCATTTGCAATTTCAGTTATTCCACACACATATTTAAATACAAATTTACATCTTTCTAAGATTAATGATTTAGTAAATGTTGAATTTGATTATCTGGCGAGATTTCAACAAAATAAATTATGATTAAAGATAATAATCAAATTAATCTATCTTCTATTGAAGAAATAATTGAAGAAGCTCGAAATGGCAAAATGTATATTTTAGTTGATGATCCTAATAGAGAAAATGAGGGTGATCTAATTATACCTGCGCAAATGATATCACCTGAATCAATAAATTTTATGGCTAAATATGGTAGAGGTTTAATTTGTTTAGCAATGACGAAACAAAGGATAAAAGAATTAGATTTACCATTAATGAATCCTAAAAACCAAACTAATGATTTAACTGCTTTTACTGTTTCAATTGAAGCAAAACATGGCATAACAACTGGAATCTCTGCAGCCGATCGTGCACATACTATTTCAGTCGCAATAAACTATAATAAAAATAAAGAAGATTTGGTTTATCCCGGACATGTTTTCCCCTTGATGGCTTGGGATGGTGGAGTTCTTGAGAGAGCTGGTCATACTGAAGCAGCTGTAGATATCTCAAAAATTGCTGGCTTGAATCCTTCGGGAGTTATTTGTGAAATAATGAGTGATGATGGAACTATGTCACGCTTACCTGAAATCTGCTTATTTGCTTCAAAACATAATTTAAAAGTAGGAACTGTTTCTGATTTAATTAGATACAGGTTAAAGAATACGCAAATAGTTCAATTAATTTCTGAAAGACCTTTTGATAGTAAGATGGGTAAAGATTTTACATTAAAAATATTCAAAAATAAACTTTCAGGAGAAAAACATTATGCTTTAACCAAAAATATACAATCTGATTCAACTCCATATTTAGTAAGAATGCACAGATTAAATATAGAAAAAGATATCTTTGCGGAAAAAAATATTTTTGGTGATGAAATTTTACATTCATTTAATTTAATTGAAGAAAAAGGTTCTGGAGCAATAGTTTTAATTAATAGTGATATAGCTCCAAATATTTACAAGGTATTTGATCAAAGAAATAAACAATCTAACAAGCTAGAACTTAGAGAATATGGAGTAGGTGCTCAAATTTTGAAAAATATTGGAATAAAAAAAATAATATTACTAACAAATTCTAATAAAAAAATTGTTGCCCTTGATGGTTTTGATATAGAAATAGTTCAACAAAAAAAAATATGAATAATAAAATATTAATTGTTTTATCAAACTATTATGAAGAGATTAGTGATAATTTACTTTCTGGCACAATAGAAGAAATAAATAATCATAATAATATAGAATATGAGATTGTTTATGCCCCTGGTAGTTTTGAAATTCCATATTTAATAAAAAAAAATATTGAAAAATTTGATGGTTTTATTGCCCTTGGATGTATAATTAGAGGTGAAACCTATCACTTTGAATTGATTGCTAATGAATGTTCACGCAAAATAATGGATATATCAAGTAAATATTTAAAACCTATTGGATTTGGTATTCTAACATGTGAAAATGTAGAACAAGCTATTATTAGAAGTGACAAAAGTAAAAAAAATAAAGGTAGAGAAGCTGCTTTAGCGTGTATTAAGTTGCTATAAAAATTATTATGCAAAATTTATTAAAGTCTAAAACTAGGCTTGCGTTTATACAATACATATTTTTGTCACTATCAACTGATCAAGATTTAAAGAAAATAAAGGATGATTTTGATAATTATTTCCATAATTTGGTTGTATCAAGTATCGAAGAAAATAAAGAAAACAAAATACAATATAACAAAAATTTTTTCAATAATCTCACAGATAACTATATTATTTTTTTAAAAAAAAATGATATTAAATCTTTGATCAATTCATTTATAAATTTTGATAGAAATTTTGAGAAATGGAATATAATTAATCAATCTATAATTCTTTCAATAATAACAGAACTCAGCATAACTCCAAAAGATAAAATTAAAATTACACTTAATGATTATCTTAATATTGCAAAGAGCTTTATTACTTTAAAAGAACTAAAAATGATAAATGCTATCGCTGACAAGTTTTTAAATGAAAAAAAATATATTTAATAATAAAATTACTACTGAGGATTTTATTATAGATAAATATTTTTCTAAACTTAACTTTGGTAGATTTGAAACATTTAATTATAAAAATGATGCTGCTTTTTTAAAGTGTAAAAAAAATCATAAAATCATTACTACCAATGATACAATCGTTGAAGGAATTGATTTTTATAAAAATAATGAACCTCAATCAATTGCTCAAAAAATTATTACAACTAATCTTTCTGATTTATCTGCAATGGGTGCTACCCCATATAGTTATATGTTGAGTTTATGTTTAAGTAGAAATATTGATTTAAATTGGTTAAAAAAATTTAGCTATCATTTATTTAAACTTCAAAAAAAATATAATTTTTTTCTCCTTGGAGGAGATTTATCTAAATCTAAACAACTTGTACTGTCTGGAACTTTTTATGGATATGCCAAGTCTAATTATATTATTTCTCAAAATAAATTAAATATAAATGACGATATTTGGGTTACAGGTAATTTAGGAGAATCATACTTTGGTTACAAAATTAATAAATATAATAAATTTAATTTAAATAAAAAAATTCATAATTATTTTATAAAAAAATACTTATTCCCTGAACCATGTATGTTAGGATATAAAATTTCTAAATACTGCTCATCTGCAATTGATATATCAGATGGTTTCTTTGGAGATTTAAATAAAATGTTAAATAATCAATTTGGAGCAGTTATAAATACAAAACATTTGCCAATTTCTGCATACTTAATAAAATTATTAAATAAAAAAATTATCAATTTAAATGAAGTTTTAAATTGGGGAGATGATTATGAATTGATTTTTACTGCAAAAAAATCACAAGAAAGTCTTTTAAAAAGAATTGCTAAAAAAAATAATACTAAAATTACTAAGGTTGGATATATAACTAAAAAACAAGGTATTTGTGATAATTTTTTCAAAGATATTGATTTTTGTAAATTTGATCATTTTGCCTAAAATCTTGATTTTTTATATAGTTTCTGTCATATGTCCGAAAAATTTTTCAAGGAGATAAACTGAAATGACTATGATGCAAATTTTTATATTACTATGTGGTTTAGCAGCTGTGATTTATGGCTTAATTACATCAAGACAAATATTATCTTTGAGTACAGGTAATGAGAAAATGGGAGAAATTGCAAATGCTATTCAAGAAGGTGCAAGAGCTTATTTAAATAGACAGTATATGACTATAGGAATTGTTGGTGTAATTATATTTATTTTAATTTGGATTATTTTTGGATTATCTTCAGGTTTAGGATTTTTGATTGGAGCTTTTTTTTCTGGAGCAGCAGGATATGTTGGTATGAATATATCTGTAAGATCTAACGTTAGAACAACTGAAGCAGCTAGTTCTGGTCTTTCAGAAGGTTTGTCTGTCTCTTTTAAAGCTGGAGCAGTTACAGGTATGTTAGTAGCTGGCTTTGCTTTATTATCAATTGCACTTTACTATTTTATTCTCAATAATTCAGGTCTTTTTCCAGGAAGAGAAATTGTAGCACCTCTAGTATCTTTGGGCTTTGGTGCTTCTTTAATTTCAATTTTTGCAAGATTAGGAGGAGGTATATTCACTAAAGGTGCGGATGTCGGCGCTGATCTTGTTGGAAAAGTTGAAGCAGGAATTCCTGAAGACGATCCTAGAAATCCTGCAGTTATAGCAGATAATGTTGGCGACAATGTTGGTGATTGCGCTGGCATGGCAGCAGATCTATTTGAAACATATGTAGTAACAGTAGTGGCAACTATGGTATTAGCTTCTATCTTTTTTTCAGAAGTTACTGCTATGATGATGTATCCATTATCAATTGCAGGAGTTTGCATATTAGCAAGTATTGTAGGAACTTATTTTGTAAAATTGGGTAAAAGTCAAAATATAATGGCTGCTCTATACAAGGGTTTTGGAGTTTCTGCAATTTTATCTGCAGTTTTATTATATTTTATCACTGATCATGTAGTAGGTTTTGATAATGTATTTTTTATTAAAGAAAAAGCTTTTTCAGGTATGTCTCTTTTTTATTGTGGAATTTTAGGTTTAATAATTACTGGGTTAATCATATGGGTAACAGAATATTATACTGGCACTAATTATAGGCCAGTACAAAGCATAGCTAAAGCTTCTACCACAGGACATGGAACAAATGTTATCCAAGGTCTTGCAATTAGCTTAGAGGCAACTGCACTTCCAGCAATTATCATAGTGGCTGGAATAATAGTAACTTATTCTCTTGCTGGTCTTTTTGGAATTGCTATAGCTGTTACAACCATGTTGGCATTAGCAGGGATGGTTGTAGCCTTAGATGCTTATGGTCCCGTAACTGATAATGCAGGAGGTATTGCTGAAATGGCTGAATTAGACGATAAAGTAAGAAAAACTACTGATGCCCTAGATGCAGTTGGTAACACCACAAAAGCAGTTACAAAAGGTTACGCAATTGGATCTGCTGGGCTAGGTGCATTAGTTTTATTTGCTGCATATACTGAAGATTTAGAACACTTTGCATCAGATTCATCAAGTGCACTTTTTGGCATTGACGTATCTTTTGATCTTTCAAATCCTTATGTAGTTGTTGGATTGTTAATTGGAGGTTTGCTACCTTTTTTATTTAGTGCTATGAGTATGACAGCTGTTGGAAGAGCTGCTGGAGCAGTCGTTATAGAAGTTAGAAGACAATTTAAGGAAATTCCTGGAATCATGGAGGGTACTGGAAAACCTGAATATGGAACATGCGTTGATATCCTTACAAAAGCAGCAATTAAAGAAATGATTTTACCTTCATTGTTGCCTGTTTTATCTCCTATAGTTATTTATTTTGTAATTTTGTTTATTGCTGGTAAAGCCGCAGCTTTGTCTTGTTTAGGTGCTTTATTATTAGGAGTAATTATAACTGGTTTATTTGTAGCTATAAGTATGACAGCAGGAGGTGGAGCTTGGGATAATGCGAAAAAGTATATTGAGGATGGTAATCATGGTGGAAAGGGAAGTGAAGCTCACAAAGCAGCAGTTACTGGTGATACCGTTGGCGATCCATACAAAGATACAGCTGGTCCCGCAGTAAATCCCATGATAAAAATTACAAATATTGTAGCTTTATTACTGTTAGCTTCAATCGCTATTTAAATTATGGGGTTGTAGGAGCTTGCTGAGGTCCTACACCCCCAAAGATTTTTTCTATTAACCCTCTTTTAACAACATTATTTTGAGTTTCAATTTTGGCTAAAGAAATTTCATTTTTGTCTAGAAGATTATAAGCTTTTCTAGAAATTATATTATTTTCAGAATCTATTTCAAATACAAATAAATAACTATATTCGGTCTTTGAATCAAAAAAATTATTTTCAATAATTTTTTCTGTGTAATAAAATAATTTATTCTCAATTGGGTCTTCAAAACTAGGTTTGCCTAATTTGCTCAATAGATCTGTTTTATTAGATACGTTTAAATTGTTTAAATTATCCTGATCAATTATTTTACCAGAATAAATAGTTTGTTGACTACAGTTAGTTATAAAACTAACTAAGATTATTAAAAAAAAACCTTTATAGAAATACATATTATAATGATATTACAATATTTTTTAAAAAAAGAAAACAAACAGAAAATTTATTCTGATGAAGTTTATATTAAAATAGTTGATTTAAGTAGAGATCTTCTTAATAATAATGATTTTTTCACTATCAAAAACTACAGATCTTCTTTTGAAATTATTTCTATAATTACTATATTTTATCTGAAGAATTTTAAAGAGTTAAAGATCAAAGATTACGATAAAGTTAATGAACATATAATTAACAATCTTGTAAAAGATTTAGATAATAGTTTAAGGGAAAATGGTATTGGAGATATGTCGATAGGTAAATATGTTAAATCTTATGTAAAGAAATTTTACTACCGATTATCTAAATTAGATATCATTCTTAATGATTTAAATAATCACGATTTTCATAAATATCTTGAAGAATTAAAAATAATTAAGCAAAATAAAACTCATAATGTTTTAATAAAATTAATGCACATTTATAAGGAAATACATAATTCGTTATCAGTTAATAAAAATGTATTAAATTATTGAAATTATTAAAATATTACTTGCATTATATCTATTTTTCAATATGTGAACCTTAATTATGGCAGTACCAAAAAGAAAAACATCACCATCAAAAAGAAATATGAGACGTTCACATGATTCTATAAAATCAAAAAATATTATTGAGGATAAAGAATCTGGGGAGCCTAGGTTATCGCATACGATTGATTTATCAACAGGCATGTATAAAGGTCGTCAAATTCTTAAGCAAAATTCTGATACAAAAAACTGAATAAGAAATGTCTAATAGACAAATATCCATTGCAATTGATTCAATGGGAGGAGAAAAAAGTCCATTTAAGACTTTGAAAGGTTCTGAAATTTTCCATAATAAATATCCAAATGTAAAATTAATTTTATTTGGAGATCGCGATAAAATATCTAATTCAATTGAAAAAAATAATTTTCAGTTAAATAATTATGAAATTATTCACTGTGCTGAAAATGTTAATGATACAGATAATCCAAATACTATTTTAAGATCTAGAAAGGAAAGCAGTATATTTAAAGGTTTAAGTTATGTTAAGGATAATAAAGATTCTGGTTTTGTATCAGCCGGTAATACTGCTGCTATAATGATACTATCAAGGTTGATTTTAGGTATGATTGAAGGTGTTGATAGACCTGCAATTTGTTCAGATATTCCAAATAAAAAAAATTTTTCATTGATGTTAGATTTAGGAGCTAATGTTATGATTAATGCTTCGAATTTGTTTCAATTTGCACTGATGGGGTATTCATATTTTTCTATAATAGACCCTAATAGAGATACTAAAATTGGAATAATTAATATAGGTACTGAGAATAATAAAGGTTTTGAATTTTTGCAAGAAGCTGCTGATCTAATTTCCAATAGTTTTTTAAAAAACAATTTTATTGGATTTGTTGAACCTCATAAAATCACTTCCGGTCATTGTGATATATTGCTTTCAGATGGTTACACTGGCAATATAATACTCAAAACTGCTGAAGGATTATCTGATTTCATTACTTCAAACTTAAAAAATGTCTTTATAAAATCATATAAAAATAAAATTGCCTACAAAATACTTGAAAGAGATTTAAGAGTATTTAGAGATCAAATTAATCCAGAAAAATATAATGGAGCAACACTTATTGGTTTGAATAGTATTTCTGTCAAAAGTCACGGAAGTGCCAGTCCGTTTGCATTTAGCTATGCTTTAAAAAAATGTTATAATTTTATAGAAAATGATTTAAATCAAAAAATTATTTCTAATTTTAAAACTTTATGACAACAAAATTAAATATAACAAGAGATGATATAGCAGAAACAATTCATAATGATTTTGGACTTTCAAAGAAAGATTGTTTGATATTAGTACATGATATAATTCATATAATAATTTCTGGCTTAAATGAAAATGGATTAGTTAAAATTCATAATTTTGGGACTTTTAAATTAAAAAGAAAAAAAAGCAGGATAGGAAGAAATCCTAAAACTAAAGAAGAAGTTATCATAAAAGAAAGAAATGTAATATCTTTTAAGCCAAGTAAAAAGGTATTGAGTTTTATTAATAATAAACCAAATGAATAATAAACAATATTACAATATTAAAGAAGTTTCAAAAATTTTAAATATAAAGGAACATGTTATTCGGCATTGGGATTCTGTTGATCCAAAAACAAAAAAAGTTAGAATAGAGGGTTTATCTGTTGGAAGAGGTGCGGGCAAAAGGTTAAAAAATGGCACACGTTATTTTAGCCAAAAAAATATAAATAAATTAAAAAAATTAAAAGAAACATTATTTGATGAAGAATTTTCTAATAAAAGAATTTATTCTTTAAAATTGGCAAATAAAATTGTTTCAAATAATAAATCAAAAATTAATTTAAAAAAAATAGATAAAAAAAAATATGATTCAAAAGATTTAATTATGATTCTTAATAACTTAAAAGAAATATTAGATTAGTAAAAAAATTAACAAATTATTGAAGAAAATTGAAATTTGATTAAAAAATAGCGCTTTAATTGATATTTTTTATGTTTGTTATTGACTTAATTTTTTTCAATATGTATGTGCACCGCAATGAAAACTTTTTCTTTAAAAAAAGAACAAATTAAAAAAAAATGGCTATTAATTGATGCTAAAAACGCTGTTTTAGGTAGGCTAGCTTCTATATCTGCAAATATTCTTAGAGGTAAACATAAACCCGATTATACACCTAATCAAGATTGCGGTGATAATCTTATAATTATAAATTCTGATTATGTAGCTCTTACTGGCAAGAAGTTAGAAAATAAAATTTATTATCATCATACTGGGTATCCGGGTGGTATAAAAGATACTAATCCTGCAAAGATGAAAGTTAAAAATAAATCAGATAATATTATTAAACTGGCTATTAAAAGAATGATACCTGCAGGACCATTGGGAAAAAAACAATTATCAAATTGTAAAATCTATAGAGGTGAAAATCATAAACATGGAGCTCAAAATCCAACAAAATATGATTTTGCTTCAATGAATAAAAAAAATATTTATAAATGATTATGAATGATTTAGAAAATAATAATCAAAAGAGTTTAGATACAAAACAAAGATCTTATGCTACAGGAAAAAGAAAAAATTCAATAGCTAGAGTTTGGATAAAAAAAGGTAATGGGAAAATATCTATTAATGGTAAATCCTTAGATAGTTATTTTTCTAGACCAGTCCTTCAAATGATAGTTAATCAACCATTAAATATTATTCAAGCAGAATCTAATTTTGAAATTAATGCAACAGTTAAAGGAGGAGGCTTGTCAGGACAAGCAGGTGCATTACGTCATGGAATCAGTAAAGCTTTAAGCATATATGATGAATCATTAAGGCCATCTTTAAAAAAAGTTGGCTTATTAACAAGAGATCCAAGAGTTGTAGAAAGAAAAAAATCTGGATTAGCAAAGGCTAGAAGAAGCTACCAATTTTCTAAAAGATAAAATATGATTAAAAAGTTAACTGTAGCCATTTTAGGCTCAACAGGTTACGTTGGTTTAGAATTAGTTAAAATTTTATCTAGACATCCTAATGTTTTGATTAATTTTTTAGGATCAGAAAATTCACCCAATCAAAAGATAAGTGATTTTGATTCAAGTCTCAAAGTATTTAAACTACCGAATATTGATTTAAATATAAATTTTAATCCTAAAAATTCAGATGTTGTTTTTTTAGCACTTCCTCATGGCATATCTCATAAATATGTAAAAAATTTGTTTAATAAAATCAAAATTATAGATTTGTCAGCTGATTTTAGATTAAATAATATTCAAACATATTATGATAATTATGATAACGAACATTCTTGCCCTGAAATATTACAAAGTTTTATATATGGGTTAACTGAAATTAATAGAAGTCATATAGAAAATTCTTCAAATATTGCAGTTCCTGGATGTTATCCAACTTCTGTATTACTTCCTTTAATTCCTCTTTTACAAAATAATATGATTGATATTAAAAATATTATTATAGATTCTAAATCAGGGTATAGTGGAGCTGGTAAAAAATTTGATATTAGAAATATTAAAAACAAATTTGATTTGAATTTTTATAATTATAACACGAATATTCATAGACACATATGTGAAATTAAACAAGAAATGAATAATATTTCTAAATCAAATGTATCTTTTTCTTTCAATCCTCATATCTTACCTAACTTTAGAGGAATGATGTCAACAATTTATTGTAATCTTATTAATAATATAAACCAGAAAGATGTAATAAAATTATTTTATAATTTTGCTGAATCAAATCCTTTCATTAAATTATTTAAAAATGAAAAGCGGGCTGATTTTTTTTCTGTTCAAAATACAAATAATTGTATTATTAAAATATTTAATCATATTGATGAGGATAAAATTATCATTGTTAGTTTAATCGACAATTTAATTAAAGGTGCAGCAGGTCAGGCTGTTCAATGTTTAAATATAAGTTATGGTTTTGATGAAACTATAGGTTTAAAAAAATGAGATTTTATTTTTTTTTAATTTTTTTAATTTTTTGTATATCATGTGGATATCCAGATATTGACACAGTTCCAAGTTTTGAAGATTTAAAATTAACTAAAGAAGAGTCTATTGATTTGTGTAAGCTGGCTTCTCCTGATAAAGAAGAATTAATAAAATGTATTGAATCTATTGATAATGAATAAAATCAAAGTATTAAATATTTGTGTAGCAGGTTTAGGTAATGTTGGCGCTGCATTAGTTTCATATATTACATCTAAGAAAGAAGAAATAAAAAAAAAATCACAATTAGAAATAAATATAGTTGGAGTATCAGCAAAAAATAAAAGTAAGAAAAGAAACTGTGATATAAGTTCATTTCCATGGTTTGATAATGCTTTAGATTTATTGTCTGTAAATAATTGTGATGTTTTAATTGAATTAATAGGTCAAGAAAAAGATTTAAGTTATGAATTAGTGAAGACAGCTTTAGAAAAAAAACTTCATGTTGTTACAGGTAATAAAGCTATGCTTGCTCTTTATGGAGGTGAACTTTTTAAAATAGCTGAAAAAAACGATGTTTTATTATTATATGAAGCGGCAGTAGCTGGAGGAATACCTATAATTAAATTAATAAAGAATAATTTGTTTTTAAATAAAATTAAAAAAATTTCAGGTATTTTAAATGGTACAACAAATTATATTTTATCAAAAATGCAAGAAGATAACCTATCATTTGATGAAGTATTAAAAATAGCTAAATCAAAAGGATATACATCAGATAAAGAATCTGATTTAGATATAGGAGGTCTTGATGCAGCCCATAAATTAACAATTTTGAGCACATTAGCCTTTGGTTCTGAAATTGATTTTAGTTTAAATGAAACTACTGGGATTAATAATATTACAATTGAGGATATTAAATTTGCCAATCAACTTGGTTATAGAATCAAATTAATATCAGAAACTTCTTTAATAGATGGTAAAATCAACGCAGTAACATGTCCAAGACTGATACCAAAGTTTAATCCCATTGCAAACGTAAATGGACCTCTAAATGCTGTAAACATTGAAACAGATCAACTACAAAATTTATTTTTAGAAGGGGAGGGTGCTGGCGGTAAGGCAACAGCAAGTTCCATTATTTCAGATCTTTATGAAATAGCTTCAAATACATCGATTAGTTCATTAGGTTTCTCAAGTTTAAATTTAAAAAAATATCTTAAATTTGAACATCATAATATTGAATCAAATTACTATGTAAGAATTATGACAAAAGATTTGCCTGGAGTTTTATCAAAAATTACTAGTTATTTTAATGAGTCAAAAATTTCTATTGAAAAAATTCTACAAATTCCAGATAATAAAGAAATAATCCCAATTATTATTTCAACACATAGAATTAAAAGTAAGAAATTGATGAATGCAATAACAAAAATTCAATCCCTTAGTTTTGTTATGCAAAAAATATCAATTATACAAATTAATCAAGATATTTAAAAAGATGTGTTTCAAAGTAAATCATTATTAAAAAATAATTGGATACTGCAAAACGTAGATGAAAGATTAATTCTTTCACTTAGTCAAAAGAAAAATATTTCATATTTGCTATCAAAATTATTGATATTAAGAGGCATAACTTTGGATTCTGTGGAAGATTATTTGCAATCAAATATTTTAGACAATTATCCAAATCCATTTAATTTAATTGATATGGAAAAAGCTATAAATAGAGTTATAGAAGGAATTAAAAACAATCAAAAATTTGGGATAATAGCTGATTATGATGTTGATGGATCAACATCTGCTGCAATTCTTTACAAGTTTTTAAGTAATTTTACAAAAAACATTTCTTTAAAAATACCAAACCGCTTAACTGAAGGATATGGACCAAATATCAGAATTATGGATGAAATGCTTAATGATAATATTAAAATAGTATTTACATTAGATTGTGGAACAACTGCATTTAATATTATTGATAATATTAAATACAATGAAATAGATGTTATTGTAATTGACCATCATTTAAGCGAAACAAAACTTCCTAAAGTTCACTCAATTATTAATCCAAATAGAGTAGATGAAAACAATAATTTTAATCAAATGGCTGCAGTGGGTGTAACTTTTTTATTTTTAATGGGATTAAGAAAAAAATTGAGAAATTTTAATTTAACTATGAGTAAAACTGAACCTAATTTGATGTCATATTTAGATTTAGTAGCCTTAGGAACTATTTGTGATGTTGTTAAACTTACAGATTACAATCGTAGATTTGTTAAAAAAGGTTTAGAATTAATTAAACAAAGGCATAATAAAAGTATTTCGAAAATTATTGATAATTCCAAAATTAATTCAGCACCAAGTGCATCTGATTTGGGATACATTATAGGACCACAATTAAATGCTGCAAGTCGTATTGATGACTCCTCTCTCCCTTCAAAGTTTCTGATCTCTAATGATATTAATCAAATTGAATCAATAAGTAGAAAATTATTCTTATTAAATGAAAAAAGAAAACTAATTGAAAATAAAATTTTTGAAGAATCATTACAAGATGCTGAAAAACAGAAAAAATCAAAATATATCTTAGTTTATGGTAAAAATTGGCATAATGGTGTTCTTGGCATTGTAGCAAGTAGGTTAATAAGTTACTTCAATAAACCTGTTATAGTTGTATCTTTTATAAACAATTTTGGAATTGGTTCAGCACGGTCAATTGACAATATTGATTTAGGTCAAATTATTTTAAATGCTAAACATCAGAAAATATTAATTGGTGGTGGAGGACATTCAATGGCCGCTGGCATTAAAATAAAATATGAAAAATTAAATAATTTTATATCATTTTTAAATCAAAGTTTAGATAATTATGATTCAAGTTTATTTGATAAAAATTCTTATTATGATTCTATTATTTCAGTAAATGAACTAAACAATAACCTTTTGAAAACTCTTCAAAAGATGGAACCTTACGGTAGTGGAAACGCAGAGCCAAATTTTATAATTAAAGACTTAATTATAGAAAGTGTAAAAATTATTAAAGAAAAACACTTATTATTATTTTTTGAAAATAATCATGGTGAGATGTTAAAAGGTATTTGCTTCAATTGCATTAATAATCCTCTAGGAGAATATCTATTGAATTTTAAAAAGTATAAATTTAATTTTGGTTGTTCAATTACAGTAGATAATTATAGTAATCAAATTCAACCTCAAATTATTGTTAAAGATGTTATGATAACCGATTAAATAATTTGATAAATTTTCTTTAATCTATATAAACCAAAAAAAGTAAGACCCCTTCGTCTATCGGTTAGGACACCAGGTTTTCATCCTGGAAAGAGGAGTTCGATTCTCCTAGGGGTCGCCACTAAGTTTTCAATATTATTGAACCTGAACTTTTTCTCGATTCTAGAAGTTCGTGAGCTTTATCTGCATCTTTTAGATCAAAAATTTTATATATATTTGTTTTCAGTTTTTTTTCTTTGATTTTATCAAACAAACTTGTTGAAGAAATTTTTAGCTCTTCTTTATTCCTAGTATAATGCATTAAAGTTGGTCTAGTATAAAATAAACTTTTAGGATTGAATGTTTTATGAAGGTTTACATCATCTACCATCCCTGATGATTGTCCAAAAGAAACCATTAATCCCCTTGTTTGAAGACAACTTAAGGAAATTTTAAATGTATCTTTTCCCACTCCATCATAAACAACAGGTACGCCAGAATTATTCGTAATTTCCATTACTCTTTCTAGCACGTTTTCTTTTTTATAGTTTATTACAAATTCACATCCATTTTTAAGAGCTAAATCTGCTTTTTTTTCATTACTTACAGTTCCGATCATTCTACATCCAACTGACTTCGCCCATTGAGAAGCTATTAACCCAACTCCTCCAGCTGCAGCATGAAATAATATGAATTCATTTTTTTTAATTTTATATAAACGTTCAAACAAATACTCAACTGTCATACCTTGAAGTAAAATTGATGCAGCCTCATCATTTGTCAAAAATTCAGGAATTTTTACTACCTTTTCTGAATCAAAATCTCTTACTTCACAATAGGCACCAAGTGGTATTGTTGCGTAAGCCACCTTATCACCAACTTTAATATCCATAACATTATTTCCAATATCAATTACATCACCCGCAGCTTCTAAACCTAAACATATTGGTAGTTCGTTTGGAAGAGGATAAAGACCAGTTCTATGATATATATCAATGTAATTTATTCCAATTGAAGTTTGTTTTATTCTTATAAAATTTGGATCTAAAGAATCAGAAAGTTTATATTTTTGATATTCTAAAACCTTAGATCCACCTAATTTTGATATAACAACCCTATTAGGCATACAAATTTTTTAAAATTTTATTAATCATTTAATTTCTTATATATCTCTTCATAATATTTTAAGCAATCTGGATTAGATAAAGAACTTAGATTATTTACAGAATTTCCATTAATTACATCTTTAATAGACAGTTCAACAATTTTGCCACTTTTTGTTTTTGGTATATCTTTTATTTGGAATAATTTTGAAGGTACATATTTAGGTGATAAATTATTGCGAATTTCTGTTTTGATTTTATTTTTAATTTTATCACTAAGTATATAATTTCCTTTCATTTTTATGAAAAGTATAATTTCTGTATCATTATGTATTTTGTGTTCTACAGCAGCACATTCTTCAATATTGTTAATTTTTTCTACAACTCTGTAAAGTTCAGCAGTTCCTATCCTTACACCATTAGCATTTAATGTTGCATCTGATCTACCATAAATAATAAATCCACCATTTTTAGTTTTTTCACAAAAATCACCATGATGCCATATTTGATTATATTTAGAAAAATATGTATCTAGATATTTTTTATTATTATTATCTTTCCAAAAATATAAAGGCTTAGAAGGAAAGGGTGTCTTGCAAACTAATTCACCTTTTTTTCCTACTATTGATTTACCATTTTCATCAAAAACATCTACGTCCATCCCAAGACCAGCACATTGTATTTCTCCAGAATACACTGGTAACATTGGGTTTCCTAGCATGAAACAAGATACTATATCGGTACCTCCACTTATAGAGGCAAGATGTACATTTTTTTTTATATTTTTATAAACATAGTTAAAAGATTCATGCATTAAAGGGGATCCAGTTGAGGCGATTGTTTTAAGATAATTAAGATCATATTTGTTATTAATTTTTATTTTATTTTGTTTTAAATGATCAATGTATTTTGCACCTGTGCCAAAAAAAGAAATTTTTTCAACATTGACTATATTAAACAAATAATCAATTTCTGGCACAAATGGAGACCCATCATATAATACAATAGTAGCTTTTGAAGCTAAGCTAGATATTAACCAATTCCACATCATCCATCCACAAGTAGTAAAATAAAAAATTTTATCATTTTCTCTGATGTCGCAATGTAATTGATGTTCTTTTTTATGTTGTATTAAAGAACCGCCAGATCCATGAACTATGCATTTAGGGATTCCAGTAGTTCCACTAGAATAAAGTATATAAAGAGGATGATTAAATGGTAATTTAATAAATTTTTTATTTAAAATTTCATTTTCAAAAATTTTGTTCCATTTAATATATTTAAAATTTAATTTATAATTTTGTTCACAACCATAAGGTATGATAATTATTTCCTTAATTGATTTTAATTCTTTAATTATTTTATGAATATGTTGTAATGTGTTTATTTTTTTATTATTGTAAAAATAATAATCTGTGATTATTAAAATTTTTGGCTCAATTTGTTTAAATCTATCTATTATTGCTTTTGGGCCAAAGTCTGATGAACAAGATGACCATATTGCACCTATTTGTGCGCAAGCTAAAAAAGATATTACTGTTTCAGGAATATTTGGTAGAACTGCCGCAATCCTATCGTTTGTTTTAATTTTCTTTTTTTTAAAAAAATTCGATAGTTTAAAAACATTCTCCCTTAATTTTTTCCAAGACAATCTTCTGGATAATTTTTTTTCATTATAAAATATTATGGCATCTGTATCATCATTCTTTAGTAAACAATTTTCAGTGTAATTTAAATATGAATCATTAAAGAATTTTTCATTTATAAATTCATTTGAAGTTTCATATATTTGACCTTTTTTTAATCCACAAATATTTGTAAAGTTCCAGATTTTGTCCCAAAAATTGTTTTTATTTTCAATACTCCATTTATGCAGATCATTATATGATTCTAAATTAAAATCTTTACTGATACTATTTTGAAATTTTTTTAAAAGACTATTAGTTGCAGTTGGGGACCACAACTTTTTGTTGGGCATTAAATTAATTTTTTTTATCTTTAAGAGTTCTAATTCTTACAATAACATCTATGTTATGAAGTTGTAAACATGCCGGCATCGAAGGAATATTTAAATCAATGTTTTGAGTAGGAATATCTACGATCTTACCTTCATCTTCAATATATAAATGATAATGACTTTGCTTATTATTGCAATAAAGAGATTTGTTTTGATCAACAACAATTTCCCTTAAAATTCCAATGGCAGTAAATTGTTTTAAAGTATTGTAAATAGTTGCCATAGATATTTTTCTATTTTCTTTCTTAACTTCATCAATCAGATTATCAGCAGAAATATGTCTAGTTCCTTTATCAAAAATAAGTTTGGCTAAAATTCTTCTTTGTTTAGTAGCCCTTATGCCATTTTGTTCAATTTTTCTAATAGCATTGTTATAT
Organism: Alphaproteobacteria bacterium MarineAlpha5_Bin5; assembly: GCA_002938205.1. GTDB lineage: Bacteria > Pseudomonadota > Alphaproteobacteria > HIMB59 > CACPNW01. Next base: position 37,536 of record PTKZ01000010.1, read on the forward strand.
GCATTTGTAGGATCATATACTTTTATTGCCGAAACCATCTTTATATATATAATTCATTATATTCATGAAGTACATATATTCTGCAATTTTTCTATATTTTTTTATTGGTTTTATGCTTTATTTTTTACAAAGAAAAATCTTATTTAATGTAAGTAAAAAACCTAATCCTCCTTCATTCTATAATTTAAACAAAGTTAAAGAGGTATTTATACCAACTCATGATAATTTAAATTTACTTGCTTGGCATTATAGAGGTTTGGAAACTATGCCAATGCTTGTTTATTTTCATGGCAATTCTTTTGATATTGGAGAACGTGCTTATAGAATTAAAAGGTATATTGATAAAAACTGGTCAGTATTATTAGTAGCTTGGAGAGGTTATAGTGGCAATAAAGGAATACCGTCAGAAAAAAATTTATATATTGATGGAGAATCTACATTAAATTGGATTAAAAAAAATACACATTTTCATTTATCAGACTTAATTATTTATGGTGAGTCATTAGGAAGCGGAGTAGCTGTCGAATTAAGTACTCGTTATAAGTTTTTATCAACAGTATTAGAAGCTCCATTTACTTCAATTGCAGATATTGCAAAAAAAAGATATAAAATTTACCCAACAAAATATTTGATAAGAGATAAATTTGATAACTTAACTAAAATAGACAAAATTAATTCACCACTTTTAATCATTAGTGGAAAGAAAGATGAAATTGTTCCCTCAAAACATAGTGAAATATTATATAATAAAGCAAAAGTATTAAAAAAATCTGTTTTTATTGACGAAGCAATGCATAATAATTTATACGAATTTGGAATAGATAAATCAGTAATTAGCTTTATTTTAGAACTATGGAAATAAATTTAACAACTTCTTATGTAGGTATTTTAAGTTTAATTATTTTTGTTATAGCCTATGCTGTTGTGATGGCTGAAGAATTTAGTCATTTGAGAAAATCTAAACCAGTAATTATTTCTGCAGCTGTAATATGGGCTATAATAGCCTTTAATTTTGCCTCTGACAAGACATATGCTCATGAAATAGAACATGCGCTAGAGCATAATATTTTAGAATTTGCAGAACTTTTTTTATTTTTGTTAGTTGCTATGACTTATATTAATTCACTAGAAGAAAGAAAAGTATTTGATGTAGTACGTTATCAATTAACATCACGAGGCTTTAGTTTTCGCCAACTTTTTATATTTACCGGAATAATTACATTCTTTCTTTCTCCAATAGCAGATAATTTAACCACTGCTCTTGTTATGTGTTCAGTTTTGATGGCATGTGGTAAGGGAAATACTAAATTTATATCACTAGGATGTATAAACATTGTTGTAGCTGCTAATGCCGGAGGGGCATTCAGTCCCTTTGGAGATATAACTACATTAATGGTTTGGCAGGCTGGAATTGTAGAATTTTTTACATTTTTTAAAATATTTTTTCCTTCTGTAATAAATTATGTCATTCCTGCTACAATTATGTATTTTTTTATTCCAAATGAAAAACCTGAAGTTAGCACTGATAAAGTTTACATAAAAAGAGGAGGAAAATTGATTATATTTTTAGGCCTTTTAACAATATTTAGCGCTGTCAATTTTCATAATTTTTTACATTTACCACCAATGCTGGGAATGATGTTTGGAATGGGATTATTGGGATTATATTCTTTTTATTTAAAAATTTCACATGAACCTTCATTTGAAGATCAAAAATTTGATTTCTTCAGAAATGTTTCCAAAGCAGAATGGGATACTTTGCTATTCTTTTTTGGAGTAATTCTTAGCGTTGGTGGTTTAGGTTTTATTGGTTATTTATCTTTAGTATCAGAATTTTTATATGATGGACTTGGAGCTACAATGGCAAATACGATTGTTGGTGTACTTTCAGCTATAGTTGATAATATTCCAGTTATGTTTGCAGTGATTACGATGCAACCCGAAATGTCTACTGATCAATGGCTGCTAGTAACTTTGACAACTGGTGTAGGAGGAAGTTTACTTTCTATAGGATCGGCTGCAGGTGTTGCATTAATGGGCCAAGCAAGAGGTTATTATACTTTTTTTGGCCATTTAAAATGGACACCTGTAATTTTTTTAGGGTACATAGCTAGTATTTATCTTCATGTTTTGATGGCTGATTTACCTTTATAATTAAAGTTATCAATTACAAAAAAAATTATCATACAAAATATTAATATAAACCCAGCAACAAAAGAAGCGTCTTCAAAACGATAAACTGTAATTAATCTATATAAATATAAAGGCATTGTTTCAAAGTTTTGATCTCTGAAGAAAGAAATTATAGTAAAATCACCGAAAGTTATTACTGTTGAAAATGAAAAAATATAAAGAATATTTTTTCTCATTAATGGAAATACAATTATAAAGAAATTAATTAGATTTATTCTAAAAGAATTTTTTATGTCTTTGTAATCTAAATAAATATTTTTAAGATTGTTAAAAAGAATTAGTATTGAAAAGGGAATTAAGAACATTGAATTTATTAAAATAACTACAAAAAATTTAAAAAAATATATGTATTTAAGTTCTTTAAGTACAATAAAATAACCAAGACTAAATATGATAGGTGATACTATTATAATTGAAGAACTAAATAAAAATAAAAATTGTTGTAAAAAAATATTTTTATAATTTAAAACAAGTAAAAGACATATAATAAATCCTAAAATACTAACGAATAATCCTGTAATAATAGAAATTGTAAAAGAATTAATGAATGCGTTAATAAATTCATAATCATAAAATATTTTGAATGATATATTATATAAAAAATTAGAAAAAATTAATATTATGGGTGAAAATAAAAATATAGAGAATATTAATATTAAGATGATGTCTGATAATTTTACAAAAAATATATTTTTGTGTGGATGCAGAAAGTTATTGATTTCTATTTCAAAAAAATTTGAACCTTTTAATTTATAAAAACCAATAAATACAAAAAAAATACATATAATAATTTGTATAAAACTTAATAGGATTGCTTTATTAAAATTTAGTTCAAATAATGCATATTGATAAATGGCAACTTCAATTGTAGAGTTTTTTGGCCCACCTCCTAAAGCCATAACAATAGCAAAACTTAAAAAGCATAGAGCAAAAATTATGGAAAATATTGTAAAAATGTTCTGCTTTATAACAGGTATTTCTAATTTTATAATATTAGCAATATAGGAAAGATTAATTGAGTTTGAGATTTCATAATATTTTATAGGAATATTATTTAAATTATTAAAAAAAAGTCTTGTTGCAAATGGAGTGTTAAGCAATATATGAGCAATTAAAATTGCTTTAATTCCATAAATAGATTCAATAGATATAAGGTTGTAAAAATTAAAATAAACATTAAAAAACCCATTGTATCCAAATAATTTGATTACTGAATAAACTATTAGTATTGTTGGTATAACAAAAGAAAAACCACATAAAGAAATTATTATTTTTATTATTTTTAAATTTTTATGTCTATTTAAAGCTAATGAAAAAGGAATTGCTAATAAACAAGTTATTAATGAAGAAAAAAATGCTTGGTATAAAGAAAAATATATTATTCTATGAGTGTAAGAATTTTTTAAAAAATTAATTATTAATTTTAAGTCATAACTTATTTTTGAAAAAATACCTACAAAAGGCAATAACAATACAATGCAAAAAAAACTTAATAGGAAATAATTATATTTATTGTACAATTAATTTATGATGCATTAAGCCACTCGTTTATCCACTCTTCTTTTCTAGCATTTATTTCTTCAGGATCTAATTGTAATACTTTTGGTATTTCAAGAATATTAAATGCCTTTGGAAGATCTTGAATATTAGTAACTGGATACATAATATTTGTTGATGGAAGAACTGATTGAAAATCTTCAGAGATCATAAATTGCAGAAACTTATTTGCTATAAGTTTATTATTAGATGTTGCTAAAATGCCTGCAAATTCTATTGATAAGTAATTTCCTTCTTCAAAAATAGCCGCAGATATATCATAATTTTCTTCAAACATAATATGTGCAGCAGGTGAAGTTGTGTAACTAAGTACCATGTCTGCTTCATTGTTCATAAAAAAATTATAATATGCATCTGTCCATCCTTTGGTCACAGCAATAATTTTTTTATTTAATTTTTCCCATTCTTTTTTAGCATTATCTCCGTATATTGCTTTCATCCATGTTAATAATCCCAAACCAGGTGTAGAAGTTCTTGGATCTTGGATAACTATTCTCGCATTAGTTATATTAATTAATTCATTCATTGATTTTGGAGGATTTCTTAGATTTTGGTTATTATAAACAAATGCAAAATATCCATAATTGTAAGGAACAAATATTTCACTATCCCATTTGGTTGGTAAATTGATTTTTTGATTTAAGTTTTCAATTTTATGATAGGTAAATAAATTCGATTTATTTGCTGCATCAAATAAATTCATATCTAGACCTAAAACTATGTCTGCTTTAGTTGATGGTCCTTCTAAAATTACTTTATTCAAAAGTGTTGCAGAACTATCTACAATAACAAATTCAAGCTCTGTATTAAATCTTTCTTCAAAAATTTTTTCAATTATTGGTCCAGGGCCCCATTCAGATATGAATGAATCATAAGTATAGATTATAAGAGCTTTAGCTTTCACCGATAAAGAGAAGAGTAAAAAAAAGAAAAAAGAAGAAGCTATTGTTTTCATGTTTCCTCCGCTGGCATTATCCAGATCAGGTTAAAAGGGTATAAATCTCAGCATCAGCACCCCTAATTAATAAGTATAAATAATAATTATTTAAAAACAAACTAAAAAGAATTGTTTTTAAGTTTTTTATCAATATAACCATTTTTCTCGGGGAGTAGCGCAGCCTGGTAGCGCACCTGGTTTGGGACCAGGGGGTCGAAGGTTCGAATCCTTTCTCCCCGACCATATTATTATTAATGAGAAAATTTATATTATCTTTGATTTTTATAATTATAATTATTTTTTTTCTTAGTTTAATAGTTGGTGTGTATTTTGATATTTTAGAAAAAAATTTTGTTTTTCAAAAATAATTTTAATTAAAACTTTTCATTTTTTATCATTATCCACTTTGATCATTAAAATTAAACCTATTGTAAATAATAATAGTAAAGAAGCTAATCCCAATTGTGGAGAAGAAAAAATAAATGCTACAGTTCCATATAAAACAGGCCCTATAAAAGAGGTAACTTTTCCTGAGAAAGAATAAAAACCAAAGAATTCAAATTTTTTATTTTCTGGTATAGATTTTGCAAAATACACTCTACTTGCTGATTGTACTGGTCCAAAAAAAGTACTTAAAATAATTGCTAATATTATGAATAAATTCTTTTGATCAACAAATAGAATAATAAAACTTATTATAAAAATACATATTAAAGATAGTATAATAGTATTTTTTGATCCCAATTTATTTTCTATGAATGAAAATATACAACTCCCTATTCCGGCAGCTATATTTGTTCCTATTCCTAACATAATTATATCTGTTGTGGACATTCCAAAAACAATTGTGGCATAGATAGCTGCAACTGCAAATATTGCATTAATTCCATCCATATAAAATAATCTAGCAATTAAAAACCAAACAAGGTTTTTGTATTTTTTTATTTCTTTAAAAGTAATTTTGACTTGTTTAAAAGATTCTATAACAGAATTTTTTGTGTTTAATTCACCTAGACGAGATTCTTTTAGAATAATGAACAGGGGAAGAGAAAATAATATAATCCAAATACCTGTGATTAAAAAGCTAATTCTAATATTTTCATAACGATTTATATCAAGATTAATAATAGGTTCAGATGGTAAAAAAAATAACCCGTAATAAATAATAAAAATTACTACTGTTCCTGCATAACCTAATCCCCATGCTAAACCAGATAATTTGGCAAAGTTTTTTTTATTTGTAATAAGTCTTAATTGGCCATTATAAAATATTTGAGAAATTTCATAAGCTAGATTTCCAATAAATATTAAAATAATAATAATAAATAGGTTTATTAGGTTTGGCTCAGCAAACCATAAACTAATCGCAATTAGAGCATATATTGAAGTTGTAAAAACTAACCATAGCTTTGATTTATTTGTTTGATCAGAGATACCTCCAACTACTGGACTTATTATTGCAGCCAGTAAACTTGATAACCCAATTGTCCAAGTCCAAAATAAAGTTCCTTGATCTGGATTAGGAGATAAAACATCAACAAAATATCTTGAAAAAATAAATGTAATAATAATTGCAGACCAAGCAGAATTTGCCCAATCGTAAAGGGCCCAAGAAAATTTTACCTTAAATTTTTCATTCATAAATATATTATGAATAGTATTCTAATTTTGTTTCAGATTGAGGCAATCTTTTATATTTTTCAATATAATTATGAAAGTGGATAGTTGTGGAAAAATTATCTGAAAGAACTACTCCATATTGAGATGGTCCCTCTAATATTACTATATTGTCATAAGTATCAGACATTTCTTTAATCATATTGTTATTTATCTGATTATTTTCCTTCATTTTTTTTAATTCACTTAAGCTGTAATTAAATTCAGTGAAAAAATTTTTTACAGAGTGTGTAAAGTGACTTCCGCCTATAGTAGTGTGAGGTATATTGTTTTGAAAAGTAGTAGATGAAATATGTACGTGACCTGAGATAATATGTCTTATATTAGAATGAGTTTTTACTGTATTAAAAAACTCATCTGGATTTTCTAAAGCAATCAGATCAATATAAGGGCTTTTAATTTTTGCAACATGATGGTGCATTATTATCGTGGTAGGCAATTCATTATTTTGTTGAATATGATTTTTTAACCATTTTAATCTTATCTCACATAATTTACCTTCACCTAATAAGTTTTTATCAAAAGTATCTAATATAATTATTCTTTGATCCTTAATATCAATAGTTTTTTGTATAAATCCATTCTCATCTGAATATTTTTCGTTAAAAACTTTTTTAAAATTATTTCTGTTGTCATGATTACCTATAGTTAGGTATATTGGTATTTTTAATTTAGGTATAATTTTTTTGAATCTTTCGTATGATTCAATATCACCTCTGTCGGTTATATCACCTGCATGAATACAAAATTCTGCATCAGGATGATCATTATTTATACTTTCAATAGCTAAATTTAGGCGTTCAAATGAATCTAATCCATTACAATTTTCATTATCTGGCACTAAATGTGTATCGGATATTATAATAAACTTGAGCATATTTTGATTATGTATCCATAACTTTACATGTTTTTAACAATTTTATAAAAAAAAATTATATAGTTTTTTTTTTGTGCTATTTTAATTTAATATTTCATGAAAAATTATAGAAGATTTGAAAATAAAAAAGCTCTTATAACAGGTGCAAATGGAGGTATTGGAAGTGTTCTAATAGAAGCTTTAAAAAAAGAAGGAGCTTTGGTAGCAGCGACAGATCTTGATACAGAAAATCTAAAAGCAGATGCAAAATTTAACGGTAATTTATTAGATTCAGAATTTTGCGATCAACTTCCAAAAAAAGTTTTTGATCAATTTAATGGTCTAGATATTTTATGTAATGTGGCAGGAGTAATTACTAGAGGTAAAATAAACGAAGTAACAGATAAAGATTATAATCTTACAATGAAAATAAATGTTGAAGCTCCTTTTAGATTATGTAGAGCTAGTATACCTTTAATGAAAAGTGGTAGCGCAATAGTTAATGTTTCTTCTTGTTGGGGGTTGCGTCCAGGCCCTGAGCACCCTTTATACGTTATGTCAAAAGCAGCAATCGCATCTTTAACACAATGTTTAGGTTTGGATCATGCTCAAGATGGCATTAGAATTAATGCTGTGAGCCCTAATGAAGTAAATACTCAAATGTTGCGTAGTGGCTTTGAGATAAGAGGATTGGATCCTGATAAAGCAATTGCAGAATTAGATAAATCAGTACCACTAGGCAGAATTGCAGTACCAAAAGATATTGTTGATGTTATATTATTTTTATTATCTGATGAATCTAGATATATGTGTGGCTCTGTTGTAGAAGTTAATGGAGCAAAACCAGTTTCATGACTAATTTAAAAAATAAAGTTGCTCTTGTAACAGGAGGTTCTTCAGGTATTGGATTAGCGACAGCAAATCTACTAGCTAAAAAAGGAGCAAGAGTTTTTTGTGCTCAAAGAACAAAATCTTCACACGAGGATATTTTGATTGATCTAAAAGATTTAGAATCTCCTAAAAAAATCATATCAGAAATTCAAAATAGTGCAGGTCGATTAGATATATTAATTAACAATGCAGGAATCATGAAAGAAAATACATTAGAGGACATTACTTTACAGGAATGGAACGAACACATAACAGTTAATTTAACTGCACCTTTTTTATTAATTAAACACGCTTTATTTCTCTTAAAAAAAAATAAAGGATCAATTGTTAATATAGGATCAATAGAAGGAATAGGTAATAATCCTTGTCATACTGCTTATGGAGCATCCAAAGCTGGTGTACATGGTTTAACAAGAGCAGTAGCGGTTGATCATGGTTCTAAAGGAATTCGCTGCAATGCTGTAGCACCTGGCTGGATCAATACTCAATTAAATGAAAATTTCATTAAAACCTTAAGTAATGAAAAGATTTTTAAAGAAAAATTAAATTCTATTCACCCAGTAGGCAGAGTAGGCAAACCTCTAGAAGTTGCGCAATTAGTATGTTGGCTTGTTTCTGAAGAAGCAAGTTTTGTAACAGGTCAAGTTTGGACAATAGATGGTGGAAGAATGACAAAATTAAGTTTACCAGATATTTGATTATTTTTTTCAGATATAATTTTATCTATTTTTATGTTACTTTTTTATAATGATTAAAATGCAAGAAAATTTAATTAATAGATTTTCAGTTCCTAACCTATCAAGTTGCACTATTGAGTTAGCAAGTGTTGCTTCGAACAAAACAGAACCTGACTTAGTATTAACTAATGCAAGAGTTCTTTCAACTTATACTGATAGATTACTTGAAAATAAAGAGGTATGGATTTCAAAAGGACGGATTGCTTCTATCAAATCATCAGGGTCACATAAAAATTATTTTTCAATTAATAAAAATAATATTTACGATGTAAACAACAATATCTTAGCTCCTGGTTTAATTGATCCTCATATGCATATCGAAAGTAGCATGATGACTGGATGTGCTTATGCAGAAGCAGCTTTATTAAATGGCACAACAACTATTTTCTGTGATTCTCATGAAATAGGAAATGTTTGCGATATTGAAGGTATAGAATGGATGTTAGATGATTGTAGGGAAGCACCACTATCAATTTTTTTAACACTACCCAGTACAATACCTGCTACTAACAATACATTAGAAACAGCAGGAGGTGATTTGACAGCTCAAAAAACATCTATTCTTTATGATAAGTGGCCAGAGATTTTAGGTTTAGGTGAAAAAATGGATTTTGTTTCTGTTTGCAACGGAGATGAAAGATCTCATTCTATAATTGCTGAAACATTAAAAAGAAATTTGCCAGTAAGTGGGCATGTTTTTGGACGTGAATTTGTAGCTGCTTATGCTGCAAGTGGTGTATCCGATACTCATGAAGCGGAGGAAAAATTATTTACAAATGATTTATTAGATGCAGGCCTTTGGATTTTTTTAAGAGGTGGAAATCCAAAAACACCATGGAATAGTATTGCAGAAGCAGTAAAGGTGATAACAGAATATGATGCTAGCACAAAAAGAATTTGCGTATGTACTGATGATAGAGACGCTGATGATTTATTTAATTTTGGTTTAGATTGGGTAGTAAGACAAGCAAATAAACTCGGAATAAATAAATCTATAGCTTGGTCAATGGGATCTCTTCATCCTGCTACAAGATATAATATAGATTCAGATTATGGTGCCTTGGGTCATAGTAGACGAGCTGATATTGTAATGATTGATGATAATTTAGAAGTTCATAATACTTGGCTAGGAGGTACGCTAGCTGTTGAAGATAAAAAAATTACGTCAGTATTAGATAATCAATTGTCCAATAATAGATATAAATATCCAGAACGGGCTTATAATACAGTTTTACTACCTAAAGAAATAAATTTTATACCTGAAATTCCTAATCAATCTAAATTTAAAATTAATGTAATTAAAACAGAATTGCCTGGAATAATGACTTTTAAAGAAACTATCAATATTGATAATAAAATATCTGATTGGACCGATACTATGAAAAAAAATAATTTATGCCATTTGTGTGTAATTGAAAGACATGGAAAAAATGGAGAGTTTGCCCATGGTTTTTTGAAAAATTTTAATTTAAAGGAGGGCGCAGTAGCTAGTAGTGTGGGACATGATGCTCATAACATTATTGTATCTGGTTTAAACAAAAAAGATATGAAATTAGCTGTAGAAATAATACATGAATATCAAGGTGGAATAGTTATTGTTAATAATGGAAAGTTAATTTCAAGTGTAAAATTACCTATTGCTGGTTTACTTTCTGATAAAAAGGCTACTGAAGTAGCTAATGAGAATAAAATATTTAAAGAAAATTGGGATAAATCTGGTTGTACATTGCCTTATATGGGTTTCAATCTTTTGCCTTTATCAGTGATTCCTAATTTTAGAATTACAAATAAAGGTTTAGTTGATGTTAATACTATGAAAATTATACCATTGTTTGAATATTAATTAGGTATTAAGTAGAAGTAAAAAATATTTTATATGTCAATTGTTTCAAATATTTGCATTACTTCTGAATCTGGTAAAAAAATGGAAGAAGTATCTGTTGTTAATGTACTAGCAAATAAAGGCATAGTTAATGATAGATATTTTAAGGAGAACAATAATCCAGATACCCAAATTACATTAATTGAAAGTGAAAATGTAAATTATTACAATAAAATAGCTGGTACTAACTTTATAGCAACTGATTTTAGAAGAAATCTTATTACAAAAGGAATTAATTTAAATAAACTAGTAGGCAAAGAAATAATAATTGGTCAAGTTAAAATGAAAGCCCATAGGTTATGTCATCCATGCAAATATTTGCAAGATTTGCTGAACCAGAAAGATTTAGTAAAAAAATTGTTAGACAGAGGTGGATTAAGATGTGAAATATTATCTGATGGTAATATAGCAATAAATGATAAAATTAAGATTATTAATTAAATATTAATTTATGAAAACTGTTTTATTTGTTTTTCACCAAAAAAGTTCTGAAGCAGGAAGTATTGCTAAAAAATTTAAAACAAGAGGATTTGATTTTGAAATTGTTCGCCCTTCTTTAAGTGAAACTCTTCCAGAAGATTTAAATAAATATCAAGCAATAGTAGTTTTTGGAGGGCCAATGAGCGTTAACGATGATGCAGAATATATGAAAAAAGAAATTGCATGGATCGGGAAAGTATTAAAAACAAATATTCCTTTTTTAGGAATTTGTCTGGGTGCTCAATTGATTGCCAAATATTTAGGGTCTAAAGTTGAAAAAAACTTTGATGATCTATCTGAAATTGGATTTTATAAAATTGAACCTACATCAAAAGGTTTAAAAATGTTTGAGTCGCAGAACATGTTTTATCAATTTCATTCTGAAGGATTTGAGTTACCATCTGGCTGTGAATTATTGGCAAAAGGAGATATTTTTAATAATCAAGCATTTAAATATAAAAATTGTTATGGCTTACAATTTCACCCAGAAGTAAATATATATTTACATTTAAAATGGTTATTTTTAGTATTTATAAAAAAACCACATGTATTATTTAGAAAAGGAGCTCAAAATTTTTTGTATCAATTAATATTAAGATTAAGATATAATTCTTCAATTTCAAGATGGCTCGATAATTTTTTGGATAACTATTTGCTAAAAGAACTATAAACATAAACATTAATAATATATTTTATCATGGGTTGTTTAATCTAAAACCTTAATTAAAATGAAATATCAATAAATAAATTATATTATGAAAAAATTTTTAATAAAATATTCCAATCAAATTAACGGATATATTTTTATTTTGCCGGCTTTTCTAATTATTAGTTTATTTGGTATATTTCCAGTTTTTTTTGGTATGTACATGAGTGTTCATAAATGGAAAGTATTTAAAGGTAGATTTTTAGGATTTGAAAACTATGAAAGAATTTTAGGAGATATTAGTTCTTTTTGGTTATTTATTTTAGGACTTTTAATAATGATCTTTTCTTATTGGTTTTGGTCTGAGTTTAAAAATAAATTTAAGAGTAAATTTTTAACCTTAATTTTTTCAATAATTTTTTTAATTTTTAGTTTGTTCATTATTAATTATAGTTGGTCTTCAATGTTGGAATCAGGAGATAAAGATTTCCTATATTCTTTAATATATATTTTTTATTATTCTTTTTTTGCAATAACATCAGAAGTTGGTTTAGGTTTATTAATCGCTTATGCGCTTTATCAGAAATTAAAAGGTAAACAATTTTTTCAAATGATTTTGCTTTTTCCTTATATTACACCAGCGGTAATGGGCGGAGCTGTATTCTTTCTTATTTTTGGTAAAGCTGAAAATTCTCTTTTAAATGAATTTATTGGATTATTTGGTTTTGATCCACAGATGTGGTTATTTGACAAACGTAAATTAACTGAAATTTTTTTTGGTATAAAAATTGAAGGTTTTTTTGCAGGACCAAGTTTAGCATTAACAACATCAATATTATATGGAATTTGGTCTTATACTGGTTATTACGCAATTATATTACTTGCTGGATTATCTATTATTCCATCTGATTTATATGAAGCTGCAAAAGTTGAAGGAGCATCAAGATGGCAAACATTTATTAAAATTACTGTACCGTTGTTAATGCCAATTATATTTTTTCTTTTGTTAACAGGATTTATTAATTCATTTCAGGCATTTAATCATATTCTTGTGATGAAAACTTCATCAGCTGGAGAAACTATGGATGTTGTGACAATTGAAATTTTTGATCATTTTTGGGACAGAGTAAAATTTGGATATGCTGCTGCTGAAGGAGTAGTCCTATTTATTATACTTAACGTCTTGGCAATTTCGCAATACGTAATTTTTAGAAAGAAATTAAGTTATGATTAAATTTTCTAATAGAGAATTAATTATTCCTTACATTATTCTTTTTCTAGTAATGTTTTTATCAATTTACCCTTTGCTATACATGATTAGTACATCTCTTATGACTTCAGGTGAAGCTGCAAATCAATACATGTTTCCCAAGAAATTAATGTTTGAAAATTATGCTGAAGTTTGGAAATCAAATAATTTTCAAAAATATACGATTAATAGTATTATAATTAGTTTTGTAGTTGTAACAGGAGTTTTGTTCACAAGCATTCCCGCGGCATATGCTTTTGCTAAAATTGAATTTCCATTTAGAGATATTATTTTTTATGGATTATTAATTTCTTTAATGATTCCTGAAATTATTGCTTTATTGCCTCATCTATTAATTATCAGAGGAGATATATTCCCTTTACCTTTTGGTCCTTCTTGGATGAATTCATTGCAGGGGTTAACAGTTCCTTTTTTTGGTAATGTGTTTTTAATTTTTTTATTAAGACAATATTTTAAAAAAATTCCAAATGAATTGTGGGATGCAGCAAGAATGGACGGAGCTACCCATTTCTTTTTTTTAAGAAAAGTAGTAGTACCTATGAGCATGCCTATAATTGTTACGGTAGCTTTATTTGCATTTATTTTAGCATGGAATTCTTTTGCTTGGCCTCTACTTATTCTTACAAGAGATGATTGGTTCCCTGTGACAGTTTCTATTTATAGTTTTATAAGAGAGGTTGGAGCTAATTATAACTTATTGATGGCAGCTTCATTAATCTCAATAGCCCCAGTTCTTTTATTGTATTTTTTTACCCAACGATTGTTTTTAGAAAGTATTTCAAACTTTGGTTTAAAACAATAAATTGTTAACAATTAAATGTAATAAATATTTAATAAATCTAGCATTTTTAAAGTAAAAGTTTATCTATAAATTAGGTGTATTATTTACTGAGGGGTGTAATATGAAAATAATTAATAAGTTTATATTTTTAACCACTATTTTTTTATCAACTCATTTATTTGCTGTAACTGCTGCAGATATTGAAAATGCTAATCCAGAAGGACAAACTGTTGAATTTTGGGTTCAGTACTCTGATGAAAGATTAGATGCCATGATGGCAAGAGCTGAAAGATTTGAAGCAGAAACAGGAATTAAAGTTAATATCACATACAAGGGTCATTACGGTAAGGTTCAATCTGCTATGATGACAACGGCAGGAACTTCTGATCAAGCTGATGTAGCTCGAGGTTATGGAAATGCTGCTGCAGATATGTATCAAATTGGTGCCGCTATTGATCAAAATATTTTAGCCAACAGTGCTAAATGGGGAGTATCACAAGCAGATATTGATGATTGGGGAGCAAACTGGGAGGTTGGTTTTTCAGCATACTTTGATGGCAATCCAAAACTTCTTCACGAAGTGGGAAAATCAATTGAAGTTGTATATTACAACAAAGATTGGTTAAATGAATTAGGTTTATCTGAACCGCAAACTCCTACAGAATTTTCAGAAGCTGCTTGTGCCGCTACTAATAGTAATTTTAGTGCAAAAGTAGGAGATACAGCAAGCTTAGGCTATGAGATTGATACTGATGCTAGTAATTTTGCTGCTTGGGTATTCGCGCATGGAGGCGATGTATTTGATTACAATGCTGGACAATATATTTTAAATAGTAATGAGGTCGTTGCAGCTATGGAATTCATACAAGGTATGGCTAATAAAGGTTGTGCACAAGTAACTAGAGATAAGTATGCAGATCAGAAATACTTAGGTTTAGGTAGCAATCTTTTTGCGCTAGGATCAACTTCTGGAATTACCTATTTTCAAAGTGCGATAGCTGATGGATATAATGGTAATTGGGAAATCTCAAAAGTACCTCATACCACAGCAGATCCAGTTATGAATTTGTATGGCGGTGGTTTAATCATGGGTAATACGGGTAACGCTGATAAAATGGTAGCTGCTTATCAATGGATGAAATACATTACTAATGCTGAAAACTCAGCTGTTTGGTCGACAGAAAGTGGATATGGTTTTGTAAGAACTTCATCCGCAGATCACCCATTAATAGCTGAAAAAAGAAAACAGCTCCCTCAATATGATAGGTCTCTAGGTTTAATAAAATATGGAAAAGGAGAACCTTCTGTTCCAGCTTATTATTCAGTTAGAGGTGAGATTGAAAAAGCATATGCGGGAATTATTAATGGTGATGATATTATGTCTACCTTGAACGCATTAAATGATGAGGCTAATGCTATTTTAGCTGATGCAATTGCAAATTAAATAAATTCTTTATTACTGAGAAGGGTGGTTTATAACCACCCTTTTTTATTATGATTATAATTTGTTCTCTTCATGATCTTAATTCAGTATGTGAAAGCATTAACCCAAAATTCCTAATATCTGTAATTGATCCTGGATATGCTCCTGAAACTCCAAAAAATGTTTCTAAGCATTTAAAACTTGGCTTTGATGATATAATTAAAATTAGTAATGAAAACCATATATTCAGAAACAATACTGATGAAATTCCTCAACTACCACCAAATGAAGATCATATTAGTGAAATTATTAATTTTACTCACGATTGGATTCCTGAAGAAGATATAGTCATACATTGTTGGTGTGGAGTATCCAGATCTATGGCTACAGCAACTTATCTTTTATGTAGAGAAAACCCTTCAAAAATTGATCAAAATATTAAATATTTAAGAAAAATTGCACCTCATGCTAATCCAAATAAATTAATGATTAAATATTTTGAAAAAGAATTAAATCTAGGAGATAAAATAACACAAGCATTTAATAATTATCCCTATACAATTACTTATGATTGTTCTTCAAATTTCGCGCCTGTTACTTTATTTAATGTAGATGAAATGAGAAATTTTAAATGAAAGAATATGTAAGAACTATTTTAGATTACCCAGTCAAAGGTATTAAATTTAGAGATATAACAACTTTATTGCAAGACTCTGGACATTTTAAAAGAGTAATAGATGAAATGACAGATCCTTGGAAAGACAAAGAGATAGATGCTGTTTTAAGTATTGAATCACGTGGATTTATCATGGCAGGAGCAATAGCATATAATATAGGTGCTGCTTTCATACCTTTAAGAAAACCTGATAAACTTCCAGGAGAAACCTTTAAAGTTTCTTATACTTTAGAATATGGTTCAACTGAGATGCACATTCATAAGGATGCACTCGATAATCATAAAAATTTATTAATTATAGATGATTTGCTCGCAACTGGAGGTACGGCAATTGCAGCGATTGATTTAATTAATATGTTTGAAAATAAAAATATTGTTGGAGCAGGTTTTATTATTAACCTTCCACAATTGAAGGGTAATAAAAAACTTCAAGAAAAAGGAGTTAAGATACACTCATTAATGGACTTCTAATGAAGAATGCAGTTTTAGTTGGATTTAAAAGATCGCCTTTCACAATAGCAAATAAAGGTTTGTTAGCTGGCGTAAGACCTGAGGATATTTTATCTCAAGTAATTAATGAATTACTCAAGACAACAAAAATTAATAAAGAAGATATAGAGGATATTATAGCAGGTTGTGCTTATCCTGAAGGAGCTCAAGGTTACAATATTGCTAAAATAGTCTCCTTTATGACTGGTATGCCTGAACATGTCGGAGGAATGACAATTAATCGTTGGTGCGGATCATCCATGCAAGCAATTCATAGTGCAGCTGGTGCAATTTCAATGAATGCAGGTAAAGTTTTTATTTGTTGTGGTATAGAGTCAATGACATCTGTGCCAATTAATGGACTAAATTACTCTCCTCATCCAAATCTCATTAAAGACCAACCAAATGTTTATTTATCAATGGGGCTTACAGCAGAAAATGTTGCCAATAAATTTAATATATCCAGAAAAGAACAACAAGAATTTGCAATTCAAAGCCACTCTAAGGCATTTAAAGCTCAATCATCAAATTTATTTGATGAAGAAATTACAGTTATTAAAAATCTAGAAACTGAAGTATTAACTGATGATGCAATAAGACCAAACACTAATCAAGAAATTTTAGATGGCCTTAAATTAGTTTTTGATCAGAATGGAACAGTTACTGCTGGTACCGCTTCACCTCTAACAGATGGTGGGTCAGCAACTTTGGTATGCGAAGAAGAATATGCAATCTCAAATAATCTTCCTATTTTAGCAAGAATTAAATCTACAGCAATTAATGGATGCCCTCCAGAATTAATGGGATTAGGTCCAATTGGAGCATCTTTAAAAGCTCTAAAAAGAGCAGAATTAGATATTAATGATATAGATATAGTAGAATTAAATGAAGCTTTTGCGTCACAATCAATTGCTTGTATAAAGGAACTCCGCATTAATCCTGATAAAGTTAATATTGAAGGAGGGGCAATTGCAATTGGTCATCCACTAGGCGCAACTGGAGCTAGAATAACTGCTAAAGCAGCCTATCTAATGAATAAACAAAATAAACAATATGCTTTAGCTACCCAATGTATAGGCCTTGGCCAAGGTATTGCAACAGTGTTAGAAAAAGTTGTATAATTATGCAAGTTTATAAAACGCCAGTCAGAGAATATAGATTTTTACTAGAAGACTTTTTAGATTTAAATAATAATAAAGTTTTAACAGATAGAAGTTTAGAGATTGATGATCTTTTAATGATAATAGAAGAAGCTTCTAAAATGTGTGAAGAAACTCTTTTACCACTAAATGCTATAGGTGATTATGAAGGATGTGTATTTGAAAATGGTAAAGTTATAGCACCGAAAGGTTTTAAGGAAGCTTATAAAGTTTTTTCTGAAAATGGCTGGCAAGGTATAAAAGTGAAAGAAAAATATGGCGGTCAAGAACTTCCATATATTATGAATATGTTTTTGGATGAAATGGTCAGTTCTACAAACATGTCTTTTGGCCTCTATCCAGGTTTAACAGCTAATGCAATCGATGCAATTGAGAAAAGTGCAGCTGATGAATTAAAACAATTATATCTTCCGCATTTAACTTCTGGCAAATGGACAGGGACCATGAATTTGACAGAACCGCAGTGTGGAACTGACCTTGGTCTAAGTAAAACCATGGCAATACTCAATGATGATGGGTCTTATAATATTACAGGAACAAAAATATTTATTACTTGTGGTGAACATGATTTAAGTGAGAACGTAGTACATTTAGTTTTAGCAAGAACACCAAATGCACCTAAAGGAATTAAAGGCATAAGTCTTTTTCTTGTCCCTAAAATACTTCCTCATAAAGATGGCACCCTTGATAAACCAAACAATGTTAAGTGTGGATCAATTGAAAAGAAAATGGGAATTAAAGCAAGTCCGACATGTGTAATGCATTATGAAGATGCAAAAGGGTGGCTAGTTGGTGATTTAAATAAAGGGATGAAGGCTATGTTCATTATGATGAATGGCGCAAGATTATTTGTAGGCATTCAAGGCATTGGTCTTTCAGAGACAGCATTTCAATCATCATTGCATTACGCAAAAGAACGTCTTCAAGGTAAGTTATCTGAAAGTGAAAATATAGCTGATCCAATTATTGTTCATCCAGAAATAAGAAAAAACTTAATGTTTATGAAATCGATGAATGATGGAATTAGAGGATTAATGATTAAAGCAGGTCATGCTTTTGATTTAATAGACACAAATCAAAATCAACAATTAAATGAATCTTCTGAAAATTTGATAGCTTTGTTAACACCTATTTTAAAATCTTTTGCAACTGACAAGTCTATGGAAATTACTAATCAAGCTTTACAAATATATGGTGGTCATGGATATATTACTGATCATGGAATGGAACAATTAGTTCGTGATGCAAGAATTACACCGATCTATGAAGGAACAAATGGGATTCAAGCATTAGATTTAATTGGTAGAAAATTTAATATTCATGATGGATTAATTATCAATCAATATCTAGATGTTATTAATAAATTTCTAGATAAACATAAAGACAACTCAAAGATGGATAAATTTATCAGATTGTTTGAACCATCTTATAATGACTTACGGGAATGTATCAATTTTATTAAACAAATAGATGTTACAAACTCTCAAGAAATTAATTCACATGCTGTAGATTTTTTAAATATATTTGCTCTTGTTGCTGTAGGTTTCACTTGGTTGGAGTTTATAAGTATTTCCTTAAATAAAATTGAGGATAATGAAGATGATTTTTATCTTTCAAAGATCCAATTAGGGGATTTTTATTTGACGAAAGTTATTTTTGAGACTCAAAAATTTAAAAATAATATTTATTCCTCTGGTAAATTGTATAATAACTTTCAAGATAAATATTTTGAATTAGGAAAATAAATATGACAATTAAAATTTACAAACCTTCTAAAACTTCTATGCAGTCAGGTCAGGCTAAAACAAAATTATGGTTAGCTGAATATATTTCTGAAGTAGATGAGATAAAAGATACTCTTATGGGTTGGAATAGCTCTTTAGATACAAAGTCACAAATAAAGATTTTTTTTGAAACAAAAGAACAAGCAATAGAATGGGCAAAAAAGAATAATCATCAATATTTTGTTTATGAATCAAAAAATAGAAAAATAAAACCTAAAAATTATGCATCAAATTTTGATTATAATCGTAAGGAACCTTGGACTCACTAATTTATTAAAACTTCTTTTCTTATTAATAGTATGATAAATAATAATTAAGCGCCCTTAGCTCAGTGGATAGAGCATCGGTTTTCTAAACCGAGGGTCGAAGGTTCGAATCCTCC
>PTKZ01000011.1 GCA_002938205.1 Alphaproteobacteria bacterium MarineAlpha5_Bin5
CCTGTTAGAATTTCAATATTAACAGATAAATTTTTTATTAATTCTGCAATATTTTCAAAGTGTTGATAGGCAAGAATGCTAGTAGGAGTCATTAGAGCTGTTTGATATCCAGACTCAACCACAGTTAACATTGACAAAAGTGCAACAATAGTTTTGCCTGATCCAACATCTCCTTGTAATAATCTTACCATTTGAATATTAGATTCCAGATCAGTTTGTATTTCATTCAGTACATTTATTTGAGAATTTGTTAATTTAAAATCTAAATTATTTATTAATTCTTTTTTTAATTTATTTTTATTTTTAAAAGGGAAAGATTTTTTTTTATTATTTATAGTTCTAATGATACAAATAGCTAATTGATGAGCAAATAATTCATCGAACGCCAATCTTCTTCTAAAATTATTTTTTTCATTAAATGTGTTTTCAATTTGAGGGTTGTGTAATTTTTCTATAGATTCTTTCCAGTTTTCAAAATTATATTTTTCTATTATTTTATTATCTATCCATTCTCGTTGGTTTGGCAATAATTTTATAATTTGATTTGAAATTTTGATAAAATTTTTCAAGTTTAATCCTGTTGTAAGACTATAAACTGACTCTTTTTCTTTAATTAAATTTGATTCTGATATATTCTCAATATTAGTTGGATGTGTTATTTGAAATTTATTTCTAAAATATTCTAATTTTCCAGAAACCATTTTAACACTTTTTAAAGGTAAGACAGATCTAATCATAGGATGTCTTGCATGAAAATAAACTATGTCAATTGGAGTGTTATTTGTTAAACAACTCACTCTATATGGTTGTCTTCTAAATTTTGATGGATAGTGTTTTAATACTTCAATTTTTAGAGTAACTAGATCGTTTATTGGAGCAGCATGAATATTTTCATAATATTTTCTTTCAATGATTTTATAAGGAAAATGCCATAAGAAATGAATGTTTAAATATATACCTAACTTATTAATCATACTTTCTATTTTTGGGCCAACACCCTTTAATTTATTGATTGGAGAGAGTAATAAGTTTAAATGTTCAGGTCTCATAAATAACAATAGTTTTTTTACTATATTATATTAAAAATCATATGACATTAAATTCACTAAAAAAAATAATTAAATTTAGGTCTATCTATTCTGGAAGAAAAGAAACCGATATACTATATAAAAAGTACTTCATAAAAAATTTGGAAGAATTTAATGAAAAGGAGCTAGATATATTAAAGTCTCTTTTTGATTTTTATTCAGATGGCGAAATTTATCAAATATTAACTAAAAAGCTTAAACCAAATCTGAAATTTAAAAATCTTTTTGCAAAAATAGATAAAATATAAATGAAGTCTATTGGGCCCATTTTTGAAAAAACAGAAGCATTCATTATTTTTGAAATATTTAAAAATAATGAAAATTCAATAGTTTATATTGGAAAAGATGATAGGGAGATTACTAATATTTATAACAAATTATTTTGGCTTTTACCAAATGAAGAAATATTACTTTATAAAGCCTGGGATCAAATACCTTATGATAATATTTCTCCATCTAAAGAAATACAAACATCACGATTAAAAACATTAAATTATCTTAATGCTAATCAAGATAAGAAATTTATTTTTTTAACAACAATAAATGCAATTATTCAAAAAACGATACCTAAAAATGAATTAAATAAAAATTTAATTAAAATTTCTAAAAATTCTAAATTTAAAATTCATAAAATTTTAACTTTACTAGTTAAATTAGGTTATGACAAAACTTCAATTGTCAGACATAAATCTGAATTTTCTATAAGAGGATCAATAGTTGATATTTTTCTACCTAAATTTGATAAACCTATAAGAATAGATTTATTTGATGATGAAATCGAATCAATATTTGAATTTGATCCAATTACTCAAAAAAGAACAGGTGAATCTTCATTGGAAAATTTTACAATTGATGCAAGTAGTGAATTAATTATTGATTCACAAAATATAGAAAGATTTAGAGCAAATTTTAGAGATAAATTTGCAGATTACAGAAAAAGTCAAATTTATCATTTATTTTCAGAAGGTATTAATCCATCTGGAGGCGAACAATATTTACCTTTGTTTTATAAGAAACTAGATACTATATTTGATTACTTTCAAGATATTCAATTACTAATTCATAATGATATAAATGAATTATTTGAAGAGAAAATAGAAAACTTAAATGATTATTATGATGCTAGAAAGAAATCTAGTGATAGTTTCTATTTGGAACCAAGTTTTTTATTTATAAATCAAACATATTTTGAAAAAAAAATTAAAAATTTTGAAATTAAAAAATTTTCTCCATTTTATAATGAAGGTTTTATTTACTCTAACATAAAAAAAGTAAATAATATTTCATCTATTAGGAAAGAAATTGATTTTAATTTTATTAAGAAATTTTTTCATATTAATTCTAAAAAAAATAAGATTATTATTTGTTGTAGTTCTAAAGGATCTTTAGAAAAAGTATTTAAAATTATTAATGAAAATATATTTATTTCTCCAATTGAAATTCAAAGTACAGAAAATTTATCTGATGAAAAAATATTCATTACTATCTTAAGTATTGAAGAATCTTTTCAAATTAATAATTTGATATACATCAATGAAAAAACTATATTTGGATATTCTTTAGTTGTTAAACCATCTATTAATAAACAAAAACATAAATTTTTTTTTGAAGAATTAAATAAATTATCTCAAGGATCATTACTTGTTCATTCGGATTATGGTATTTGTAGATTTAATAATATAAAAAAAATTAATTTAGACGATTCTATACATGATTGTTTAGAGTTAGAATTTGCTGATAACCAAAAACTTTTATTACCTGTTGAAAACCTTAATTATGTTACAAAATATGGAAATGTAGATGAAAACAATATTAATTTAGATAAATTAGGTGCCTCTAGTTGGCAAAAAAGAAAAGCTGAAGCCAAAAAGAAAATTAAAGATGCTGCAAAAAAATTAATTAGAATTGCATCAAAACGACTTCAAGCTAAATCATTTCAAATTGATATCAATAACCAAGAATATGACAAATTTTGTAGTACATTTCCATATATAGAAACAGAAGATCAAATAAATGCAATTAACGATGTTATAAATGATTTCAAAAAGAATATTCCAAGTGATAGACTGATAGTAGGTGATGTTGCTTTTGGTAAAACAGAAGTAATTATAAGAGCTTTGTTTCTTGCAGCTAAATCTAATATTCAATCCATTGTTTTTGTACCAACAACTTTACTCTCAAGACAACATTTTAATAATTTTAAAAAAAGATTTAGCCTATTTAATATTAAAATTTCTGAAATATCTCGTCTTATTCCAAATAAAGAAATAAAAAAAATCTATAATAATTGTGCCGAAGGGAAAGTGGATATTTTAATTGGTACACATGCGTTACTAAATGATAAATTGTCATTTAAAAAACTGGGTTTAATCATTTATGATGAAGAGCAAAAATTAGGCACTTTACAAAAAGAAAAATTTAAAGAAATTGCACCAAATGCTCATGTATTAGCATTATCTGCAACCCCAATACCTAGAACGCTTTCTATGTCTTTGTCAGGTGTGAGAGATTTGAGTTTAATACTGACAGCACCCTTTGAAAGATTAGCAGTTAGAAGTTATGTATCTAATTTTGATGAAATAACAATTTCAGAAGCAATTAAAAGAGAAGTTTATGGAAGAAAAAATGGTGTTTATTTTGTAACACCAAGAAAGAAAGATATACCTTTTATTGAAAAATTTTTAAAAATTAGATTACCAAAAATTAAATATGTAGTAACTCATGGCCAATTAATTCCTTCATTATTGGAAAGTAGAATTTCAAAATTTTATAATAAAGAAGTTCCCCTTATGGTTAGTACAAATATAGTTGAGAACGGGTTAGACCTTCCCCATGTAAATACTATAATAGTTTATAGATCCAATTTATTTTCTCTAGCAACTCTTTATCAATTAAAAGGTAGAGTTGGTCGTTCTACTAGAAGAGGTTATGCTTACATGACCTATAAAGATAATGAACTTAAAGATAACTCTAAAAAAAGATTATCAATTATTAATTCATCTGATGCGCTTGGATCTGGATTTAATATTGCCTCCCAAGATTTAGAAATAAGAGGGGGTGGATCTATTATTGGTGAAGAGCAAAGTGGTTTTATTAGGGAGATAGGTACTGAGTTATATCATCAAATGTTAGAGGATGAAATAATATTACAGAAACAAAAAATATCAAATGAATATAAAGCAAAAAGTATTTTTCAACCCACTATAAGAATTCCTGAAGAAATATTTATACCAGAAGATTATATCGATGATCTTGATTTAAGACTTTCTATATATAAAAGAATTTCAAACATTAATGATAATAAAGAACTATCAAGTTTAATTATTGAACTTCGAGATAGATTTGGAAAAGTTCCAAAACAACTAGAAAACTTATTCAGCTTAATAGAACTTAAGATACTTTGTTTTAAATATAATATTGATCAACTTGAATTTAGCAGAAAAGGTATTGTAATAGGTTTTTACAAAAATTTACCTACCAATCCAAAAAAATTATTAGATTTGTCAATGATTAGAAACAATCAATATATTTTGAGACCAGATCAGAAAATTTTTTATGATTTCAAGGGTGACTTAAAAGAGAATAGATTCGAAATTTCAAAAAAAATTATAGAAGAAATCAAGTAATCAAATGTAATTTTCCTGGCGGAGAGAGTGAGATTCGAACTCACGAACGAGTCGCCCCGTTGCCGGTTTTCAAGACCGGTGCTTTCAACCGCTCAGCCATCTCTCCTAAACCAAGGATTTATTATACTTTGAACAAATTAATGTCAAAATATAAGATAATAATAATACTTACGAATTTGGATTTATTTTGTTATTTTTAATTATGATTTTTAGACTTATATTCTTTTTATTTATTTCTTTTAATTTATTAGCAAAGGATTGTGTAAAACCTGAAATGCCATCTGAACAAGAATGGGATAAATGGTTAAATAATATTAAAATTGAAGCAAGTGACTTAGGTATTAGTAAAGAAACAATTAACAAAACATTAGATAAAGTAGAACCCCAAAAAAAAATAATTTTAAGAGATAGATGTCAGCCTGAATCAACTATCACCCTAAAAGAATATCTTTATTATCGTGTTGATAAAGCTAGAATCATAATTGGCAAAAATTTATTAAATGATGAAAATAAACTGCTTAATGAAATCGGTAAACACTTCGGAATACAACCTAGGTTTATTGTGTCAGTGTTAGGAATGGAAAGTTATTATGGAAGAAATCAAGGCAAGATTGATACAATTACTGCTGTTACAACTTTAGCTTTTGATCGAAGAAGAAGTGATTTTTATAAAAAACAATTATTTGCAGCTCTAAGAATATTAGATGAAAATTTAGTGCCTTCTGGAAAACTTATTGGCAGTTGGGGAGGGGCTGTAGGTATGACTCAAATGATACCAACAACATTTTTAGAAAGTGCATATGATTGGGATGGTAACGGAATAGATATTTGGAATAGTAAAGCAGATGGTTTTGCCAGTATTGCAAACTATCTTACTTCAATAGATAAAAATCCTTGGTTAATTAATAGTACATGGGGTAGGGAGGTTATTCCACCAGCAAATATAGATCAAATATATTCTTCCTTAAAACAAGATAATCCAAAAGGATGCGGTGCAGTTAAAAGTAGATCAATACCAAAATCGCTACCTGAATGGTCTAAATTGGGATTTAAAACAGTGGATAATAAAATTTTACCACAAAGGACTGATTTAGAAGCTCGATTAGTTGCACCAGATGGAATAGAAGGCAGAATGTTTTTAGTATATCCAAATTATAAAAATTTATTATATTACAATTGCTCTTCTTATTATGCTATTTCAATTGGACTGTTAAGTGATCAAATTATTAATTAAAATTTTAGTATTAATTATATTTATTGGTTGTGAACCTGCGCAAAAAAATGAACTTGAAAAAGTTATCCAAAAAACAAAAAAAATTGTAGAAAAGAAATTAATAACCAATGAACCAAAGGAAGATTCTAAAAAAACAGTTAAAAATAATACAATATTTTATTTGATTGGTGACCCTTTTTTTGTTGATGGTGTTAAATATATACCAGAAGAAAATTACAATTATTCAGAAGTAGGTTTAGCTACATTTTATGGTAAAGAATTACACAACAGTAAAACACTTAACAATGATAGAAATAAAGTTACTGAACTTTTAGGAAGACACAATACTTTACCTTTGCCAAGTATAGTTAAAGTTACAAATATAGAAAACGGCTTATCTATAACTTTAAAAATTATTGATAGACATCAAGAAAATGGTACCATAATACAAGTTTCAAGAAAGGTAGCACAATTACTTGGTTTTTATAAAAATAAATTTGCAAAAGTAAGAATAGAAATTAATTCTGACGCTAGTAAGCAGTGGAAAAATGTAACTAATTCCATGAATGAACCTTTATTTAATGAAACAGTTGAATCAGCCCCAACAGATAAAGTATTAATTTCAAATTTAAATGATGTTCAAGATGATAAAATAAAAATAATAAATGTAGAACAACCAATACAATTAGATTTGGAACCTGTTGAAAATTTAGATTTATACTTAATAATTAAAAATTTTAATAGTTATCAAGAAATTAATGATATTTTAGAAAGTTTAGAATTAAATTTAAAGTATACAAGTGAATCTGAAGGTTCACAATATAATTTAATACTAGGACCTCTTGATAATGAACTAGCCAACAAATTAGTATCATCATTTGTAACGAAAGGGTATAAGAATACAAAATTAATTTTGGAGTAGTCTAAGTTTAGTCTTATTTATCAATTATGAGTATCTTTGTGCATCTAAACAAACTAATAATTTTAATTTGTACTATTATTTTCTATCCAATAAATATTTTAGCAATTGATACAAAGGCTGAGCAAGCAATTGTAATGGATTTTGATTCAAATGAAGTTTTATTTGAAAAAAATTCCAAAATAAAAATCATACCTGCTTCAATGACTAAAATTATGACTGTGTATGTTGCTTTTGATCGAATTAAAAATACTAATTTATCAATTACAGATAAATGTAG
This sequence comes from Alphaproteobacteria bacterium MarineAlpha5_Bin5, assembly GCA_002938205.1. Taxonomy (GTDB): domain Bacteria; phylum Pseudomonadota; class Alphaproteobacteria; order HIMB59; genus CACPNW01. Next base: position 7,127 of record PTKZ01000011.1, read on the forward strand.
AGTCTCTGCTAAAGCCTATAAAATGGGAGGTTCAAGAACTTTTTTAGAAATTGATGATTATGTAACTTTAGATGATTTATTACGTGGAATCATTATACAATCCGGAAATGATGCTTCAGTAGCTTTAGCTGAATGTTTAGCAGGAACAGAAAATGATTTTTCTAAATTAATGAATGTATATTCAAAAAAATTAAATATGCATAATACAAATTTTATAAATTCTTCTGGTTGGCCTGCAAATAATCATTATTCAACTGTTTATGATATTGCTATACTATCAAATGCTTTAATAAAAGATTTTCCTGAATTATATATATATTTTTCTGAAAAAGATTTCACTTACAATGGAATTAAACAACCAAATAGAAATCAATTGCTTGATAATTTAGATGGTACAGATGGTTTGAAGACAGGTTATACTAAAAAATCAGGATGGGGTATTGCTGCAACTAGTTTAAGAAATCAGCGAAGAATAACAACTGTAATCAATGGTACTAATAGCACTAGATCAAGAATGAACGAAGCTTCTAATTTAATTAATTGGGCTTTTAATCAAACTACACAAAAAGTTTTATTGGAAAAAAATCAATTTGTTAAAGAAGTAGATGTTTGGCTAGGCAATCAAACTAAAATTAAACTAATAAGCAGTGAAAAAATTATATCAAAATTATCTTTTGATCAATTACAGTTTTTATCTTCTAAAATTCATTACACCAAGCCAATTGCCGCTCCTATTAATAAAGGACAAGAATACGGTAAATTAATAATTAATATAGATGGAAAACCTGATTTAAATATATCATTAGTAGCAGAAAAAAATGTAGGTAAAATTAATCCATTATTTAAAATATTTGCAGCTATTAAATATTTAATTTTTGGAACAAGTCTAGATGAATAATCTTAAAGGTTTATTCATAACCTTTGAAGGCCCTGAGGCTAGTGGTAAATCTTCACAAATTATATTATTAAAAAAATTTTTAATTAAAAAGAAAATTCCTTTCAAAATTACTAGAGAACCAGGTGGTACAAAGCTTTCGGAAAAGTTAAGAAATTTGATTCTAAATAAAGATTCTTCTATTAATCTTTTAGAAGAAATAATGTTATTAATGGCTGCTAGATCACATCACATAAATAATATTTTGTTACCAAACTTGAAAAAAGGTAAAATAGTTATTTCAGATAGATATGCCGATTCAACATTTGTTTATCAAGGTTATGTTAATAATTTTGGTATTAAAAAAGCTCAAAACCTTCACAAAGTATTATTAAATAATTTTTTACCTCATAAAACTTTTTTATTTAATTTAACTACTTCTAAAATTATTAATCGCTTAAAAAAAAGAAAATCTAAAAACAAATATGATAAATTGAATCGTTTATTTCATGAAAAAGTTAATATTGGTTATGCAAAAGTTTCAAAAAATAAAAGGTTTATTCATTTAAATGCCTCTCTTTCTAAACAAACAATACATAATCAAATTTTAAAAAACCTAAATTTAAAGTAATGGATAGCATTATTGGTTTTGATAAAGAAAGAGAATATTTAATAAATAGTTATAAAAAAAATAATCTAAACAATTCAATAATAATATCTGGACAAAAAGGAATTGGTAAAAATTATTTTTTAAAATTATTTATTAAAGAAATTTTTACAATGTCTATTCAATCAAATAATTTAGATCATCATTTAAATTTAATTGATACAAATTCTCATCCAAATGTTAAATATTTATCTAGAGAAATAGATGAAAAAACAAAAAAAATTAAAAAATATATTACAATTGATCAAATTAGAAATTTAAAAAATTTTTCATATGTATCATCATCTATAGAGGATTTGATTAAAGTAGTTATAATTGATAGTGCAGATGAAATGAATTTAAACGCATCAAATAGTATTTTAAAATTATTAGAAGAGCCAAAAAAAAATACATTTTTTTTTCTAATTTCACACCAACTTTCATCATTATTACCAACAATTAGATCCAGATGTTTAAAAATTAAATTTCACAATCATACTTTTGATAATTTTCAATTAATTTTAAAAGATCAATTTGGTAAAAATAATTTAGAAAATATTAAATTTTTATATGATATTTCTAATGGTTCTCCAGGAATTGCAATTCAATTTGATGATAAGGAAATTATAGATATTTTTGATGACACTGTTGATTCAGTGGCTAGTAAAGTTCCATTATCTAAAAAGAATATTGAATTATCTTCAAAAATTTCCGAATTTGAAAATGAAAAATTTCAAACATATATTTCTGTTCTAAAGTTTATTTTATTGAATTTAAGTAAAATAAAAATAGATATGAATGCTCTCGATCAGTTTGTATCAAATAAAATAAAAAAATTGATCATTCGGTCCGAAAACATTTCTCAAAAAACAATAATAAAAAAGCTAGAATACTTGATAAAAAACGAAAATGATTTATTCACATATAATCTTGATAAAAAATTTTTTTTATTAAATTTTTTTTCAGAAATTGAATAAATTATGCCTTTTTATATTACAACTCCTATTTACTATGTTAATGATGTACCTCATATAGGTCATGCTTATACCACTATAGCTTGTGATATTCTTTCACGTTTCCAAAAACTAAATAATCAAGATGTATTTTTTTTATCTGGTACAGATGAACACGGTCAAAAGGTAGAAAAAGCAGCATTAAATTCATCTACTACATCAAAAAAATTTGTTGATCAAATGTCTGAAAATTTTAAAAAACTCATTCCTTTTTTAGGATGTGAAATAAATGATTTTATCAGAACTACAGAAAAAAGACATATTGAAGGTGTGCAATTTTTTTGGCAAAAACTTAAAAAAAATAATCAAATTTATTTATCAAATTATGAAGGTTGGTATTCTATTAGAGATGAAGCTTTTTATGTTGAATCAGATTTGATTAAAGATGGTAATGATTATAAAACATCTTCGGGATCTACTGTAGAATGGGTTAAGGAAAAAAGTTATTTTTTTAAACTATCTAAATGGCAAGATAAATTAATTGAATATTATGAAAATAACCCAGAATTAATTTCTCCAAAATCAAGATATAACGAAGTATTAAGCTTTATAAAAGGTGGTTTAAAAGATTTATCAATTTCACGTACAACTTTTAGTTGGGGTGTACCTGTACCTGAGGATAAAGAACATGTAATGTATGTTTGGATAGATGCTCTATGTAATTATATAACTGCATTAGGATATCCAAATAAAGAAAATAGTAGTTTTAATAGATATTGGCCAGGAGTGCACATTGTTGGAAAAGATATTTTAAGATTTCATGCTGTTTATTGGCCTGCATTTTTAATGGCTGCAGAATTAGATCCACCAAAAAAAATTTTTGCACATGGTTGGTGGACTAATGAAGGAAATAAAATATCTAAATCTTTAGGTAATGTTATCGATCCTTATAGTATTATAAAAGAATATGGATTAGATCAGATACGTTATTTTTTATTTCGTGAGATTCCTTTTGGTAATGATGGAGATTTTTCGAAAAATGCAATATCTAAAAGGGTGAATGCTGATTTATCAAACAACTATGGTAATTTAGTTCAAAGAATTAGCACTTTTATAATTAAGAATTGTAATGGAAGAATTAACCAAACTTTAAATTTTAATAAAGTTGATAATAAATTAATTAAATTATTTGAAGAAAAATTTAAAAATTATCATGAACAAATGTCAATTCAACAAATTGATAAAGCGTTAAGAAGTATATTTGATTTACTTTCTGAAACCAATGTTTATGTTGATTCTCAAGCTCCATGGACTTTAATAAAAACTGATAAAGAAAGAATGAAAGTAGTTCTTTTTTTAATATGCAATATTATAATTAAATCCACTATTATGCTTCTCCCAGTTATTACTGAAAGTTCAACTAAAGTATTAAAAATTTTTAATTATAATTTTGATTGTATTAGTTTTAATAATTTTAATAAATTACTCGATCATGATATTGAAATCTCTAATCCTAAACCTATTTTTCCTCGTATAAATTTGTGATTGATTCACATTGTCATCTTAATTTTAAAAATATAAAAGAAGATATTCAAAATATTATTTTTAAAGCAAAAAATAATAATGTTACTTCCATTTTATCTATAAATACAAATCCAATTGAATTTGATGAACATATTAAAATTATTAATCAATATAAAAATATTTATATTTCTTATGGTTTACATCCTCAAGAAATAGAATCTAACTCTAAATTTTCATTAAATGATATTTTATTAAATATAAATCATCCAAAAGTTATAGGTTTGGGTGAAACTGGATTAGATTTTTATCATTCAACAGAATTTAAAAAAAAACAATATGAAATTTTTGAAATACATATTGAAGGATCGATTGAATCTGCTTTGCCTTTAATTATACATCAAAGAAACTCTGAAAAGGAAATTATTGAAGTTATAAAATATTATCAAAAAAATCATAATCTTTCTATTGTTTTTCATTGTTTTAGTGGGTCAAAAAATTTGTTAAATTTTTGTCTTGAAAATAACTATTATATTTCTCTTTCAGGAATTGTTACATTTAAAAATGCAAATGAATTAAGAAAAATTATAAAATATGCATCTCTAGATCATTTATTAATTGAAACAGATAGTCCTTTTTTAGCGCCAATTCCTATGCGTGGTAAGCAAAATGAACCTTCTTTTATAAAATATATTGCAGAATATTTGGCTAATTTTTACTCTATTTCTTTAAATGATTTTATTGAAATTACTGACAATAATTTTTACAAATTGTTTTCTAAAGCAAAACGATATAATCATTTTGAATGAAGATTAGAATATTAGGATGCGGAGGATCTTTTGGCTCTCCATTGGCTTGGCAAAGAAATGGCAATATAGATATTAATAACCCACATAACTTTAGAACACGTTCATCAGTATTAGTTAACTATAAAAATACTAACATATTGATCGACACTAGTCCTGATTTAAGAGAGCAATTATATAAAGCAAAATGCACAAATATTGATGCAGTTCTTTTTACACATGAACATAGTGACCATATTGGCGGTCTTCCAGATATGAGAGCTATGTCTTTAATTAATAAAAAAATTATTCCAGCATACTTTCCAACTCATATAAAGGAAAAGATTATTAGTTTTTATAAGTATATATTTCAAGGTGATAAAGAATATATACCATTCATGAAGGCATATGATTTACTTTCTGAATTTTTTATTGAAGATATAAAAATTAATACCTTTAAACATAATCATGGATCGATTGATGTTCAAACCTTTAGAATTGATAATTTTGCATATTCAACTGATATAAAACATTTTTATGATAATGATTTAGATAAATTAAAAAATTTAGATTTATGGATTGTTGGATTATTAAGAGATGATCCACATCCTTCACATGCTGGATTTAATCAAGTTATGGAATTTATTGATTATATCAAGCCAAAAAAGACTATTTTTACTCATATGACAGCTTTAATAGATGAAAAGAAATTACTTTCAAAATGTCCTGAAAATATTTTGCCAGGTTATGATGGGATGGAGATTGAAATTTGAAAGATAAAAAAATAGGTTTTATTGGTTTAGGTAATGTAGGTTCTAAACTTGCTAATAATTTACTTTTAGATGGTTTTACTTTGTACATATATGATTTAGATAAACAAACTTCAAAAAAACTAATAAAAAAAGGATCAATACTTTGTGATTCAGTTTCTGAAATAATATCAAATACAACAATATTTATAACATGTTTACCATCTCCAAATTCAATTAATGATGTTATTAAAGAAGCAATTCCATTTATGACTGAAAAACATTTGTGGATAGAAATGAGCACAACAGATGAAGGTGAAATGAAAAGACTGTCAAAATTATGTGAAAACAAAGGCACACAAACTTTGGAAGCTCCAATTACTGGGGGAGAGCATAGAGCAGAAACTGGCAATATTGCTGTTTTAGCAGCAGGTAAAAGAAAAAATTTTAATAGAGCTCTTCCACTTTTATCATCTATGGGCTATGAAATCTTATATTGTGGTGATTTAGGCAATGCTTCTACTTTAAAAGTTGTAACTAATTTTTTAGCTTCAACTAATTTGTTAGCATTAGGAGAAGCATTAATGGTTTGTAAAAAATATGGTATTGATTTAAATACCGCTTATCATGGAATTAAAATTAGCTCTGGTAATAGTTTTGTTCATGAGACTGAATCTCAATTAATACTTAATGGATCTTTTGATATAGGTTTTACAATGGATCTTGTGTGCAAAGATGTTGGTTTATTTGATAAATTAACCAATAAATTTAATATTCCTGCAGATATTAGTAAATTGATAAAAAAAATATTTAATGAAGGATTAAAAAAATATGGAAAAAAATCATTCAGCACAAGTATAATAAGAAGATTAGAAGAAAAATGTAATGAAAATTTAAGAAACTTAAATTTTCCAAATAAACTAGTAGATAAAGAAAAAAGAAAAAAAGGTTTTGAAATTAAATATTAATATAAATGAATACTTATAAATTCTTACCTCCAGATCAAGAGCCAAAAAATGCTGCATTTCGATATAAAAATGTAAAAATGGAACCAGTAGAAAATTCTAATCTTTTTAATTCTTATATTAAAAAAAATATATTTAAAAAAGAATTTACAGGTACTTTGTGGGGAGAAGGTCCTTGTTATATTAATCAAAAAGATATTTTAGTATGGAGTGATATACCCAATAATAGAATGATGAAATTAGATAAAGGCACAGTAACTGAATTTCTTAATCCTTCCAATTACTGTAATGGTAATACTACTGATAATTATGGAAATTTAATTTCTTGTTCTCATGGAGGCAGATGCGTTTATAAAGCAGATAGCGATTTCAATCTTTCAGTACTAGTAGATAATTTTAATGGTAATAAATTTAATTCTCCTAATGATATATGTGTTAAATCAGATGGAACTATTTGGTTTACCGATCCTCCTTATGGTATACTGTCAGATTACGAAGGATATCCAGGTGAAAAAGAATATGCGGGATGCTATGTTTTTAGATACAATCCAAAAAATGATAAATTAGATGTTATTACTAAAGAACTTAATAAGCCAAATGGAATTGCTTTTTCTAATGATGAAAAAAAAATATATATTTCAGATACTGGAGAAAATATTAAATGTTTATTTGTTTATGATGTCATTGATAATAAGATTCAAAACAAAAATTTAGTTTATGATTTTAAGCCTTTTTTTTCAGATGGTTTTAGATGTGATAAAGATGGAAATATATGGACTAGCGCTGGTAAAGCAATAAAATGTTTTAATTCAAAAAATGAACTAATTGGTCAAATTCTTGTACCTGAACTAGTCTCAAATCTAGAATTTGGTGGTAAAGAGGGAAATATTTTGTATGTAACAGCAACGACTTCCCTATATTCTATGGAACTTAATCAAACTGGTGCTAAATATTTATGAATGCTGATTTCACAAAACTTAAATGCAAACCTTGTTCAGGTAAAACTAAACAGATGAGTAGCGCTGAAATTACACAACATTTATCTTCTCTAATCGAATGGAATACCAATGATGAAAAAAAGATGATTTTTAAAAAATATTCATTTAAATCTTTTAAAAAAGCTCTAGATTTTACTAATATGATAGGTAAATTAGCAGATGAAGAAGGTCATCACCCAGATATTTCTCTTGGTTGGGGATATTGTATAGTTATGATTCATACACATGCAATAAAAGGATTATCTAAAAATGATTTTATTTTAGCTTCTAAAATTGACAGTTTAATTTCAGAATAGTTCATTTACAAAATATAATATCCAATAAATAACCCTGTACCAAAAACAAAGTGAGCAATTAAATTTTGTGTCATCAATATAAATCTTTTTTCATTTTTTGATGCAAAAAAACCTAAATTGTAAGCAAAAGGCATCATAAAACACCAAGATCCTAAAACTGTTAAGAAACCAATTATATAAGCAAGTAAAATTGAAGGATAATCAAATAATATATAATTTAATAACACATAAAAAATTCCATAAATAATTCCAATTAAATAATGAATTAAATATCCAAAAAATAATTCGTTATTTTCTTCAACATCATCATTAATATTTGTTCTAATATAAACATTATTTTTATAGCCTAAAAAATACCTTCCAACTAAATTCCATTTTGGTTTTTCAATTGAATAAGCGTATGAGATTACATAATTGAAAACATCAAATAAAATAGTTGCTATAATTCCAGAAAATATTCCCTTAAATAATAACATATTATATAAATTATTTTAATTTTATTTATATGACAAGAAATTTTAAATTATATAAAAATATTTATTGAAATTTATTTAATTTATTTAAGGGTTTAAAAACAATACCTTTTGTTTCCAATCCATTTTTTATTTTTTTAGCAATCTCAATAGCATTGTAACCATCTCCATGAATACAAATGGTATCAATTTCAGTTTTAATTAATTTACCAGATAAAGTTTTAATAGATTTCTTTTCAATCATTTCTGATATGTTTTCCAATGCTTTTTCAGGGTCAGTTATAAGTGCATTTGGATCTGATCTCTCAATTAACAAACCTGCTTCATTATAGTTTCTATCAGCAAAAATTTCACATGCATATCTTATTTCAATTTTTTTTGCTGCATTAATCATTTCAGTTTTTGGTAAAACCATATAAATTAAATTATCGTTAAATTTTTTAATTGAATTACCAATTTGTTTTGCTAATTCAAAGTTTTCACAAGCCATATTATTTAAAGCTCCATGAGGCTTTACGTGTGTAATTGGGTAATTAAGTTTTTTAGAAATTTTATCAATAATATTTAACTGGTCATTAATCAATATATCAATTTCTTTAAGACTTAAATTTATTCTTTTTCTTCCAAAGTTTTCTTTATCTTTGAAACTTGGGTGTGCACCTATGCTAACAGAGTTATTTTTAGAATCTAATATTGTTTTTTTAATTTCTTTTATATTTCCTGCATGAAAACCACATGCAATATTTGCAGTATTAATTATTTTTATTAAATTATGATCATTTCTGCCATCATAATAATTTGATTTTTCACCTAAATCACAATTTAAATTTAATTCCATTCTTATTAATAGTATAATTATATAAAATTAATGTTTAGCACTTATTATCAAACTAGTGAACAATCATATTTGTTAAATTATGGAAATTTTATAAATATTGAAACAAATAAAAAAGTTTTATCGCATTTTAAATTTTTACAAAAAAAAAATTATAAATTTATTAAAAATATAATTCCATCTTTTAATAAATTAATAATACAATTTGACCCATATTTTAAAAAAGAAACAAATAAAATTATAAATGAATTAAAAAATAATGATCATATTGTATCGTTTGATAATAAAATTCATAAAATTGAAATTTGCTATGATGACGAATATGCTTTGGATAAAAATATTATTGAAAAAATATTAAATATTTCTTTTGCTGATTTTATCAATTTACATTTAAAGACTGAATTTCATGTTTTTATGATTGGTTTTATGCCAGGTTTACCATTTTTAGGTGTATCTAATTTCAAAAAAAATATTCCAAGATTAATTTCACCAAGATTAAAAATTCCATCAGGATCTGTTGGTGTAGTAAATAATTTAACAGTTATATATCCTAATGAATGCCCAGGTGGTTGGAATATCATTGGAAAAATTAAAAAAAATCTATTTATTAATCTCAATACTTTTTTTTCTCCAGGAGATAAAGTTATATTCAAAAAAATTTCTAAAAAATATTTTCTTAAAAAATGAATAATATTACTAAATTAAAAGTTCTCAGAGAAGGTTTGATGACATCATTTCAAGATTTTGGCATTTTATCCTCCCAGCATCTTGGTATAACAACAAGCGGTGTAATGGATGATTATTTATTTAAAATTGGAAATATAATTTTATTTAATAAATTAAATACTCCTTCTCTGGAATTTGCAATTATTGGACCAAAACTAAAAATTGTATCGGGAAATTTAAACTTAGTTATAACAGGTAATGTTTCTTTTAATTTAATAATAAATGATAAAAATATTAAAGGAGAGTGTTTTAGAACATATTTTTTAAAAAAGAATGATATAATTGATATTAAATCTACCATAAATAGCAATTACGGCTATTTATGTGTTAAAAATGGCTTTTTATCTAATTCAATAAATGGCTCTTACTCAACAATTATTAATGCTAATATTGGAGCAAATAAAGGAAAAAAATTATTATTTAATCAGACAATAAAAGCAAATTCATCAATTAAAAGTAAAAGTTATAAATTAGAAAATTTAGAATATTTTAATCAAAATATTATTAAAGTTATTAAAGGTCCACAAATGAATTATTTTAAAATTAAAGATATAGATAAATTTTTTAAAAAAGAGTTTACGATTTCAAAAAATTTAAACAGAATTGGAGTCAGATTAATAAATAATATTATAAAACCATTTACATCTTATAATATTGATTCTGAAGGCATTATAAAAGGTTCTGTCCAGGTACCAGGAGATGGTAATCCTATAGTTTTAGGAGCAGATCATCCAACTATTGGTGGATATCCTAAAATTGTTACTATTATAATGGATGACTTTCGAAAATTAATACAATTACCAGCAGGTAAAAAATTTAAATTTAAAGAAATTTCTTTAGAAGAGGCAGAAGAGACTTACTTTAAAACAAATAAACATCTAAAAAATATAAAAGATAAATTTCTTGTTGTAGATTAAAAATTTTATTGTTTTAAATTTTGATTTTTATATATAAGAATTAATTGAAATCTGATATCAAATTAATATGGATTACAAAGTTTATTTTAATAATTATAATAAATCAATTTATGATCTTTTAAATACTGTAAATTCTTCACATATTGAAGAAACAGTTAATTTAATAAAAAATTGTATTAACCAAAATGGAAAAGTTTATATAACTGGTAATGGTGGAAGCGCATCTATTGCTAGCCATGTAAGTGTTGATTTTGCCAAAGTATCAAGAATACCATCTGCAACATTTAATAATTCAAATTTAGTTACATGTTTTGCTAATGATTATGGTTATGAAAATTGGGTCACTGAATCAATAAAATCATATTGTACTAATAAAGACCTTCACATCTTAATTAGTAGTAGTGGAAAGTCAAAAAATATAGTTAATGCAGCAAGTTATTGTAAAGAAAATAACATTAAATTAATTACTTTCAGTGGATTTGAAGTAAATAATCCTTTATCAAAATTAGGCAATGTAAACTTTCATATAAATTCATGTAATTATAATTTTATTGAAATGTCTCATCATATTATTTTATTATCTATAGTAGATGTATTTATTAAGTAACTTTATCAAGTTCCACAAAAAGTTTGAAATACCTTCTCTTCATTTGAAGGTAATTTTTTTAAGCTTTCTGGAAAATCAACTTCATCATAAGTTTTTTTGAAAGATTCAAGGAATTCACTAAGATAATTATAATTATTTTCTTCAGCTTCTTTAATACAATTAGCAACGATATGATTCCTAGGAATAATTTTAGGATTATTTTTTTTCATTATATTTTTTAAATACAACTTATCTTTTTTTTCCATTTCCTTTCTTTCATCGTATTTCTCTATCCATGTTTTAAATTGTTTATGTTTATTAATTTCATTATTATTTAAATCTACAAAAGTATTTGTATAATCTAACTTGTAAACGTGCATAATATCTAATAATTCTTGAATTAATTTAATATCATTTTTATTTTCTTCAATTAAACCTAATTTATTTTTCATCATTTTTAGCCAGCCTTGACTATAAATAGTTTGAAACTTATTAAGTATTTTTTGAGCTTTTTTAATAGCTATTTTTTCATCTCTATCTAATAATAAAAGAATTGATTCTGCAAACCTAGACAGATTCCATAACACTATTTTAGATTGATTTTTATATGCATATCTTCCATTACGATCAATTGAACTAAATACTGTATTAGGGTTGTATTCATCCATAAAAGCACAAGGGCCATAATCTATTGTTTCTCCAGCAATTGACATATTATCAGTATTCATTACACCGTGAATAAAACCAACTCTTAACCAATTTATTATTAAATTAATTTGTTTTGTCATTACTTTTTCTAAAAATATTTCTACTTTATTTTTTTTATTTATTAATTCTGGATAATGTCTATCTATTGTATAATTAGTTAATTCTTTTATATAATTTTTGTCTTCATACATATTAGCATATTGAAAAGTTCCAATACGTATATGGCTTTTTGCTATTCTTATAAGAATAGCTCCTTTTTCAATTTTTTCTCTTAAAACTTCTTCTCCTGTTATAATGACTCCTAAAGAATTTGTTGTAGGTATATCTAAAATATTCATTGATTCACTAATTATAAATTCTCTAATCATTGTACCTAGTGTAGCTTTTCCATCTCCATTTCTTGAATATGGTGTTTTTCCAGATCCTTTTAATTGAATATCAAATCTTTCATTATTTTTTGAAATTACTTCCCCTATAATATGTGCTCGTCCATCTCCTAAAATTGTAAAATAACCAAATTGATGACCCGCGTATGCTTGAGAAAAAGGTTTAATATATTTTGATTTTTTATTATTAAAAAATATTTTAAGAATATCATTCTTACTTTGTATATTATTTTCAATATTTAATTTTTTTGCAACTTCATTATTAAACAATACAAATTTAGGATTTACTAATGAGTCAGGGTGAATTTCAGTAAAGAAAATTTTAGGTAATTTTAAGTATGTATTGTCAAAATTCCATTCCATTGATATCAATAGTATTTAATGTATTTTGAAATAATTATAAATGATTAAGAAAAAAACTTATAATGCCAGCTGTTTGTGTAAAGGTGTGAATTTAAAAATTATAGGAATTATGAGATCTGTTGTTAATTGTCATTGTATACAATGTACTAAAACCCATGGTAATTACGCATCTTACACCAATACACAAGATAGTAATATTGTTTATATATCAAAAAAAACCCTTAAATGGTTCAAATCATCTAAAAAAGCAAAAAGAGGTTTTTGCAATAAATGTGGAGCAAGTATATTTTATAAAAGAAAAAATTCTAAAAATATATCTATATCAGCAGGTTTATTTAAAAATCCAACTTATTTATCTACTAGTGCTCATATATACATAAGCAATAAAAGAGATTATTATTCTATAAAAGATAAATTACCAAAATATAAAAAATATACTTAAAATATTCTTTATGATGTTAGATATAAAAAAAATAATAAACTTTCTTGAACATCCTATTAATAATGATGACTATGTTAATTTATGTAAAAAAAAATTACATACTAATTCTTTATTAGTATTGTCTAATTTTTTAACCAATCAAAGTCTTAAAAATATTTTAGAAGAAGCAAAAAAACTTGAACATCAAGCTTTTTATTGTTCTCAAAAACATACAGTTTTGTTAAATAAAAAAAATAATGATTTAAAAATCGATGACCCATTAAATGTATTGATGACTAGTGATAAAGGCTGTGTTCCGCATGATTTAATAGATAAATATTCAGACTTAAATACTCTTTACGCTTCTACTATTTTTAAAAATTTTCTAGTACGTATTTTAGATTTACAAAATATATTTCCATATTGTGACAAATTATCATCAATTAACTATAATTATTATCAAGAAGGTCAACAATTAGGATGGCATTTTGATAATGCATCTTTTGCAATTACATTAATGATACAATCACCTTTAAAAGGAGGTTCTTTTGAATATATAACTGAAGGAAGAGATTATAAAAATAATTATATTGATATAAATCTAATAAATAAAATCATAAATAATCTTTATGAACCTAAAGAACTTCAAGTAAAACCAGGAACATTAGTTTTATTTTATGGTAGAAATTACCTTCACAGAGTAACGCCAGTAGTAAATAAACAATCTCGTATATTAGTGACATTAAATTATAATGAAGAAAATAATATAGAATTATCTGAAAATGCCAGAATAACTTTTTTTGGAAGATCTGATTAAATTACTCACAAATATTTTTTTTGAAATCTATATTTTATTTCCCAAAACTTTTATTTTATGAAAATACATAATAATGAATTTGATTGAAAGATTAGATAAAGGACCAATTATTTGTGCAGAAGGTTATCTTTTTGCAATGGAAAGAAGGGGATACCTATCAGCGGGAGCATTTGTTCCAGAGGTAGTTTTAGAACATCCAGAAGTTGTAACACAACTTCATAGAGAGTTTATTAGAGCGGGTTCAGACGTTGTCCAAGCTTTTACTTATTATGGTCACAGGGAAAAATTAAGAATTATAGGTAAAGAAAATCTATTAGAACCTTTGCAAAAAAATGCATTAAATATAGCAAAAAAGACAGCTAAGGAATTTCCACAGTTAAATTTAATGGTTTGTGGTGATGTAGCTAATACAAATATTTATGATCCAAAAGATTCAAGTACATTAAAACAATGTCAAAGTATGTATGAAGAACAAGTGTTATGGGCAAAAGAGGCTGGAGTAGATTTTATAGTAGCAGAAACAATTAATTGGGTAGAGGAAATGAAAATAGCATTAAAAGCAATTAAGCAAGAAAATATAATTGCAGTGGCTAACTTTGCTATACCAAGAGGAGATATAACTAGAGATGGTTTTTCTGCTGAAGATGCTTGTAAAATAATGGAAGATTTAGGAGCTGATGTAGTTGGTTTAAATTGTTATCGAGGTCCAAAAATGACAATGAAACTTTTGAATAAAGTAAGGGATAAAGTTTCTTGTCATGTCGCTGGCCTCCCTGTTCCTTACAGAACAACAGAAGAAGAACCTGGATTTTTAAATATTTCAGATAATGATTGTGATTGTATTCCTGGAGGAAATGCATTTCCTGTAGCTTTAGATAATCTTTATTGTAATAGATATGAAATGGCTGAATTTGCAAAAGAGTGTAAGAAAAAAAATATCAATTTTATAGGTATTTGCTGTGGGGCTGAAGCACATCATGTTAGGGAAATGTCGATAGCTATAGGAAAAAAACCTATATCTATGAAATATTCTCCTGATATGTCTAAGCACTTTCATCATGGTACAGATAATTCTCTAAAAAAAATTAATCGAGAAATAAAATATTAATTATTAATTTAAAAATTATTTATAATTATAAAAAAAAAGTTGTTGTTCTTTAATTTTAAAAGAATTCACTAATTTTTTTACCTCATCTGTAAGGAACCAATTGATATAAATCTTGGCAGACTTTAAGTTAAAATTTTTATTCAATATTGGGTTTACTAAAATTAAGCCATATTGATTAAACATTGGTGGAAAATTTTCACATACTATATGTAAATTTTCACGCCTATTGAATGAAATCCAGGTACTTCTATCAGTTAAAGTATATGCTTTTTTTTCATTCGCAATTAAGAGTGTATTGCCCATTCCTTGACCGACACTTAAATAGGAACTTAAAAGTTTATCTGGATTCAAATTTAATAATTTCCATAATTCTAATTCTTTTTTATGAGTCCCGCTATCATCACCTCTAGATATGAATACTTTCTTGTAATTAAAAATATTTAATAATTTTTTTTCAAGACTAAGACATTTTTTGTTATCGCTTATTGGACCTACTAAAACATAATCATTATACATTGTTTCATATCTTTCAATGCCATAACCTTTTTTCATAAAGTCTAATTCGGATTCTTTGTGGTGAACTAATAAAATTTCAGCATTACCATCTTTTGCAGTTCTTAAAGCTTGTCCAGTTCCTTGTGATAATACTTTTGTTCTAATATTATATTTCTTATAAAATTCTTTATTAATATAATTAAGCAAACCTGTATCATAAGTAGAACTTGTACTAGCAATAACAATTATCTCTTCATTAGAATAAGAATTTTTAGTCACTAATAAAAAAAATGTAATTATAATGAATTTAATAAAACTTAATATCATTTATCTTAATTTAATTTAAAAGTTCATATTTAATTTTTTTAGCAAAAAAATAAATATAAAGTATGCTAAACTAGTACATACTATTGAAACAATTATAGAGAAAATAAAATTTTGTTTAAATTTTAACATAAAAGGTAGAATTATAAAAAAAGTGAATGAAGGAATAGTCATCAATATAGTTCCATAAGATAAATCAATAACTTTCTGAGAATCTTTTGTATCCCAATATAACCAAATAAATGCAAGTAATGACGTTAAAGGAATTGAAACTATTATAGCAGCTAACCAACTTGAGCGTTTTGCAACTTCTGCAACTATAACAATAATTATTGCACTTAATATGGTTTTAGTAAAATAGTATATCATTTAATATAATAATTAGTAATTTTATTACTATCCACATTAATCATAAAAAAATAGGTATATTAATAAATATGTAAAGTTTTTTTTAAATATAAAACATAATTTTATTTGTAAAATTCTTATTTTTCAATAAAATGAACATTTTACGGGAGGTAAAATGTTTATTAAAAATTATTTTTTGAAACTTTTTTTATTAATTTTTTCAATTATTTTTATAAGTTCAAACGTCTTTTCCAAAACTACTGTTGTTTGGTGGGCAGAGGCTAACGCTGATAGAGACCCAGTATTTCAAGCTAAATTAGCTGATGTATTTAATGCTTCACAAAACGAAATAGAATTAGTTATGGAGTTTAAAGAAGGTTTAAATGATGTTTTAAGAACAGCTATGGTAGCTGGTGAAGGACCCGATATTGTTGAAACACCTGGTCCATCATATGTTAAAGAATATCAAGAAGCAGGTATGTTACAATCAATGCAAGGTTATTCTGATCAATATGGTTGGAAAGATTTGCTATTACCATGGTCGTATAATGCTGGAGTATTTGACGGAGAATTTTACTCTGCTCCAAAAACATATGAAACTATGGTGATGCTTTACAATAAAACTTTATTTGAAGAAAAAGGATGGTCAATTCCAACAAATCTTCCTGAATATGAAGCACTGGCAGCTGAAATTAAAGCAGCTGGTATGAATGTTTTTTCATATGGATCAACTGGATGGCAACCAACGCACGAGCATTTAGCTGGTATGTATTTAAATAGCGTTGCTGGACCTGATAATTTTTATAAGGCTTTAATTGGTGAAAAAAAATGGAATGATCCAGAATTTGTTTCTGCTGTTGAACTTCTTCGTAAACATATGGTTGATGAAGGATACTGGTCTGGAAGTCTTGAAAATTATTATGCATTGGGATGGGATGATTTTCATGCACAATTTGGTAATCGAGGTGCAGCTATGATGACAATAGGAACTTGGACTTTCGGCGCAACTGTTTCTACTTTTGCAGATAAGTCAGATGATTGGGATTGGGCACCATTCCCTAACTTGACTGCTGAAGGTGGAGATCCTTCTTATCTATTAGCTTTAGGAACAACTCTATCAATTAATGGTTCAAGTGAAAATCCAGATGCAGCAGCTAAAGTAATGGATTTTATTTTTAGTAACAAAGCTATTGTACTAGACATGGCAAATGATTTTAATTTTGGAGAATTTGTTGTTCCATTAAAATTTTCAGCATCTGATTTTGGAGATAATGTTAATCCTAAAGTAAAAAGATATCTGATTGAATTCGCAGAAGAAACTGGAAAAGGAAACTATGGTTATACCACGTGGACTTTCTTCCCTGCTGACCCTGGAGTTCATATTTGGAAAGATATGGAAGTAGTTTGGGCAGGCGATATATCTGTAGAAGATTATATGTATGATCATGAAAAACTTTGGGAGAAAGCAAGAAAGAAAAATCAACTTCTTCCAGTAGGAAAAAGATAGTTCTTATTTTATAGCGGGGAAATTTCCCCGCTTTTTTTATATGAAGTTTTTTTTAAGTAAGAGTTTTATAGCGTGGTATTTTATATTACCAGCATTTGTTATTCATTTACTGGTTGTTGCCACACCTTCTGTTTTAAGTTTAGCTCTTTGTTTAACTGATTGGAATGGTTTTGGAAAAATTAATTATGTTGGTTTTGAAAATTTTATAGAACTTTTTGATGATAGATATTTTAAAAAAGCAGTTAAGCATAATATCATTTGGACTGTAATTTTTTTAACCGTACCTATTAGTTTAGCTTTAACATGTGCTTATTTGTTAACAGGTATAAAAAAGGGACAGTTAATTTATAGACTTGTTTTTTTCTTTCCTTATATGTTAGCTAGTATCATTAGCTGTCAAATTTGGAAATACATCGTTCATCCTCTTCATGGAATTGTAGCTTGGTTTTCGAAAAAAGGTTTTGATATTGATCCAGTTTCTCCATTTACTATGAAAGAAACATCTTTATATGCTGTTGCTTTTGTTGATGGATGGCACTTTTGGGGTTTCTTAGTAGTTATTTATATTACTGGTATGTATCAAGTTGATAATAGTTTGTATGAAGCAGCTGATATTGAAGGTGCAACTAAATTTCAAAAATTTAGATACATAACATTACCAATGATTAGACCAATATTTATATTCACTTTAATGATTATAATTATTTGGTCTATACCAACTTTTGACTATCCTTGGATATTGACACAAGGAGGTCCAGCATATAGCTCTGAGGTTCTTGCTACCAATTTATACTCTCATGCATTTGAAAGATTTAATGTTGGATACTCATCTGCAATTGGTACATTAATGTTTTTATATGTAATAATTATTGTCGGCATTTTTGGTATTTTACGAAAGTTAGGTTGGGAAATATGATTGTGGCAAAATACAGAAGATCAGAGTTAATTTCTAATTATACAATTTTAACAATTCTAGCACTTTTTTCTTTTTTACCTATACTCCTTTTATTTTTTAATTCTATTAAGGCACAAGAAGAATTCGGAATTAATCCTTTAGGTTTTCCTAGTCAAATAAGATTTTTGAATTTTTATGATGCTTGGATTTTAGGTGAATATGCTCAAATTTTTATTAATTCTTCCAAGTTAGTTATAGGAACTATTGTAATTTGTTTAACATGTTCAGGTTTAGCTGGTTTTAGTTTAGCAAGATTGAATCCAAAAGGGTCTACTATATTTTTGATATATCTTCTTGTTGGTATAAGTATTCCTGCACAAATGTTTATTCTTCCATTATTCTTATTATGGAAAGAATTAAATTTGATGAACACACATTTAGGATTAATAATTATTTATTCTGGTTTAAATGCTCCATTTGCTACATTTTTAATTCGTTCTTATATGATAAAATTACCAGAAGAATTATTTGATGCAGCAAGAGTTGATGGAGCAAATACTTTACAACTTTTTTTTAAAATAGCATTACCTATTTCATGGCCAGTATTTTTAACTGCTGGTTTAGTTGTAGGATTAGCCGTATGGAATGAATTTTTATTTGCATTAACATTTATGCAAGATGATGAAAAAAAACCAATGGCTACTATTTTATTTGCTTTTCAAAGTCGTTTTGAAAATAATTGGGGACTAGTTAGTGCATCTGCTGTAATGATGGCTGCACCTGTAGTCATATTATTTTTACTATTTCAAAAAAGATTTATAGCAGGTTTAACAAGTGGAGCTTCGAAAGGATAGGTATTTAATGCAATTAGATAAAAATTATGAAGAAAAAGTTTATTCAGGTGTACTTGGTAAAATAATAGGAGTTTATTTAGGGAGACCTTTTGAAGGATGGACATATGAAAGAATTATAGAAGAGTTAGGTCCAATCAACTATTATGTTAATGATAAATTAAAACAACCAATATGTGTAACTGATGATGATATTACTGGTACATTTACTTTTTTAAGATCTTTAAAGGATTTCAATTATGATAAAAATATTACTTCAAAGCAAATAGGACAAACTTGGTTAAATAATCTAATTGAAGATAAAACTATACTTTGGTGGGGTGGTAAGGGTAATTCCACTGAAGATACTGCTTATCAAAATTTGAAACAAGGAATTGAAGCTCCTGAAAGTGGTTCAATGAAAACTAATGGAAAAATAGTAGCTGAACAAATTGGTGCTCAAATTTTTATTGATGGATGGGCTTTAGTATCACCTGGTAATCCGGATCAAGCTGTTAAATTTGCTCGTGAAGCAGGTAGAGTTAGTCATGATGGAGAAGCTATTTACGGCGCTCAAATAATAGCTGCTATGGAATCTTTAGCATTTATTGAAAAAAATATTAATAAACTAATTGAAGAGTCTAAAAAATTTATTCCTAAAGATTCAACAATCTATAAATTAATTTCAGATATTCAAGATTGGAGTTCAGGTAATATAGATTGGATACAAGCAAGAGAAAAAATAGCTGCAAAATATGGTTATGATAAATTTTTAGGTAATTGTCATATGATACCTAATCACGCTTTAATTATCATGTCATTATTATTTGGAGATGACGATTTTCAAAAATCTTTGATGATAGTTAATACATCTGGTTGGGATACTGATTGTAATTCAGGTAATGTAGGATGTATATTGGGAATAAAAAATGGACTTGAAGGTTTAAAAACTGGACCAGATTATTTAACTCCAATAAATGATACTATTTATTGTCCCTCAGCAATTGGAGGTGAAACAATTACAGACGCTTTAACTGAATCTTATAAAATCATTAATATTGCAAGAAATTTAGAAGGTTTAGGTGATCAAATAATAAAGGAAAATTCTAGATATCATTTTAGTTTACCAGGATCGACTCAATCTTGGAGATGTAATTTATTAAATGATAACAATCCTTCAACAAAAATATCCAATATAGAATTTACTTCAGATATCGGTGATAGAGCTTTAGAAATAAAATTCGAGAATCTATCTCTCGGTTTATCTAGTGAATGTTATGTTGATACTTTTTTTCCTGAAGAACTTACCAAATTGAAAGGTCAAGCTAGAGAAAGATTCTTTCATTATGATTTTATATCTTGTCCAATAGTCTATTCAGGCCAAAATATTAAAACACAATTAATTTCTAAAACTAAAAAAAATATTAAAGTTAATATATTTATAAAATATTGGGGAGAAGGAGATAAACTAATTAAAATATCTTCTGAGGATTATTCATTTAACTCAAATGAGAAAAAAATTATAGAATGGAAAGTTCCAGAAACTAAATCAAATCCTATTGGTCAAATAGGTATTGATATTTCTTCTGATGAAAATTGTTCAGGTAAATTATTGATTAATTATTTAAGTATTCAAGGTGAGCCTTCTACAATTTTTTCCAGACCGGAACATATTTCAAAACCTAAAAGAGGAGTATTAGATTCTAGTGAAGAATTATTTTATGGTCAAATGTGGAAAAATAGTTGGGTTCAAGCTTTAGATAAGTGGGAAACAAGA
This sequence comes from Alphaproteobacteria bacterium MarineAlpha5_Bin5, assembly GCA_002938205.1. Lineage (GTDB taxonomy): Bacteria > Pseudomonadota > Alphaproteobacteria > HIMB59 > CACPNW01. The sequence goes on from PTKZ01000011.1 coordinate 28,430, forward strand.
TGGGCTGAATCTTTTAGAATTACACAAAATATAGGCAGAGGGGTGATTTTTACTGGAACAAACAATTGGAAAAATTATACTGTTTCATCAAGTATTAAATTTCATTTAGTTAAATCCGGAGGTATTCTTTCAAGAATTCAAGGCTTAAAAAGATATTATGCACTTGAATTAACTTCAAAAAATAAATTAAGAATTGTTAAAATGTTATACGATTTAAAAATATTAAAAGAAATTGATTTTAAATTAGATTTTTTTAAAGAATACAATCTATCTTTTAAAGTTAATGATAATAAATTATATGGTTATGTAAATGATGAACTAATTCTGGAAACTGAAGATAGTTCAAATGTATTAAATTATGGAGGAATAGGTTTTATAACCGAAGACGGCACAATGTGCTCTAATGAAATTCAAATTTCATAATGAAATATAGAAAATTTGGTAAACTTAATTGGAATGTCAGTGAAGTAGGATTAGGTTGTTGGGCTATTGGTGCTGACTGGGGAGAAGTATCAGAAGAAAATGCTAAAGAAGTTTTAAAAACATCTTTTGATAATGGAGTAAATTTTTTTGATACAGCTGATGTATATGGTGATGGTAGAAGTGAAAAATTTGTTGGTAATTTTATTAATTCAACATCAGAAAGAATATATGTAGCAACAAAAGCAGGACGTAGAATTAACCCACATGAAGCTAACGGTTATTATGATAAAAAATTAATGGAATCTTTCGTTGAAAGATCTCTAAAGAATTTAAAATTAGAGACCATTGATTTACTTCAAATGCATTGTCCACCTAAAGAAGTATATTCAAATCAAAGAATTTATGAAATGCTAGATTATTTAATAGAAAAAGGAAAAATTCAAAATTATGGTTTTAGTGTTCATACAATTGATGAAGCACTTGAATGTATTAAAAGACCTAATACTAAAAGTATCCAGATAATTTTTAATTTATTTAGACTTAAGCCTAGTGAGAAATTATTAAATATAGCAAAAGAAAAAAACATTGCAATTATAGTTAGAGTGCCATTAGCAAGTGGGTTATTGACTGGGAAAATGAATATTAATTCTAAATTTCCTGAAAACGATCATAGACATTATAATATTAATGGAGATGCTTTTGATATTGGTGAAACATTTTCAGGAGTAAACTTTAGTAAAGCTTTAAAGGCTATTGAAAAATACAAAAAAATTATACCAGAAAATTTTACTCTTTCCCAATTAGCTTTAAAATGGATTCTTATGCACGACTCGGTTACTACAGTGATACCTGGTGCTAAGAATAGAAATCAAGTATTAACAAATGTTTCGGTTTCTGAAAAAGAAAGTATTCATAAATTAATGAAAAATATTTCATCAATTTATGAAGAATATTTTTATAAAGATATTCACCACCTTTGGTAAATAATATTTTATTAAAATATATTTTTTTAAATAATAATGGAAAAAAACATTTTTTATAAATCAGTATTAGCAACAATTTTGTGTTCTTTTTTCCCTATGTTAATCGTAGCATGTTATTTTACTTATTTACCATGGAATATGAATAGATTATCTTTAGATGAATCTGACATAGGTTTTTTTATTTTGTTTTTTGGTATTTTTTTTTTAATATCAAATCAAATTTCTGGAAGAATTCTTGTGCCAAAATTTGGAACAAAAATTATTATGTGCATAGCTATATGTATTATTGCTTTTAGTAATGTATTACTAATGATTGTTCCTAATTATTTTTTATTATTACTTTCAGCTATACCAACAGGATTAGGTTGGGGAAGCAGTGCTCCTATTGCCGGAATTCATGCTCATTTAATTGAAAAACATTCAAATAAAATTATTACTCCTTACTATGCTATGGGATTCAATCTCGGGATGTTTATAGGAGGAATTATAGCAGGTTATTTTATAAATTATAATTTTCCACCTTTTTATGTTTTTTCTTCTTTTTTTATTATATCAATTTTAATTAGTATAATAATATACAAATTAGGTTTGCCAAGAAATCTTGATTTTTCTGGTGCTGGTGAAAAATTTAATATTCCTGAGAAAAAAATTATAATATTTGGCTTTTTATTATTTATAATTTTTGGATCAACAGGAATAGTAATCGATTGGTCTTCATTATGGCTTACTAAAGATTTAGCGGCACCATTATATTTAGGAGGATTAGGATTAATATTTTTTAGTTTTGGTGGAATTTTTGCAAATTTATTTTCTGTAGTATTAATTAATTTATTTAATGAAAAAATAGTAGGTTGTATATTTGTATTAATTGGATCTTTTTTATTATTTATATCTATTATTATTTTTAATCTTTATATTATTCTCATAGCATTACTTTTATATGGTTTTTTAACAGCAAACTTTGTTCCAATTATAATTAGACAAGCTATTAGTCAAAGTTCAGAAAGTATCCCCACAACAGTTAGTAATTTAACTACTATGGGAATATCTGCAACTTTGTTTGCTCCTGCAATAATTGGCTTTGTGGCTGAAAAATTTAGCATAACAGTCAATATGTATGCATTGTGTTTTATCGTATTTTCTTCAGGTATTATTTTTCTTAATATATTTAAATCATCAAAAGATTAATCTTCTTATTTAATCCAATTTGTTATAATGCTTTTAGTATAATATTTTGGAGGAAATATGAGAAAAATATTTTCAATTTTTATTGCTGCTATTTTTTATTCTTTATTGTTGAAATGGATAAAAGTGAGAATATTTTTACAAAACCAAAACACGATTATACAAAAAAACTAATTTCATCTATACCAAAAATTTAAATTTCATAATATGGCTTATTTTTACTTATTATTAGCAGTTTTATTTGGAACTGCTTCTAATTCTTTCGCTAATGCAGCTCAAGGGTTTACAAAATTATTTCCATCAATTTTAAGTGCCTTAACTATTGTTTTGTGTATGTTGTGTTTATCTAATGTAATGAAAACTATTCCAGTTGGTATTACGTATGCTATATTTGCTGGTTTAACTATTTTAGCCACTGTTCTTATTGGTATTGTAAAATTTAATCAGTTACCAAATATATATTCATTTATAGGTTTATTCTTAATAATTTGTGGAGTTTTAGTGGTTAATTTATTTGGAAAAGTATAAAAATAATAATGAGTTCATTGTCTATAGAATTAATATGGGAAAATATTGATAATACATTTTATCCAGGAAAATATTCAACAGAACATAAAATAATTATAAATAAATCAATAAGTTTAATGGCTGGATCTGCCCCAGCCTATGGTGGGAAAGATATATTTTTAAATCCTGAGCAGTCACTAGCAGCTTCTTTAAGCAGTTGTCACATGATGACTTTTCTTGCATTAGCTGCAAAAATGAAATGGCCTGTGGTTAAATATTCAGACCATGCATTTGCTTATTTAGGAAAAAATTCAAAAGGCAAAATGAGTGTAAATAAAATAGAATTAAATCCCTTAATTTTATTTAAAAATAATTTTGAAGTCAATTCTGAAGAAATGAATAAAATACAAGATCGATCTCATCGATATTGCTTTATTGCAAATGCATTATCTGATGAAGTTGAAATAAAAATAAATATATGAGTAATATTATTAAAATTGAACAAAAAAATAATATTTTGAAATTAATTTTAAATGATGAAAAAAATTACAACACTCTATCAAAGAAAATGATTAATGAATTGAATTCTAATTTAATTAAAGCATCACAAAACAATTATGTTAGAGTTATTATTATTGCTGCAAAAGGTCCTATTTATTCAGCTGGTCACAACCTTAAAGATATTAATTCACATAGATTGGATAGAGATAAGGGTAAAAAATATTTTCAAAAATTAATTGAAAATTGCTCAAAGCTTATGATAAATATAATTAAAAATCCAAAACCTATTATTGCAGAAGTTAATGGCATCGCTACAGCTGCTGGATGCCAATTAGTCGCTAGTTGTGATTTAGCTTACTCAAGTCAAAATGGAAAATTTGCAACCCCTGGAGTAAATATAGGACTATTTTGTTCAACACCAATGGTCGCTATATCTAGAGTAATACAGAAAAAACAATCTATGGAAATGCTTTTAACTGGCGATTTAATTGATTCCAAAAAAGCTTTATCGATAGGACTAATTAATGATGTATATCCAGAGAACATATTATCTGATAAAGTGAATGAAATGGCATTAAAGATTTCAAAAAAACCTTTTAAAACTTTAAAAATTGGTAAGGAGGCTTTTTATAGGCAATCTGAAATGAACATTGAAGATGCTTACAAATATACCACATCTATAATGATACAAAATATGCTTGATTATGATTCCATAGAAGGGATTGAATCTTTTATAGAAAAAAGAAAACCTCATTGGAAATGAAAGATTATTTAGATAGAAATTTAGCATTAGAAACAGTTAGAGTAACTGAAATGGCAGCATTAGCAAGTTCATTACATATGGGTAGAGGTGATGAAAAAGCAGCCGATCAGTCAGCAGTTAATTCAATGAGAAATTTTTTAAATGAATTGATGATTTCTGGTAAAGTAGTCATTGGAGAAGGAGAGAGAGATAAAGCTCCTATGTTGTATATAGGAGAAGAAGTTGGCAAAGGTGGACCAAAAGTAGATATAGCTCTTGACCCTTTAGAAGGTACTACAATTACTGCTCATGGAGGTGAAAATGCTTTATCTGTTCTAGCCATGGGTGAAGAGGGTAGTTTTTTACATTCACCTGATATTTATATGCATAAAATTGCATTTGGGAAAAAGTTTCAAAATTTAGATATTAATCCAGAAGATTCACCAGAAAATATTGTCACAAATTTTGCAAAATTTGCTGATATGAAAATTGAAAGTGTAGTTGTATGCATTCTAGACAGGCCAAGACATCATAAACTTATTAATAGCATACGCTCTATAGGAGCAAGAATTAAATTAATTCCTGATGGTGATGTGAGTGCAGTTATTGCTACTTCAGTTGATGACAGTGGAATTGATATATATATGGGGATAGGTGGTTCACCTGAAGGTGTTTTAGGTGCAGCAGCATTAAGATGTCTAGGTGGAAAAATTTATACAAAATTAATCTTTGATAATGATAAAATTTTTGAAAGAGCTCAATCAATGGGAATAAAAGATAAAAATACTATTTATCAAACAAATGATCTAGCTAAAGGTAATGTAATGTTTACTGCTACAGGAGTAACTGATGGGACAATGCTTAAAGGTGTTAGAATAAAAGATGAAATAGCTACAACGCATTCAGTTGTAATGAGATCTAAAACTAAAACTCTAAGATATATTCATGCTTATCATGATTTAAGTATAAAAAATGTTTTTATAAATAATTAACTTCTCATTTTTAACTTTCTTCTCTATCTGTTTTTAGTTACAGATACACAATAAAATTTTCATTTTATATATAGAAATAAGTTGTTTTATAATTTAGTAAAACTATAGATATTTATTAATTATAAATTTATTATTATCATTATGAAAAAAGTATTTTTAATTACTTTAATTATTTTTGTTTTAATAGGGGGATACTATTTTTATATTAGAAGCAATGAAGAAATTTCTACAACCTCATATGAGTTTATTAAGATAGAAAAAGGTAATATAAAAAAAATTGTATCAGCAACTGGTAAAATTATTCCTACTTCATCACAAATTTTATCTTCAGAAATTTCTGGAAAAATTGTTGATATAAAAAAAGATTTTAATCAAATTGTTAAAAAAGGTGATGTATTAGCAATTTTTGATCAAAATCCATTTATATTAAAAGTAAAAGAAATGGAAACTTCTGTAGAAATAACTAAATCTAAATTAAAACAAAAATTAGCATCCTTTGATAAAGCTGATTCAGAATTAAATAATGCAATTTCTAATAAGAATGGCTCGGAAGCTGAATTTAATGATTTTAAACTTTTTATTAAAAAATTAGAACAAAATTTAGTTAATCAAGAAATATTATATAAAAATAAATTTATATCAACAAATGAATATGAAGATGCAAAACTAGAATATGACAGAGCATTATATCAATTAAGCATATTCGAGTCAGACATTTTATCACTAGATGCAATTATAGAATCAAGAAAAGCACAAATTAAAATAATTGAAGCTGAAATAGAAGAAGTTAAAACACAAATTAAGCAAAATCAACTTACTTTAGAAAGTGAAAAATTAGATTTATCTAAAACTAAAATTATTTCTCCAATTAATGGATTTATTTTAGATCGCCATATTAATGTTGGTGATGTTTTAGGAGCATATCAAAAAGATTCAATAATGTTTACAATTGCAGAATCTTTATCATCGATGAATATTGAAATATTTATTGATGAAGCAGATATAGGTAATATTAAACCTGGACAATTAGTTGAATTTTCAACTGACGCATTTCCAAACAGAAAATTAAATGCAAAAATTACACAAATTAGATATTCTCCAGTAGATGATCAAAATGTTATTACATATGAAGTTCTTGCACTTTTTGATAATCCAGATAATTTATTGTTACCTGGTATGACTGCTAATGTTGATATAATTGTAGAGGAGAAAAACGATGTTTTAAAAGTTAAAAATTCTGCATTATCTGTAAAATTAAATCAACCTTCAAAAAAAGAAAATAAAAACAATAGATGGGGTAGTGGTGGACAATCACAAATGAGAGAGATTATGGATCAATTAAATATGAGCAAAGAACAGCAAAATAAAATGAGAAGCGTATACCCTAAATTAGGTAAAGTTAGAGAGTCATTATTAGCTAAAAATATTTCGCAAGAAAAAATTGCAAAAGAAATGGCCTTATATATAGAAAATGCATTAATTGAACTTTTAACTGATGAACAAACTTCAAAATATTATTCTTTAAAGCAATCATTAAATGTTAAAAAATTATACAAAATTATTGATGGTAATCCTAAAAAAATTGAACTTATTACTGGTTTGAATGCAAGTGGATTTACAGAAATTATAAAAGGGGACGTTAAAATGGGGGATGAGGTTATTTCTAAAGTTTTAATAACAAAATCAGAAAAAAAGGCTTTACGTTTATTTTAAGAAATGATTGAAATTAATGATGTTTCCAAAGAATATATAATGGGGGACAATTCGTTATTAGCATTGAATAAAGTTTCAATAAAAATTGATAATGGAGAATTTATTTCAATTATGGGAGCTTCTGGTTCAGGAAAATCCACACTAATGAATATTATAGGTTGTTTAGATATACCATCTAGTGGGAACTATAATTTTAATAAGAAAGATATTTCTAAATTTAATTCAAATCAATTAGCAGAACTTAGAAATAATGAAATTGGATTTGTTTTTCAAAACTTTAATTTATTACCAAGATTGAGTGCTTTAGAAAATGTAACTCTACCGCTTATGTATTCTGGTAAATCACCAAAAAATAGGAATGATCTAGCTATAAAAGCTCTTGAAGAAGTTGGACTTAAAGACAGAATACATCATCGACCAAACCAATTATCTGGAGGCCAGCAACAGAGAGTATCTATTGCAAGGGCGATTGCAGGAACTCCAAACATAATATTAGCAGATGAACCTACAGGTGCTCTTGATAGTAAAACAAGTTCAGAAATAATGAAAATTTTAAAACTTTTAAATAATAAAAAAATAACCATTATTTTAGTAACTCATGAACAAGATATAGCATTATATGGTGAAAGAATTATTAATATGAAAGATGGAATGATTATTGAAGATAAGAAAAATGTTATTAATTGATTTAATTTATTTATCTCAAAAAAGTTTACGTTCTAATATTTTAAGAAGTATTTTAACTTCACTTGGTATAATAATTGGAGTCAGTTCTGTAATAACTATGATATCTATAGGATCAGGAGCCAGAGAAGAAGTTGAGAAACTTATTGATAGATTTGGTTCTAATAACCTTATTCTAAGATCACAAAGTTCTTCCTCCAGAGGTGTTTCAATGGGATCAAATTCAATTAATACTTTGACACTATCAGATATGGAAAATTTAAAAAATGAATTACCTGCAATAAAAGCTATCGCACCTCAGGTAAGTTTAAGTACTCAAATTTTAGCTAATAATAATAATTGGTTATCGTCTGTAACTGGTACTAATAATGAATATTTCGAACTAGGTAATTGGTCATTCGAAACAGGAAGAAAATTTGAAGAAGATGAATTATTATCAGGTAAAAGGGTTGCTATTATAGGTAAAACAGTTCAAAAAAATCTTTTTGAAGAAAATAATCCAATTGATGAAATAATAAGAATTAATAAAGTTCCTTTTACTGTAATTGGAATTCTAGAGGCTAAAGGTGGAACAGCATGGAGAGACCTTGATGACACAATAGTAGTCCCTCTAAAAGCTGCTAAACAAAGATTAGTTGGAAAAAAATTTCCTGGTGACCAAATAAGAAGCATGACAATTAATGTTTCTTCATCTGATCTTCTTTCAAAAACTGAAAAAGATATTGATACAGTCATGCGCAAACTTCATAAAATTTCTGCTAATGGTAATCCTGATTTTGTTGTACGTAATTTTGCTCAATTTTTAAATGCAAGACAAGAATCATCTAAAGTTATGTCAATTTTGTTAGCAACTGTAGCAGGTATTTCTCTAATTGTTGGAGGAATTGGTATTATGAACATTATGTTAGTAACAGTTACAGAAAGAACAAAAGAAATAGGTGTTTGTATGTCTGTAGGTGCAAAGAAAAAAGATATTCTATATCAATTCTTAATTGAATCTTTGATGATATCACTAATAGGTGGTGGGATTGGAATTATATTGGGTATCGGTGTAGTTTATGGAGTAAGTGAATATTTCAACTGGAAAATGAAATTAGATTATATTTCTATTTTGCTATCTTTTGGATTTTCATCTTCAATTGGAATTATTTTTGGTTTTTATCCAGCAAGAAAAGCATCAAACTTGAATCCAATTGATGCTTTAAGATACGAATAAATTTTGGAAAAAATTATGTAGTTCTTGTTGCAACATACACTCCTATGGCACAAATGAATAAACCAAATATATCTAGTGTGTATATTTCTTCATTTAATACTAACCAAGCCATTAAGGCAGTAGTTGGAGGTACTAAAAAAAACAAATTAGATGTTTTTGAAGCAGACCCTTTTTTAATTAAATACATTAATATTGTAAATGCACCAAAAGATACTAGAACTATTTGCCAACTCATTGATAAAATGAATGAAATATTAAATCTAATATAAGGAATTTCAAAAAATATAGAGACAAAAAATAAAAATATTGAAGCTGAAACTGCTTGATAAAAATTATTAACTGATAATGATAAATTGTTTGTAAATTTTTTTTGCCAAATTGTAGCAGTTGTAGCGCCTAATAAAGCAACTATAGAAGCTATAACTCCAATAGTAGGTATTTTTTCACCTATATCCCATCCAATTACAATAATAGTTCCTATTAAACCTAATAAAATACCTATCCACTGAATAAAAGTTACTTTTTCATTTAAAATTGGTCCACTTAAAATATTTGTTAAGACAGGTTGTAATCCAACAATTAACGCAGATACAGTAGCAGATAAGCCCATAGAATATGAAAAAAACACACCACCTAAATAAAATCCATGAAATAAAATACCTGTTATTGAAGATTGTATTATTAAAGAAAAATTAACTAAAATTTTTTCTTTAATATAATAAGAAAATATTAAGAATCCAATAGCTACAATGATGAATCTAAATGATAAAGAAGCAAAAGGACTAGCTGATTGAACTATTATTTGACCACTAACAAAAGCTGAACTCCAAAGTAATATAAAAAGAAAAGGAAAAAATTTACTCATTAAACATGCCTTATTTTAACCTCAATAAATCATTACTATACTTAAAGTGACACTATCGTAGTGAATATTCATCAATCATCAATACTATTTTATCTCCTTTAGTGTCACACTTAATGTTTAATCTGTAAATCTTAATAAATTAAAAGAGTGTGGAGGTAAAATAATCTTATCTTTATAAATTTTAATAATATTTTTTTTAATAGTTACCTGATTAAGATTATTTATATCATTTAGATCAGTTTTAGATTGTCCATTTACGGTATAGCTCTCAATTATTTTTTTAAATTTTGAAAATATTATTTCTATATTTTTGTTTGCAGATTTATTTACTATTGAAACACAATACTTACCATTGTTTACAGTTACGGCAGCATCTATTACTTTATTTTTTGTATATATAGGTTGTTTTCCTAATTTAGTTGATTTAAATTTTTCACATTTGATTTTTGTATATAAAATATCACCTTTATGAAATTTATTCATAAGTTCTAAAACTAATGTTGTTGGGGTTTTCCATATTTTTTTTCCATCAATACGATAATTGCCCATTGCATTAATTAAATGATAAATTCCAGTATTTGTAATCATATTACCTCTATTAATACAAGCATGAAGTAATGATGCTGCATATAATGCATCAGCAATATTATAATTTTCTAAAAATTTAGAAGGATGAGCTTCTACATAAGTATTCCATTCATCAAAAGCTATAGTGATATTTTTTTTTGTATATTTTTTTATTTCTTTAATAGTTCTATCAAGCATAATTTCTACTTCAGTAGAAGCAGCAACTGTTGGTAAATATCTTGATTTATAGTGAGGATGTATTTTATCTTTTTCAGTTCGTATAGAATAATAATGAACACTTAATTCATCTATTTTTTCTTTTATTTTTTTTAAAATTATTTCATTCCAATGACCAAAATGATCAGAACAAGCTCCAACGGCTATAAATCTTAAGTTTTTGTTTACTTTTTTTATTTCTTTAACAAATTTATCATATTTTTTTGCATAAGTTATTGGATCAGTATGTCCTATTTGCCAACCACCAAACATTTCATTACCTATGAATATTGTTTTAAGATTATATGGTTTTTTTCTTCCATTTTTAGCACGTAATTTTCCATATTTTGATTTAAGTGAACCAGTAATATATTCAATCCAATTAGCAGCTTCTTCAGGCGTCCCATTCCCAGTATTAACCGTTATCATTGGTTCGCTACCAATATAATTACACCATTTCATAAATTCATCAGTACCTACGTCATTATACTCCCATTGATACCAAGCGTAATCGTAGTAAGGGAGTCTATAATTTTTATCCCCAATTCCATTGATCCAATCATATCCTGATAAAAAATTACCTCCTGGCCATCTTATGTAACTAGGTTTCCATTCTTTTATAATTTTTGATATATCTTTTCTAAAACCAAAAATTGTATTTACTGGCATCAATGAACAGTTAGCAATAAATATTTCATTATCTTTTATTGAAATTGATAAAGTTTTTGATGATTTAAAATTTTTAAAAATTATTTTCTTTTTATATTCAGTCCAATTTTTGGTAGCTTTTATTTTAAAACTAATTTCACCAATAGAAATATAAACATATTGATTATTTCCTTTAATAAAAATACTAAATTTATGTTCTTCTTGAGGAAATATAACTTTTATATTTTGTTTTATACCTCTTTTTGTTAAAGATTTTTTTCTAATCGTAATTTGCTGAGATTGCTTCCCACTGCCATATCTACTAATTTGTTCTTTACCTTCAACAATATATTCTGAATTCGAATGTCCATACATAACATGTTGAGCCGATGCATTTAAACCTTTCCAAGGTTGAATAATTCCAAAATCTAGATGATCATGCTCTAATGCGTTATTCCACATAAGTTTATCTGGACCGCAAAATTTTCTATTATCTACAAGCTCTGCCCATATTCCATTTCTATAAATTGCATCTCCTATATGTTCAAGATTTGAACCAAACATATGTTTAGTTAATTTACCAATTACTTCATTTTTTTTAATTAAAATCTTATTAGTCATTCATAATCCAAATTTTATCTTTCGGTAAATTTACAAAAACCTCATCCTCTTTATTAATGTTTTGAATTCCTAATGATTGTAAAGAACATTCTAGGTTTAAATTATTAATTACAATTTTATAACGAGTATGTGTTCCAGAAAATATTACAGATTTTATTTTTCCTTTAAAAAAATTATCTTGGTAGATGTTCTCTCTCGATATTTTTATGTTTTCAGGTCTAATAGTTGCTATACATTTAGAATGTAATTCATCAACATTTTTTTGATTAGATATAATTTTGCCAATAGATGAATCAAAATAATTTGTATTTTTATTCAATTCTATAAAGTTAACTCCACCAAAAAATTTTGCTGCACTAACATTAATAGGTTTTTCATAAAATTCTTTAGGTTCAGCAAAATTCTGAAGTTTTCCATCAAATATTAATGCAATTTTATCAGCTAATAAAACAGCTTCTTCTTGATCGTGAGTTACAAACATACAAGTAACTCCAAGTTTTTTTTGAATTGATGTAATTAATTCTCTCATCTCATCTCTTAAATGAGCATCTAAATTACTTAAAGGTTCGTCTAATAATAGAAGTCTTGGATTAGCTATCAAAGCTCTTGCTAATGCAACTCTTTGCTGCTGTCCTCCAGATAATTGTTTTGGTCTTCTTTCACCTATATCAGGTAATTTAACTAACTCTAACATTTCTTGAACTCTTTTGTTTATTACTTTTGGATCATCTCCTTTCATCTTGAGTGAAAAACCAACATTTTCATTCACATTCATATAAGGAAAAAGTAAATAATTTTGAAAAACCATAACAACATTTCTTTTCTCCGTTGGAACAGATAAGATAGATTGGTTATCTAATAAAATATCACCGTTATCAGGAGTTAGTAATCCTGTTATCATTTTTAAAATAGTAGTTTTTCCGCAACCTGAAGGACCTAATAAAGCTATTAGTTCTCCATTTTGTATATTTATAGATATGTTATCAACTGCAGGTCTTGTCATCCCTGAAAAGTTTTTAATTAAATTGACAATATTTACTTCAGTCATTATATTTTCCCAAACCCAGAAGTAGCAGACGATTCACCAGACACAAATTTTGAAGTAAAAAATAAAATTAATATTGCTGGGAAGATAAAAATTATAGATATCGCTGCTGTTAAAGCAGGATTTCCAGATGAAGCAGTTGAAAAAACCAATAGTGGCAATGTCATTATTTTACCTGCTCCTATTAAAAATGTTAATAAATATTGACTCCAAGAAACTAAAAATGCAAATAAAGCTGCTACAACCATTCCCGGTGCAATTGCAGGTAAAGTAATTAAATAAAATGTTTTAAATTTATTAGCACCTAAAGTTCTTGCCTGATATTCAAAATCAGGATTATAATTGGCAAATATACCAGTTAAAGTTAATACTACATAAGGCATAATAGGAACAAGATGTACTAAACAAACTCCAAAAAAACTTCCTGAAAAACCAAGTGAAATAAAATTAATATTTAAACCTAAAACAAAAGCAATTGGAGGTAAGATTGTTGGAGAAACCATTAAAAAAATAATTAGTTTCTTAAATTTAAAATTAAATAGACCCAATACTCTGGCAGCAGGTAATGCTATTATTATTGAAACGATAGTAACAACAAAACCTATTGTTAAACTGTTTATTAAAGCTTTAATTACAGTTGGATTAGTAGCCCATAAATCTAGAAAACCTTCTAATGTTCTACTTCCTTCTCTTGGAATTAGTTTTAATCTTACCCAAGCTTGCATACTTAATTCTTTTGGAATTAACTGAGGGTAAAACCATCTAAATGAAAAAGCATTTATAAAAAAAGCAATTATAGGTAAAACAAGAATAAAAGCTCCTAAATATATAGAATATATGTTTATTTTTTTTAAATTTTGATTCATTAATCCTTCCTAATTCTTGTTTGAGTTAACCAAAAATAAATAATTACCAAAATCATTACAATTAAAGCAATTATAATGCTTAATGCCATTCCTTCACTTCTAGCATTTAAATCAGGGTTTAAAAAAAACTCGAAAGCCATTACTGGTAACATCTGAGGATATATTACCCCTAATAATGCTGGCACCTCATATGCTCCAAAACTAAATGCAAAAACTATTATTGAAGCTGAAAATAAGCTAGGCATAACAAGAGGTAAAATTACATATCTAAATCTTTGCCATCTGTTAGCACCTAAACTTTGAGCTAGTTCTTCAAAATTTTCGCCTAATGATTGAAGTACAGACATCAATATTATAAAGAAAAAAGCTGACTCTTTCCATATATATGCAAGTATTATTCCTACTCCATATTTATCTTTTACTAAAACAGGAAAATCACCAGGTGAAGAAATAATATTTAATTGAGCTAGCATTCTTGCTAATAACCCACTTTGAGAAAATACGAATATAATACCAACAGCAACAACTAAATGTGGCATAGGTAAATTAAGAGAATATATAAAATTACAAACTGTTTTACCAAAAAAAGTTTTTCTTATTGCTAATGCAGCAAATAATGCAAGAACTGCTGCTAAAAAAGTACTTACAAAACTAACCCATAGATTAAGCGCTAAACCAGTCCAAAATAATTTAGCATATCTTTCTGAAAAGAGAATATTATAATATGCATCAAAATTAATTTCGTATTTTCCAATAGCAGGCTGATATCCTAAACTTTGAACTAAGCCATAAAATATACCACCATAGAAAAGTAAAATTATGATTAATAAAGGCGGGGTAATAGATAGAATTATCTTTGTTTTATCCCCGCCCATAAATATTTAACTATTTAAGTAGTACGTTAGCTTCCCAATCAGCTTCAATTAAATCTTGATATTCTGCAGCAATATCAGAAACTAGTGCTTTCGCTAAAATATTCTGATCTTCTGCAGCATCACCTAGATTGTTTTGAGCATCTGCAATAGCCGCCTGACCTGCAGCATCAGTTACTTTTGCTGTACTGATACCCCAACCACAACAAAATCCATTTGCTGGTTGAACTTGTGCAGCTTGTAACTCAGGTTCTAAAACCAAATTAGCATAAACTAAAGCTGCTGCTTTATTAGGTGCATTATATGGAATTGCCCAGTAATTAAAGTCACCAATCATATTCTCATAAAATGCAAAAGCTCTTGAAGTTGGAGGAGTAGTTCCTGCTGTATTAGTTGGACCAGCACCTCTTGGTGATTGTGTGAAGTCTAAGTCAACTTCTCCATTTGCAAAAAGACTATGCATTTCTGCATTATCCTTCGGATAAGTTTCACCACTTCTCCATAAGTCTTTTTCCCATGAATTTAATAGTTCCCAAACTTTTGGAGCCCACTTATCATACAATCCTTGATTAAAAGGTCCTACCCACTGAGCTTGACCACCACTTAATTCAAAGAATATTTGCTTAACAAAACGAGTACCTACAAATCCACCTTTTCCAGGTCTGATATATGTAAAACGTCCTGGGTTTGCTGAAATCCAATCACTCAACTCAGCATAACTTCTAGGCATGTCATCATAATTACTTCTAGCTGAATCATACATAAAGTGGAACTGTGCACTAGACCATGGACTTTCCATTCCATCTACTGGTCTACCAAAGTCTAAATTAACAGCTGGGTTGTCCCAAGCAACAAATTCACTATTTGGAAGTCCAGCGGCAAATGGTCCGTAAAGAAGTTTAGCTTGTTTTAATGTCCAAAAATTTTCGCCATTAATCCAAATTAAATCTATATTTCCACCATCACCTGTTACTCCAGCTTCTTTTTCACTAAGTACTTGGTTAACAGCATCTACAGTTCCTTTTAAAGGAACTCTATTTAATGTAATTCCATAATCATTTTTTAGAGGAACTCCATAAAAGTCATCAACAAATCCATTGATAGCATCAGAACCTCCCCACATATAGACGTTAACTTGACCACCCTTAGCTTTTCCTAAAACGTCATCCCAAGAGTTAAATCCCGGAGCTACTTCAGCAAAAGAAAATTTAGCAAAAGTTAATACTATAAGATAACAAATAAATATTTTAATTTTATTCATTTTTCCTCCATTAAAATTAGTTTTATTTTACCTGTAAAATACACATTTGCTAGTAAATAACTAATTATTAATGTCTAAAGGAGATAGATAATCCACCATTTTAATTTTTTTTACAAGTTTTAGGTCATTCCATGAAGCTAATTCTAATAATTCTTTACTTAAATTACCTTGTGATACAGCATAGTGGTGTTCATGACCCATCATATTCAAAGTATTAATTAAATCTCTAGATGAAATTTTTTCTCTGTTTAAGTAAATATTTTTGAACCAACCTCTTGTTCCATCATAACCTTTATTTGTATGTTCAAATATTTCAGAATTAATTATTAATATTCTTTCACAATTATTACCAAGATAAGTTGTAGTAGTAGTTTGAGGTTTAAAAACTTGATCACCTGCTATACCGTATTTCTTATCGGTTTTTCTACCAAGAGTTGAATGATCAACCCACTTAATACCATCATTATTTGCAAAATGTCTAGGAGTAACTCCACAATGCCACATTAAAACTGAATCTGAAACATCATCAAAAGTTGCTAAGTCCAATAAAGTAGATGATTGATTAGAATTACTTAAATAATTTAAAAGTAACATTGAAATTGATCCTTGAACATCTCCTTCACAAGATACAGCTATTCCATCTTCACTTCCCATCCAACTATATGCCATACAAGGTACTATTCCATATAATTCTTGAAATTGTGACCAACATTGTACAGCCATTGAATTCCAATTATTTTCATTTTTGATTTGTTTTAAAGCAAAATATACTCTTGTAACTTTATTAAAGGATTCTTCTTCTGAAACACTAATACTTGTAGCAGCTTCTTTTATTTTATTAATTTCATCATCTATTATTTTTTGTTCAAAACTTTTAGCTTTATCTACAACTTCTTTAATAGATGTTGTTTCTATTGTGACTCCTATATTTTTTTTTACTAAATTATTATCAACTATCATGTTATCAAATCCAGGAGATATACCTCCAATTAGACCAATTTTTGAGTTTTGAATTTTTTTTAAAGCAATAAGTGATTTTATAGTTATTAAAAATTTTTGAATAAATTCTTCGGTATTTGCATAATTATAAAACCATTTTGTTTTAATATTTTTATCTACTAATAATTTTTTTATAATACCTAAAAAATGACTAGTAGAAACAAGAGAGTGGAGCTTAACATCACCTTCATTTTCTTTATCTGGCACTGCCCATATCCCAATTTTATTTGAGATATTACATAGCGGATATAGTTGATCTCCAGCACTACATGAGCTTGTTTGTATTAATAAAAAATCAATTTTATTTTTAAAGAATTTTTCAGCTTCTATTGCTTCATCTTTGGAAAAAATTGTTTTGTTGAAAGAGATTAGATTAACATCAAAGTTTTTTAATAAATTTTGTAAATGATGTTCAGAATTTACTCTTACTTTTTGTTCTTCTGCATAATATGGTGCTATAGCTGTAGCAACAAAACCAATATTTAATTTAACAGTCATTAACATTTTATTTAATGTTATATTAACTTTATTGTCAATTATTATATATTGACATTAATTTTATTGCTGTTTTAATATTAAAAAATAATAGTATTTATGAATATTGATCAAAATAAACTAAAATGGATTTATAAAAAATTATTTACTATTAGATTTTTTGAAGAGAAAATAAAAAAAATAGCTAAAGAAAAATTAGTACCTGGGTATTTACATACATGTATTGGCTCTGAAGCAATTTGTGTTGGAGTTATGTCAGCATTAAATGAAGATGACTGGATATCTAGTACATACAGAAACCATGGACATGCAATTGCAAAAAACTGTGAGCTTAAAGAAATTACTTCTGAAATATTTGGAAGAAAAACTGGTATTTGTAAAGGCAAAGGTGGGAGCATGCATATAAGTGACTTTAATAAAGGTATGCTTGGCTCCTTTGGAATAGTTGCTGCAGGTCCTCCGGTAGTTTTAGGAGCCGCATTACAAGAAAAAATAAATAAAGGTTCTAAAAATTCAGTTACTTTTTTTGGTGATGGAGCAATTCACAATGGTGCTTTTCATGAAGCTGCTGGTTTAGCTAAGTTATGGGATATTCCAATGCTTTTTGTATGTGAAAATAATGGTTATGCAGAAGCAACAGCAACTGATTGGCATTTAAATACTAAAAATTTATCTGACATTTCTAGAGCTTATAATATGATTTCTTATCGCGGGGATGGTAATAATGTTTTTGAAGTTCGTGAAATTACGCAAAATGCTTTAAATGAATCAATAAAAAAAAATACTCCTATTTTTTTAGAATTTAAAAATTATAGATTTTCAGGTCAATATGAAGGTGATACACAATTATATCAACCTTTAGAAGAAATTAATGAAGCTAAAAAAACAGATCCCATTAAAATAGCAATAGAAAAAGCTAATGATTATAAATTGTCATCTATTGAAATTAATAATTTTAAAAAACAAGCATTAGACGAAGTTGAAGAAGCATTTAAATTTGCTGAAACTCAACCTTGGCCTGAACCAGAAGACTCTTTAAACGATGTATATGTTAACTATCCTAAAAATTTAATATTAAAAGTATGACAATTTTAACTGTTAAAGAAGCAATCAACCAAGCATTAGTAGAGTCATTTACAAATGATAAAAATGTTATTTTAATGGGTGAAGATATAGCTGGCGGTAAAGGTAGAGAGCAATATCAAGGAACTCAAGATGCTTGGGGCGGTCCTTTTGGAGTAACTCAAGGTTTGTTAACTAAATTTGGACCAGAAAGAGTAAGAGATACAACAATAGCTGAAGCAGGTTTTTTTGGAGCAGCAGTTGGTGCTGCTATGACTGGATTAAGACCAATAGTAGAATTAATGTATGTAGATTTTGCAGGAGTGTGTTTTGATCAATTAATGAATCAAGCAGCAAAAATGAGATATATGTTTGGAGGAAAACAAAATGTTCCAATGGTAGTTAGAACTGTAGTTGGTGCAGGTTTTAGAGCTGGTAGTGAACATTCACAAACTCTTTATAGCCTATATACTCATATTCCAGGTCTGAAAGTTGTTGCTCCTTATGATGCAATAGATGCGAAAGGGTTATTGCTGTCATCTATAATAGATAATGATCCTGTGATTTTTATGGAACACAAAAGATTGTATATGAGTAAATGTGAAGTTCCAGAAAATCTTAAACCAATTCCTCTAGGGAAGGGTAGGATAAGAAAAAAGGGTAAAGATATTACAATTGTAGCAATTCAAAGAATGAATTTATTTGCTGAAGAAGCTGCAAATATTCTTGTTGATGAAGGTGTTGAATGTGAAATTATAGATCCTCGAACTTATTCACCACTTGATGAGGCATTACTTTATGAATCAGTAAAAAAAACTGGCAAAGTTATTATAATTGATGAATCTAATCCTAAATGTTCACTTGCATCTGAGATTTCATCTTTAATTTCAGAAAATTGCTTTAGTGATTTAAAAGCACCAATATTAAAGCTAACTGCCCCACATACTCCAGTTCCTTTTAGTCCTCCAATGGAAGATTTTTATATTCCATCAACAAAAAAAATAATTAAATCAATAAAAACTATTTTAAAATATTAATAAAATGCCAATACCTTCTAATATTATTTCAAAATTTCCAAAATTGTCTAAAGAAAAACTTATCAATAATTTACAATTACCAGTTGGTAAAAATAAATTAATATTAGATACTGACACAGCAAATGAAATAGATGATCAATTTGCACTTACATGGGCTTTATTATCAAAAGATAAAATAGACCTTTTAGGAGTTACAGCAGAACCATACTCCTTTCAACACCACAAAGAAGAATTATTAGAAGTATATAATATAATTAAATCAAATAAAGAAATTACAAATGATAATAATGAATTAATCATGAATTACAAAAGTTGGGTCAATGGTTTAATTGAATCAAATATAGATCCTAATGATATTTATTTTGATACACCAACAGAAGGCGTTGAAAAAAGTTATCAAGAAATTATAAATGTTTTTGCAAAATTAAATATCTCACATGAAGGTAAAGTATTTAAAGGTTCAAAAACTTATTTGAAAGATTTTAATGAACCTATAATTTCAGAATCAAGTGAATTTATAATTAATACTTGTTTGAAATATCCGAATGAAAAAATTTATATTTGTGCTATTGGATGTCTAACAAATATTGCTTCAGCAATCTTAATTAATCCAAATATAATAAATAACTTGGTAGTTGTATGGACATCTGGTTATCCAACAAATAGCTTAAATAACAACAAAAATTCACTAAATTTAGTTCAAGATGTGTTGTCATCACAACTAATATTTGAATGCGGAGTAGCGAATGTATACTTACCAGGATTCAATGTTGGTGCGCAACTAACTTTATCTCTTCCTGATATGAAAGAATTTGTAAAAGGAAGAGGTGAAATTGGTAATTATTTGTATCATTTATATACTAATAATCCGTTACACAAACAAAGAGGTGTACAGGATCAAACTTGGAGAACTTGGGTTATATGGGATGTAATAAATATAGCCTGGATGATCGAATCATCCTGGGTGCCAACTCATATAGTAAATACTCCATATTTGACAAATGATTTATATTGGAAACAAAGAGATAATTCACAAATCATGAGAGAAGCTTTTGGAGTAAATAGAGATGAAATATTTCATGATTTTTTCAAAAAAATTGAAATGCTTAAATGAAAATTGGAGTACATTCAGCAACATTTGTTAAAGATTGGAGTGAAGATATAACTCCTTATATAATTCAATGTAAGGAAGCTGGATATAATTGTGTTGAAGTATCTTTATTAGGTCAAACATATAAAAATGCTGAAAAAATTTATCATTTAGCCAAAGAATTAAATATTATAATTACTTGTACGACTGGCTTAGCTCAAGATGAGGATATTTCAAGTGATAATTCAGAAGTTAGGATGAATGGTATTAAAGCTCTTAAAAAAGCTATTGAAATAACTTCTATAATGGGTTCATCAATTTTAACAGGGGTAATTCATTGTGCTTGGGGTATAAGTAAATCTAAAGGTAAAAATAAACAAGATAAGTATAAATATTCATCAGATTCAATAAAAGAAACAACTTCAATATTAGAGAATAATAAAATTAAACTAGGTATAGAACCTTTAAATAGATATGAAACAGATTTTATAAATACTGTAGATGAAGGTTTAAAATTATGTTCGCTAATAAATCATCCTAATGTGGGTTTGTTATTAGATGTTTACCACATGAATATAGAAGAAAAAGATATTTCAAAATCTATTATTAATGCAAAAAATAAACTTTTTCATTTTCATGTAGCAGAAAATGATAGAGGAATACCTGGAACTGGTTCTATTAAATGGGAAAAAATATTTAATGCCCTCAAAGAAATTAATTACGATGAATATGTTACATTAGAAATGTTTATTCAAGCAAATCAAAATACAAGTAAAGATTTATTTACATGGAGAAATATCGAAGAAGATGTTTTTAATGCAATTTCAAAATCATTTGAGTTTTTAAATAAATATTAATATGATTAAAAATTATGATAATTGGATCAAAAAATCCTGTCAAAACATAAATAATATTTATCATGAATTAGATGATTTAGATCAAAAAATAGGTGATGGAGATCATGGCACAACAATATTAAAAGGGTTAAAAGAAGCTGAAAAAATTTTCAAAGAAAATATAGAAAATTCATTAGATGTAATAATGTCAATTGTTGCAAAACAAATGAGACTAGTTATGGGAGGTTCGTCTGGCATATTAATGTCTATTTTTTTTTATGAATCTGGTAAAATCAATCCTTATAATATATCTCTATCTATAGTTACTATTTTTCAAAATACCGTGAATAAAATAAAAAAAACAGGGAAAGTTAATGTAGGGGATAAAAGTATTTTAGATGTTTACGTCCCTTTATTAGATTACTTAAATACTGATATTGAAATTGATAAAAATTTAGATTCAATTAATAAAATTATTAAAAGTTCTTCAGAAAGTACAATCAATATGGAGGCAAAAGTAGGCAGAGCTAAATTTCTTGAAAAAAAAGGTCTAGGAATTATTGATCCTGGAGCTTATTCAACTTCTATTATTTTAAAAGAATTTTTTAATTCTTTATATAAATGAAAAAAATTATTAATAAAAAAAATGAGATAGTTGATGATATGCTCATGGGATACGTTAAAGCTCATAGTGATAGAGTTAAATTCTCTTCAAAAAATAATAGAATTATATTAAGGAAAATAAAAAAAAATGAAAATAAAACTTCATTGTTAATAGGAAATGGTTCAGGTCATGAACCAATTGCCGTAGGGTGGATAGGTGAAGGCTTATTAGATGCAAACGTTGTTGGAGATATATTTGCTGCTCCATCTGGTGATTTAATTTTAGAGGGTATTAAAGAATTTAAAAATAATAAAGGAGTTATTCTTTTAATTTCTAATCATGCAGGCGATGTAATGAATGGAGAATTAGCAATTGAATTAGCTCAAAATTCAAAAATCAATGTATCAAGTCTTATTATGTATGATGATATTGCTTCTGCACCTAAAGGAAATGAAGATCAAA
Organism: Alphaproteobacteria bacterium MarineAlpha5_Bin5; assembly: GCA_002938205.1. Lineage (GTDB taxonomy): Bacteria > Pseudomonadota > Alphaproteobacteria > HIMB59 > CACPNW01. The sequence continues at coordinate 50,922 of PTKZ01000011.1, forward strand.
GAAGGGGAGGTGCTGGAACTACTTTTGTTTATAAAATTTTAGGAGCATTATCTGAAAAAGGCGCTGATAAAGACGAGTTGTTAACTTTAGGTGAAGATGTGATAAATAATACAAGAACATTATCGGTAGCTGTATCATCTGGCATTTCACCAATAACAGAAAAAAAAATATTTGAATTAGATGAAGATGAAATATTTATTGGTATGGGTGTGCATGGTGAATCAGGATATGGAAGACAGAAAATATCTTCTTCTAAAAATATAATTAAATTTATGATGGATAAAATTTTTGATGATTATAGCTATAATAAAAATGATATTGTTATTCCCTTTGTGAATGGATCAGGATCAACAACTTTAATGGAATTACTAATTATTTATAAAGATATTGAAGAATATTTAACAAAATATAATATAAATTCATTTAAACCATTAGTTAATGAATATATTACTACACAAGATAGTGCAGGTTTTTCAATATCACTTTTAAAATCAAATGATATAATGAGGGAATTATGGAAAGAACCTTGCTCTGCTCCTTATTTTCATATTTAAATATTAATTCATATTAAATGAAAAATATAGGTTTCATAGGAGTAGGAACAATGGGTTGCCCAATGGCTTCCAACATATTACGAAATAATTATAATTTATCTTTTTATGACCCTTATGCAAATAAAGAAAATATAAAAAAATTATTTGATTTAGGTGCAATAGAGAAATCATCTATCGCTGATTTATGTATAAAAAATGAAATAATTATTTCTATGTTACCAAATGGTAATGATGTAAAAGATATTGCATTGGGAAAAGATAGTATTATCAATCAAAGCAATAAAGACTTAATATTTATAGATATGAGTACAATCCTTCCTTCAGATTCTATTTATATTAATAAAAAATTATTTGAAAAAAATATTGAAATGTTTGATGCTCCTGTTGGTAGACTGGTCAGTAACGCTATTGATGGAACTCTACTTATAATGGTAGGTGGAAATAAAAATAATTTTACTAAAATTGAAGAAATTTTAAAATGTATGGGTAGTGATGTAGTTTATTGTGGTAAATCTGGCTCAGGCAGTACCATGAAAATTATTAATAATTACATGTCTATTGTTTCAAATATAGTAACAGCAGAAACTTTATCATTAGTTCATAAATCTGGTATTGATAGAGATCTGGCAATTAAACTGATGTCAACTACAGCCGCAGGTAAGGGTCACATGAATGTTAGCTATCCTTTAAAAGTTTTTAAAAATGATATTGGACCAGGATTTAAAAATATTTTAGCTCTAAAAGATTTGAAATTAGCAATAGAGCATGCTGAAAAAGAAAATATTGATTTAGTATCTGGGAAAGAGGTTTTAAAAGTTTATGAAAAAGCTGTTAAAGGTAAATATAAAGATCTAGATTGGACAGCTATGTTTAATTATATTAAAGAAATAAATAATCTTGATTAGAATTAATTCTTTAAATTTATATTATTTAAATTTTCCATTAAAAAATAATATTATCACTTCTTTTGGAGTAATGAAAAATAGACCATCCTTAATTTTAGAATTGAAAGATAATTTTAATAATAGTGGTTATGGCGAAGTATGGTGTAATTTTCCTAGTGATGCTGCTAATTATAGATTTAATATATTTAAAAATATTTTTGTTAACAAACTAAAAGATTTGGAAATAGATGATCCACTAAAAACAATAAGCATTTTTGATAAAATAAAAATTGTTTTTATACAATCGGGAGATTTAGGAACATATAATAATATAGTTGCAGCGATTGATTGTGCAATATGGGATTTATTTTCTAAAAATAAAAAATTACCTTTATATAAATTTATTAATAATAATTCTAAAAATAATATTCAATCTTATGCCAGTGGAATCAATCCTGGAGAAGCTTTAAAAAAAATTGAAGAAGCTAGATCAGTAGGTATAGATTCTTTTAAAGTAAAAATTGGCTTTAATAATAATTTAGATATTAATTTATTAAATTTATTAAAAGAAAATATAAAAAAAAATGAAAATTTAATGTTTGATGTAAATCAAGGATGGAATTTACATAATGTAAAAAAATATTTACTGATTTTGCAAAAATATAAAACTTTTTGGATAGAAGAACCAATATCTGCATCTTCCACAAATGAAGATTATAATAGTTTGTCAAATCTAAATAACATTAATATAGCTTTAGGTGAAAATATTAATAATATTAATGATTTTGATTATTATTTTTCAAATAATAAATTCAATTACATTCAACCAGATATTACAAAGTTTGGCGGTATAAGTCTAATATTCAACTTATCTAAAAAGTATAATCCTAAAAAAATCTGGCTTCATTTTTTAGGAAGCGGTGTTGGTTTATTAACTTCAGCCCATGTTATGGCAGCTATAAATCCTGAAGGTAAATTAGAAACAGATATAAATGAGAATTTATTAAGAACTAAAATTTTTGATACTGAACTTAAAGTTATTGAAGGAAAATTTAATTTAAATAATAATTTTGGTATTGGAATGAAATTAAATAAAGAAATTATAAAAAAATATTTAATTAAATCTTTTACTAATTAAATATAAATAATAATTACAAAAATAATATTTTCATATTATATATGATTATAATGAGTATTTCTTCTTTAAAATCTAATAATATTTCTAAATTTCATTGGAAATGTAGACATACATGGAAAAAAAGCTCTAAAAATACTTTATGGTGTTTGTTGGGATGTTCAATAGGAGATTTTGGTACAATTTTATTTTTTCAAATTACACAGATTGAAATTTCAACTATTATAATTATGCTTTTAGCAATCATAAATGGTTTAATTACAAGTACCTTACTTGAAACTATTATTTTATCTTTTCAAATGACTTTAAAAAAAGCTTTTAATACTGCTTTAACAATGAGTTTTTTATCTATGATTGCTATGGAAATAGCTATGAATAGTGTAGATTGGATAATAATCGGAGAAGCTAAATTAGTTTGGTGGATAATTCCTTTAATGTTGTTAGCAGGTTTTTTAACTCCATTACCATACAATTATTGGAGATTAAAAAA
>PTKZ01000012.1 GCA_002938205.1 Alphaproteobacteria bacterium MarineAlpha5_Bin5
AATGAATACTTAAATCTTAATTATTTTTTATATGATGTATCAAATTATTTTGCATATAATAATAAAAAAATAAAAATATTTATTGAGGAAAAAGATCAAAATATATCTGTGTTAGCAAATAAGAATAAGTTGCTTCAAGTTTTTATTAATATTATTGAAAACAGTATTTCAATTGCTGGTAATAATTCTCAAATTTTAATAGAAATAAGTATATATAATAAGAACAATGTTCAGGTAAAAATATATGATCAAGGGAAAGGTATTGTTTTGACTGATAAAGAAAAAATATTTGAAAGATTTTATAGTGATAGAACAAATGATAAAGATCATCACACAGGACTAGGGTTATCAATTGCAAAAGAAATCATACTGTCTTTTAAAGGTCTAATCAAACTCACAGTTTCAGACAAAAAAAATTATTCTGGAGCTTGTTTTGTAATTATTTTACCTATAAGAACAATTGGCAGAAATGAGCAATAATTTTATGTTAATTAAAGGTATGATATGAGTGAAGATTATAAAGTTAAAGATATTTCTCTTGCAGAGTGGGGGTTAAAAGAAATCGCAATTGCTGAAACTGAAATGCCTGGATTAATGGCAATTCGTGATGAGTATAAAGATAAAAAACCATTGAACGGAGCAAGAGTTGTTGGATGTTTACACATGACTATACAAACTGCTGTGCTGATTGAAACACTTGTATACCTTGGAGCTTCAGTTAGATGGAGTTCTTGCAATATTTTTTCAACGCAAGATCAGGCTGCTGCTGCTATTGCTTCAAAGAACATTCCAGTTTTTGCTTGGAAGGGAATGAGTGAGGAGGAATTTTGGTGGTGTATAGAGCAAACTCTTCAAGGACCTAATAACTGGAAACCAAATATGATTTTAGATGATGGTGGCGATGTTACAAAAATTATTCATGAAAATTTTCCCGAATTATTAAAAGAAATTAAAGGCTTATCTGAAGAAACAACAACTGGTGTTCATCGTTTAAAAGATATGGAAAAAAAAGGATTACTTAAAGTACCTGCAATTAATGTTAATGATTCTGTAACTAAATCTAAGTTTGACAATCTATATGGATGTAAAGAAAGTTTGGTTGACGGCATTAGAAGAGGTACCGACGTAATGATGGCTGGTAAAGTAGCTGTTGTTGCTGGCTATGGTGATGTTGGAAAAGGATCCGCTGCTAGTCTTAGAGGAGCAGGTGCTAGAGTTTGTGTAACTGAAATTGATCCAATCAATGCTCTTCAAGCAGCTATGGAGGGCTATGAAGTAGTTACGATGGATGATGCCTGTTCTTATGGAGATATATTTGTAACTGCTACTGGGAATTTAGATGTTATTACTTTAGACCATATGAGAAAAATGCGTGATAGAGCAATAGTTTGTAATATTGGTCATTTTGATAATGAAATTCAGACCGAGGCATTAAGAAATTTAAAATCTGATGAAATTAAACCTCAAGTAAGAGAAGTAGAGTTCCCAGATGGTAAAAAAATTTTATTATTATCAGAAGGTCGCTTAGTTAACTTAGGAAATGCAACAGGACATCCTAGTTTTGTAATGAGTGCTTCTTTTTCAAATCAGGTACTAGCACAAATTGAACTTTGGCATAATGCTTCTAATTATGAAAATAAAGTTTATGTATTACCAAAGCATCTTGATGAAAAAGTAGCTCATCTACATCTTAAAAAAGTTGGAGCTAAGCTGACTGAGCTAACAGATAAGCAAGCAGAATATATTGGCGTTGATAAGAAGGGTCCATTTAAAGATAAAACTTATAGATATTAGGGGGAAAAATGAGTAGATCATATTTGTTTACAAGCGAATCTGTATCGGAAGGTCATCCAGATAAAGTATGTGATAGAATTTCAGATATGGTGGTAGATACATACTTATCAAAAGATCCTAGTTCACGCGTAGCTTGTGAAACACTTACTACAACAAATAAAGTAGTTTTAGCCGGTGAAGTAAGGGGACCTTCAGTTTCAAAAGATCAAATAATTTCTCAGGTAAGAGATTGTATTAAAGATATTGGATACGAACAAGATGGATTTCATTGGAAAAATTGTGAAGTTGATAGTTTTTTACATGAGCAATCAGCTGATATTGCTATGGGTGTAGATTCTGGAGATAACAAAGATGAAGGAGCAGGAGATCAAGGTATTATGTTTGGCTATGCTTGTATAGATACTGAAAGTTTAATGCCTGCACCTATTCATTATTCTCATCAAATTCTTTTAAAAATGGCTGATGCTAGAAAGAATAAAGGAATTTCAGAACTAGAACCAGATTCAAAAAGTCAGGTTACAATGCTTTATGAAAATGGAAAACCAAGTAAGGTTACTTCATTGGTAATATCTACTCAACATAAGCCAAATTTATCTCCAAGTGAGATTAAAGAAATTGTTAAACCATATGTATATGAAAGTATTCCTAACAATCTATTAGAAGATTTAAAAGATGAGGAGTTTTATGTAAATCCAACTGGAAATTTTGTAATTGGAGGACCTGATGGTGATTCAGGCTTAACTGGAAGAAAAATAATAGTTGATACTTATGGCGGAGCAGCACCTCATGGTGGAGGAGCGTTTTCAGGTAAAGATCCTTCTAAAGTTGATAGATCTGCAGCTTATGCAGCTAGATATTTAGCAAAAAATATTGTTGCAGCAAAACTTGCTGATCAATGTGTTATTCAATTATCATATGCAATAGGAGTATCTAAACCTCTTTCAATTTATATAAATACAAATGGCACAAACAAGATTGATGAAGCTAAAATTGAAAAATTAATTCCAGATTTATTTGATCTTAGTCCACGAGGTATTAGAGAACATTTAAAATTGAGTAACCCAATATATGTTCCAACATCAGCTTACGGCCATTTTGGAAGGGAGCCTTTAACTACTGGACATTTTAGTTGGGAAAAAACTGATTTAGTAGATAAGCTTAAAAGTGCTATTTAATTAATTTGATTGATCAAAAAAATAATTTTTACAATTTAGAAGATTTAGAAATTTTTGCAAAAAATTTTATAAAAAAGCTCTCACGAGGCAGTATAGTTTGTTTAAAAGGAGAACTAGGATCTGGAAAAACAACTTTTGCTAGATTTATAATAAATAGCATTTATGATTCTAAAAAAATATCAAGACCAATTTCAATTAAAAGTCCTTCTTTTCCAATCTTATTAACTTATGATTTGCATGGTTTAGAAATATTTCATTATGATTTATATCGTATAAAAAATATTTCTGAATTGGATCAATTAGATATTTTAGAAAATATTAAAAATTCCATAACCTTAATAGAATGGCCAGACCTATTAATTAAAAAAAATTTCAATCATGATTTTTACTTAATTGAGTTAATTATTCACAATGAAAATCAAAGAAAAATTAATATAAAATGAAAAATAATTAATGTTTCAAAATTATATAAATCTAACTTTACTTGAAGGTGGTGCATCAAAGAAAAAAATTTATCGATTTAGTAAAAAAAATAAAAAATTTATTATTTTAGATTTTTCAAATGATGAAAGTGAATTTAATAACCATTTAAATATTTATAATATTCTCAAAAATATAGAAATTTCAATTCCAAAAATATTTGAAGTTAATTATAAAGATAAAATTTTAGTTACTGAAGACTTTGGAGATCAAAGATATGATAAAGTTTATAATTCTAGTAACATTAATACTCTTATTAAATATGCAGTAGAATCACTAATTATTTTTAATAATTATACTATAAGCAGTGAAAATACTGATCAGTTATCGATTTATAATTATGATATTTTTAATAAAGAAATAAGTGAATTTGTTGAATTTTTTATGCCTTTTAGAAAAATTAATAGTTCTTTAAATGAGATCTTTTTGGAAACTTGGAGAGAATATTATAATAACTTTAATTTTCAATATGATACTTTAGTTCATAAAGATTTTGAATTAACAAACTTAATGTATCTTCCTGAAAAAAAGAATCACTTGAAATGTGGTATTCTTGATTTTCAAAACGCTTTTAAAGGTTTTAAAGGTTGGGATCTCTTTTCACTTCTTGAAAATTCTAGAGTATATTTTTCAAGAGAAGAAAATGAAAAATTAATTAAATATTATTATGATAATACATATCCAAATATAGAATTTGATCTTTTTAGAAATCAATATTATTTTTTAAATACATCTCGCCAAACACGCCTTCTTGGTAGATGGGTTAAATTTTCAATAGTTAATAAAAACAATTCATATTTAAAGTATATTGATATTACCATTAAAAGACTTAAGGAAAGTTTAATAAATTTAAAATTAAAAAAATTAAATGAAATTTATGATAAAATTTTAAATTAAAAAAATGCGTAATTTTAAACTTATGATTCTTGCTGCTGGTTATGGAAAACGAATGAAAAATTTAACAAAACATGTTCCAAAACCTCTTTTAAGAATTCAAAATACTACCTTATTAACAAATGCTATTTATTTTTTTAAAAACCTCGGATGTGATAAATTTATAATAAATTCTCATTACATGCATGACATGATAGAAAATTACATAAATTTAAATCATTCTAAAGAAAATATAAATTTATTATATGAACCTGAAATTCTTGATACTGGTGGAGCTATAAAAAATGCAAAAGAGTATTTCGAATCTGAAAATATTTTAATTACTAATTCTGATATTTATTGGACTAAAAACAATATACAAGATGTAAAAAATTTTATTGATAAAATTCATCAGTGTGAAAGTTATTATCTATTATTATCAAGTAAAAAAAATACTATAGGGATAGATAGGTTAAATGGTGATTTTGTTATAGAAAATAATTATGTAAAAAGATGGGAAGAAGGTAAACCAACGTTTTTTTATTCTGGATTACAAATTTTAAATCCAAAAATATTCTATAATATTGAAGATATTAAATTTTCTGTGAATATGATCTGGGATGAGCTAATATTACAAAAAAAATTAAAAGCAAAAGTATTAAAAACTAAACTTATTCATGTTGGAGATATAAAAACCTTTAATAATATAATATCTTGATTAATATATAATAATACCTACCTAATACTTATATGGCTACCTTTCCAATAAATGATGATAATTTTGATAGTGAAATAAAAAATTCAAAAATTCCAATTTTGGTTGATTTTTGGGCAGAATGGTGTGGCCCATGCAAGCAAATCGGACCAATTTTAGAAGAAATTGCAGTAGCTTACGAAAAAAAAATAAAAATCCTTAAAATTAATATTGATGAAAATCCTAAAATTCCACAAAAATATGGTGTTAGAGGTATTCCAACATTAATGCTTTTTAATCAAGGCAATATAGTTGATACTAAAATAGGAAGTTTACCTAAAACCGTTCTCGAGATATGGTTAAAGGAAAATTTATAAATATTTTTTTCGTAATTTACCAACCAAATATAAAGAACCAGTTATAAGAATATATTTATCTGAAAGACGAATAAGATCTTTATTTATTGAATACAAATTGTTCTTTGTAATATATTTAATATTTAATTTTTTAGTATATTTTTCGATTTCTTTTTGACTGAATGCATTTTTTTCTTCAGGTATTTTAATTGGGAATAAAACATTAATGTTGTTTTTAATAGTTTTTAAAAAATGATAAATATTTTTATTTTTCAACATACCAAAAATCACATTAGGCTTTAGTTTTTTATTTTTTAAAAAAGAGTTAAGTTGCTCAGCACCACTTATATTATGAGAACCATCTAGTATAATAATTTTGTTTTTATATTTTATTAACTCTAGCCTTCCTGGCCATTTTGTAGAATATATACATTTCCCTAGTGTATTAATGTGAATATTAAATCCATAATTTTTTAAAATTATCGCACTAGCTATTGCTGTACTTGCATTATCTAATTGATGAATTCCTTGCAATTGTGGTTTGGTAATCCATTTTTGAAAATTTCCAAATTTAAATAAAAAGTTATTATTTCCTATTTTGGAAATATTAAAATTTTTAAAATGAAAATATATATTTTTTTCATTTTTTAGTTTTTTATAAATAAATTCCTGAACTTTTTTTTGTTGTTTGGCGATTACAATATTATTACTGTTTCTAATAATACCTATTTTTTCATTAGCAATTTTTGTGATTGATTTGCCGAGAAACTCTTCGTGATCAAAACTAATTGGTGTTATTATGCTTAATAACTTTTTTGGTATAATATTGGTTGCATCTAGACGTCCTCCTAAACCAGTTTCAAGAAGAAGAATATCACCCTTATTTTTTGCAAATAATAAAAATGCTGCAGCAGTTGTGATTTCAAAAAAAGTAATTGGTTTATTTTCATTAATTTTTTTAATGTATTTAAGGCAATTATATAACTTAATGGTACTTATTTGTTTATTATTAATGCATATTCTTTCAGTAAAATTTACTAAATGTGGAGATGTGTATGAATGGACAGAATAATTATTATGTAATAAAATTTTTTTTAAAAAACTTAGTGTTGAACCTTTGCCATTTGTCCCTGCTATATGAATCGTAGGTGGTAAATATTTATGAGGATTACCTAATTTATCTAGTAGTTTTTTTAATCTATCAAGAGATAAATCAATGTATTTGGGGTGTAACCTCATTAGCTGATCTAACAACTTTGATGTTTTAGATTTCACTATTATTAATTAATGTGATTTAAAATACTGACAAGATTCTTTTTTAGATCTTTGCGATGACAAACTATATCAACCATACCATGATCTTTTAGATACTCAGCTTTTTGAAAGTTAATTGGTAGTTCTTCTCTAATTGTGTCTTGTATAACTCTTTTTCCAGCAAATCCAATTGTTGAACCCTGTTCAGCTATTGTGATATCACCTAACATTGCAAATGATGCAGTTACGCCTCCTGTTGTAGGTTCAGTTAATACTACAATATAAGGTATCTTATTTTGATTTAGGAGCTCAACAGCTGCAACAGTTCTTGGCATTTGCATTAAACTTATTACCCCTTCTTGCATTCTTGCTCCGCCTGAAGAAGTAAAAATAATATACGGCAGTCTTTTTTCAACAGCAATTTTAGCACCTTTAACTATGCCACTTCCAACAGCGCGACCCATTGATCCTCCCATAAATTCAAAATTCATTAATCCGCAAATTAATTTATTATCTGCAAGTTCAGATTCAATTAAAATGAAAGCATCAGTTCTTTTAGTTTTTTTTCTATACTCACTAAGTCTATCTTTGTATTTTTTTTTATCAACGAATTTTAAAGGATCATCATTAATAATATCCAGCTCAATGTCTTTAATATTTCCTCTCTCAAATAATAATTTTATTCTATCTTCCGCACTCATTCTAAAATGATAATTACAAGAGTTACAAACGCCTAGATTTTCTTTTAAGTCCTTATGATGAATCATATTTCCGCAAGAAGGACAATTTTGCCATAAATTTTCAGGTACTTCTTTGCGTTTTACTAAAGCAGATAATTTTGGTTTTACAAAATTTGTTAACCAATTCATAATTTTGTTCCACTTATTAAATTTTTAGTAAATTTATCCACTAATTCTAATATTTTATTTTTATTACTTAAATTTTGTTCTATTATTTTTACTATACTTGATCCAACTACAGCTCCATCAGCAATTTGGCAGATTTTTTTTACATCATTAGCATCTTTAATCCCAAAACCAGCCATTATAGGTAAATTTGAAAAGGATTTAATTAAATTAATGGATTTCTTTAATTCTTCCATGTTTGCAGAATGTTGTCCTGTAATACCTGTGATAGTAACGTAATATAAAAAACCACTTGCATTATTTAATATTAATTTTAATCTTTCTTTATCAGTAGTTGGAGTAATTAATCTAATTAAATTGATATTTTGTAATTTCAATTTATCATAAAGATCTGAATCTTCTTCTGGCTGAAGATCAACTATGATTAATCCATCTATCCCACTTTCAACGCATTTATTAACAAAATTTTTAATTCCAAAATGAAAAATAACATTATAATAACCCATTAAAATAATTGGTATATCTTCTTTATATTTTCTTATATGGCTAGATATTTTAAAAATATCATTCAAGCTAGTTCCTTTCATAATTGATCTATTACTTGATAATTGTATAGTTGGTCCATCTGCCATAGGATCTGAAAATGGCATGCCTATTTCGACTATATCAACTTTATTATTAATTATAGTCTCTATGATCTTTATGCTAGTTTCCAAATCTGGATCACCACCAGTTGTAAAAGTAGCTAGTTTTTTACTTTTATTGTTAAAAATATTTTTAATACGTAGCGACATTATAGCTTTATTTTTAATTCTTCAGCTACAGTAAAAATATCTTTATCACCTCGACCACACATATTCATAATAATAATATTATCTTTTGAATAATTTTTTGCAATTTTTATTAATACAGCTAAAGCATGAGCTGGTTCTAATGCAGGAATAATACCTTCAAGCTTACAGCAATATTGAAAAGCTTCAATTGCTTCAGCATCAGTAGCGGACATATAAGCAATTCTTTTTTCTTCAAAAAGATAAGAATGTTCTGGGCCTATACCTGGATAATCCAATCCTGCTGAAATTGAATGAGCTTCTTCAATTTGACCTTCATTAGATTGTAATAAATATGTTTTATTTCCATGTAAAACACCAGGTTCTCCACCGGTTAAACTTGCTGCATGTTTACTTGAATTAAGACCATGTCCAGCTGCTTCAATTCCTATCATTTCAACATCTTTGTCATCAAGAAATTCATGGAATAACCCAATAGCATTTGAACCTCCCCCAATACAAGCCATCAGCAGATTAGGTAGTTTATTTTCTGCCTTAATAATTTGTTCTCTAACCTCTTTTCCAATTATAGATTGAAAATCTCTTACCATAGCAGGGTAAGGGTGTGGGCCAGCTGCAGTTCCTATAATATAAAAGGTGTTTCTAACATTTGTAACCCAGTCTCTTAAAGCTTCATTCATAGCGTCTTTAAGCGATTTTGATCCAGTTGATACGCTTCTAATTTCTGCACCAAGTAGTTTCATTCTAAAAACATTAGGTGATTGTCTTTTAATATCTTTTTCTCCCATATAAATTATACATGGTAAACCAAATAAAGCACAAACTGTTGCTGTAGCAACTCCATGTTGACCTGCTCCAGTTTCAGCAATGATTCTTTTTTTACCCATTCTTTTTGCTAATAAAATTTGACCCATACAATTATTTATTTTGTGAGCGCCAGTATGATTTAATTCATCTCTTTTAAAATATATTTTTGGACCTCCTAAATTTTCCGTTATTCTTTCAGCAAAAAGTAATGGACTAGGTCTTCCAATATAATTTTTTAAATAATATTTTAATTCATTTTGAAATTGATTGTCATTTTTAATTTTATTATACTCTTTTTCAACTTCTAAAATTAAAGGCATTAAAGTTTCAGATACATATCTGCCGCCAAATTTACCAAAATAACCCTTTTCATCTGGTAATTGCTTATAAGAATTTTTAGTTTTCATAGTATTTTTTAATAAAATTATTTATTTTTAATTCACTTTTTATACCTGGTCTCTCTTCTACACCTGAAGACAAATCAATTCCATCAGGATTTGTTGAATTTTTTAATATATTTATATTTTTTTCATCTATGCCTCCAGATAAAAACCAAGGTTTGTTTAATTTTATTTCTTTAAGCAATGTCCAATCAAATGATTTAGCATTTCCTCCTGGAAGTTCTTTTTTTAAAGGTTTGTAATCAAAAAGATAATAATCAATTTCATCATATTTATGTATTTGATTTAAATCTTTTATTGTTGCAACTGATATTTTTTTTATAATTTTAATGTTAAATTTTTTTTTAATAATATTGATATATTTTTGATCTTCATCCCCATGTAACTGAATATAATTTAGTTTTAAATTTGAAATGATTTTTATTAAATCTTCTATATCTTTATTTACAAAGACTCCCACTGAATTAATTTTTAAATTATTTGCATAATCAATAAGTTTTTTTGCTATATCGAAAGTAACATTTCTTGGGCTATTTTCATAAAATATTAAACCAAATAAATTGATACCATTTTTTTCACAACAATTTATTGTTTCGATATTTTTTACTCCACAAATCTTAATAATCACTTTATTTAATTGAATTATTAATTTCCTTTATTTCTTTTAGCGGATTTTTTGCTGATGTGATAGGTCTTCCTATTACTAAATAGTCCGCCCCCATTTTGATTGCTTTTAATGGTGTAATTATTCTTTTTTGATCATCTTTTTTATTTGAATAATTAGCTGGTCTTATTCCAGGTACAACAATTATCATTTTTTTACCAACTGCTTTTCTAACTGTTTTAATTTCTAAAGGACTACAAACAATTCCATCAAGACCATTTTTTTTTGCATATTTAACAAATTTTTTTACTAAATTTTTAACATTTTTTTCATTATAATATTTTTCTGTTTGATCTGAGTCTAAACTTGTTAATATTGATACCCCTAGTATCTTAGAATGATTTGTAATTTTTTTTTTAGAAAATTTGTGCATATTATCACCACCAGAAATATGTATTGTTGTTAATATAGGTTTTAATTTATCTATAGCTTTTATACCTTGCTCTACAGTATTGGGAATATCATGTAATTTAAGATCTAAAAAAATATTTGGAAAAATTTTCTTTATTTTTTTATATCCATCAATTCCAAAGTTAAAAAAAAACTCATAACCAATTTTATAAGCATAAACTTCATTTTTAAGATTTTTTGCTAATTTTATTAGTTTTGAAAAGTTATTACCATCAAGGGCAACAATTATTTTCTTATTCATTTAAATTTGAACTAGAATTTAATTTATTATGTAATATTTTTCCAATTTTAAAATGGAGTTTGTAAGTTTTACTCTTAAAAATTTTTTCGTTTGTTTTTGGATTTCTTACTAATTTTTCTCTATTTTCTTTTTTACTTAATGTTCCAAAACCTCTTATTTCAACTTTATGTCCACTCTTCAAGCTTGATAATATTTTTTTTGTAAAAATTTTTAGTACTAATTCAATATCATTGATACTTAAATTTTTATGTTTTTTTTGAATTTCTAATAGAATTTGTGATTTTAACATTAATTCTTTTTTTTCAGAATAGAGCCAAGTATATCACCAAGAGACGCGCCAGAATCACTTGATCCATATTTTGACATAGCTTCTTTTTCATCAATAATTTCAATTTCTTTTATTGACAAATTTATTGATCTAGATTTGTAATCAACAGAAGTTATTATTGAATCAACCATTTCTCCAATAGCAAATCTATCTGTTTTTTGTTCTGCTTTATCTTTGGAAAGATTTAATTTTTTTATAGTTCCGATAATATTATTATTAAGATCAACTGTTAAATATTTTTCATTTATATCGATAATTTTACCTGTCACTTTTGACTTAATATCATGTTCATTTAAATAAGCCTTAATTGGATCATCAGATAGTTGCTTGATTCCTAAACTAATTCTCTCTTTATCAATATTTATTTCTAATATTTTAACTTTAACCTTGTCTCCTTTTTTATAACTTTCTAGCATTTTAGCACATTCTTTTTCTTCCCAGCTTAGGTCAGATACATGAACCATGCCATCTATCTCATCATGAACTTTAACGAAAATCCCGAAATCTACTATGTTAACTATTTCAGTTTCAAAAGTATCATTAATTTTAAAATTTTTCTTTAAATTAAGCCATGGATTATTTGTCATTTGTTTCAAACTACAGATGATTTTTCTTTTTTCATTATCAATTTCTAAAACTTTAACATCAATAACATCTCCAACATTTACAATTTTAGATGGGTGGGGTGGTTTTTTTAACCAAGTTAATTCGTTTAATGAAATTAAACCATCATACTGGTCTTCAATTATAAGATTTACTGATGTATCGCTAATTGAGTTGATTTTTGATTTAATTAATTGATCAACTTTTATACTTTTATCGATATCATCCCAAGGATTATCAGTCAGTTGCTTAATACCTAAGCTTAATCTTGATAGTTCTTCATCGAACTTTAAAATTTTAACTTTTATTTTTTGACCAAGTTCTAATACATCTGTTGGGTTGTTTATTTTAGTCCAAGATATATCTGTCACATGAACTAAACCATCTAATCCACCCAAATCTATAAAAGCACCATAGTCTGTTAAATTTTTTACCTTACCTTCAATTATTGAACCTTCTTTAATTGAATTTAAAAGTTCTTTTCTTTGTTCTTTTAATTCTACTTCAGAAATTGCTTTTCGTGAAACTACTATGTTTCCTCTAAACTTATCCATTTTTAAAATCATTAATTCTAGAGGCTTGTTTAAAAGTTCCTTTGTATCTTTTACAATCTGTCGAGTATCAATCTGACTACCAGGCAAAAAAGCAACTACTCCATTTAAATCAACACTCATTCCACCCTTTACTCTGTTAAAAGGTATACCTGTTACAACTTTACTATTATCAAAAGATTCTTGTAAATTATTCCAAGCTTTTTGTTTTATAGCTTTCTCACGTGATAATTTAGTTTCTCCATTAGAATTATCAACATCCTCTATAAAAACTTCAATCAAGTCACCCACGTTGATTTCTGGATTTTGTCCAGGTCTAGAAAACTCATTTAAAGGTACTCTCCCTTCACTTTTTAGACCAACATCAATTGTTACTATATCATTTTCAATAGAAATAATTTTACCTGACACAATAGTTTTTTCTTTTATCAATTTTTTATTGAATGATTTTGAAATTAAATTTTCGTATTCTGTATTAGAAATTTTATTTGTTTCAGTATTTGACATTAATTTTTTTTCCAATAATTTTTATTATTTGATTTTGAGTTGAATGAAAAGTTGAAGAGTTATCAATAATAAATGCGCCTTTTGGAATTACAAGAGGTGAATTTATTCTTGTTTTATCTTTTTTATCTCTCAATTTTATATCCTTTAAAATTTTTCGGTATATAGACTTTTCACCCATATCAATCAACTGTTTATGTCTTCTTTTTGCTCTAATATGTATATCTACATCTATATATAGCTTTACATTAGCATTTTTAAAAACTACAGACCCAATATCTCTCCCATCAATTACAAATCCATTTTTTTTATTGATTCTTTTTACTATTTTTTTTTGCTGTTTATTTACAAAATCTCTTAAATATTTAAATTCTGCAATTATGGAGGCAATTCTACTTATTTTTTCTAGTCGTAGATTTTTATGTTTTCTATATGATAGTTCTTTAATATTATTAATTAATTTTATAATATTTTTTTTATCAAAAGGGTCTAATTTTTTTTTATAAATTAAATTTGCTATTCTTCTATACAAAATACCTGAATCAAGGTGTTTAAAACTCCACTTCTTTGACACATACCTAGCAATTCTATCTTTCCCAGAACCTGCTGGACCGTCAATTGAAATTATTATTTTATTCAATATATTCTTCCACCTGCGCTATTAAATTCATCAACAAATTTTGGAAAACTTGTTTTTATTGAATCAGAATTGTCTATCTTTATTTCCTCTAGTCTTGAACCCATAACTAAAAAAGCCATAGCAATTCTATGATCAAAATTAGTTTTAATATTAGGAAGAAATATTTCTTTTTTAGTTATTGGAGAAATAAATAAATCATCATTTTCAATTTTGCAATTGCAACCACAATTCTTAAGATTGGTTGCAATTAAATTAAGACGATCACTTTCTTTTACTCTTAATTCACTTAAACCTCTAAAAATACTTGGTGATTTAGCAAATGCTGCTGCTATGGACATTATTGGATACTCATCAATCATCAATTTAGCAATATCTTTATCTAATTCACACCCATTTAATTCACTAGATTGCACGTTTATATCTGCAACATTTTCATTATTTAGAATTCTTTTATTCGTTATATTAATATTTGCACCCATCTTATTTAGAGCAATCAAAACTCCACTTCTAGTTGGATTGATATTTATATTTTTTAAAGTAATATTTGAGTTTTTATTGATTAAAGCTGCTACTATAAAAAAAGCACTACTAGATAGATCTGATGGTACTTGAATATTTTGAGGAATTATTTCTTTTTTTCCAACTATTTCAATAAAATTTTCATTATATATTTTTTGAATTTCAATATTTGCTCCAAAAGATTCAAGCATGATTTCCGTATGATTTCTTGTTATATTTTTTTCAATTATAGTAGTTTTGCCTTTAGTGTTTAATGCCGCAAGTATCAAACCAGATTTAATTTGAGCAGAAGCTATATCTACTGTTATTTTAGAGTTTTTTAAATTTTTTCCAAAAATCTTAATAGGCATTTTACCATCTGAAGTTTGTATTTTTGCATTCATTAAACTTAAAGGATCTGCAATCCTTTTCATTGGTCTAGAGGATAATGATCTATCCCCTGTTAATATCGAATTAAAATTTTGAGACGCTAAAAGTCCTGTTAATAATCGTGCACTAGTACCAGAGTTGCCAAGATAAATTTTATCATTAGGTTTTTTTAATGAAGTGATTCCATTTCCATAAATAATGATTCTATCTTCAATTTCTTTGATTTTTACACCCATTAATTTAAAGGCATTCAAAGTGTGTAGAACGTCTTCAGATTTTAAAATGTTAGTAATTTCGCAAATACCTTTGGAAATTGAAGGAATTATGATTGATCTATGAGATATGGATTTATCTCCTGGAATTTTTATCTCGCCATTTATTCCATTTTCTATTTTTGCACTTTTCATTAAATTGAAAAATTTGAACCCAAATAAAACTTTTTTATTTTTTCATTTGAAATCGCTTCAGCAGGCCTTCCCTCAAAAAACATTGAACCTTCATTAACAATATAAACTCTATCAACAATTTTTAATGTCTCTCTTACATTATGATCAGTAATTAAAATTCCTATATTTTTTTTCTTTAATCTTTTAATAATTTCTTTTATTTCTTCAATTGAAACAGGATCTATACCTGTAAGCGGTTCATCCAAAAGTAAATATTTAGGATTAGAAGCTAGTGTTCTTGCAATTTCTAACCGTCTTCTTTCACCACCTGATAGAACTATTGATTTTGACTTTCTTACATGATCAATATCAAATTCATTTAAAAGATTTTGAAGAATTATTTGATGTTTGTTCTTTTCTGGCTCAACAATTTCAATAATAGACATTAAATTATCTTGAACATTCATTCCTCTGAAAATTGAAGGTTCTTGAGGAAGATAACTTATGCCTTTCTCACCTCTTAAATATATGGGTAATGTTGAAATATCAGTCTTATCAAGTAATATAGAGCCGCTGTCAGCTTTAACTAAACCGACTATAATATAAAATGTAGTTGTTTTACCTGCACCGTTAGGTCCTAATAGACCTACAATTTCTCCACTTTTGATAATTAAACTAATATCTCTTACAACTGCTTTGTTTCCATATGTTTTAGAAATTTTGTTTATTACTAAACCATCATCAAGAAGTTGAAATTTATTCATCAGTATTCGTTATTACTACTTTAACCTTATTGGTATTATTTGATTTAACTTTATAGGAATTTTTTATTGTATCAAATGTACCGTAATCTCCAGTAATAATTTCACTCCCTCTAATTATTTTAACATTTTCAAAAAGTTCAATAATAGAAGTCTTCTTATTGTAAATAGCTTTTTTTGAGTACATATCTAAATCATCAGTTTTTATATTAGATATTTGATTATCATTTACATTTAATTGTACAATTTCTTTTTGATCATTAGTAGAAAAAATACCATCTATGTTTTCACCTGTAATATAAATATCTTCTGAATTTAAAATAGAATTTATTCCTATTATTTGAAAAGCACCACTAAGATTATTTACTATTATTTGTCCATCTGAAAACATTTCAACATTTTCTAAATATAATTTAGATTCTTTTCCTTCAACTTTAATCTCTTCAGTTACTATATTTATATAAATTTGTTTACCTGAGCTTTTAATATTATATGCAGGAGAATTGAGGTTAACATTACCTTTAGCAAAAATATCAACTATATCATATAGATCTTTATTAAAAAAAATTTTTACCTCATTGCCTGTTAAAGTAAAGTTATCAGAAACAATACGCACATTTTTTTTTAGAAGGTAAAACTTTTCATTTTGAAAGACTTCAATTCCTTCATCTGTTAAAATTTCAGTTTCACCAATATCTCTTGATAAACCACCCCTGTACGTAAGTAATAATATTAAAGTTAAAAATATAATTTTTTTCATTTTAAAGTTATAATTGTTTTACCTTTGAAATTTATTATATTTCCATTATCTGTAATATCAAAACCATTTGATATTATTGATGTATTTTTTGCAATAAATTTTGACTTTTCTGTACTTGAAGCAATTAACTTTTTTTTATCAAATATTACCTTATCAGAAAAAATTTTAAATTTTTTTGATTGAAAAATTACATTTTTTTTTAATAAAATTTTCTCATCTGATAAGAAGTCACCTTCTTTTGCTGTAATTGCAATTTCTTGATTATTCCCACTTATTGTGAATTTTGGTTTTGTGATATCTGAATCATGAGCGATTAACTTAAGTGGAATAGAACTATTATTTGCAATTTGTATATATTTAAAAGTAAAAATTATTGTAATTAATAAAATAATCATTGCAGTCATAATAATTAAATTTCTTTTATTAAGTGACAGTAGATAATTCAATTTAGCTTGTTAACCTTAAGAGATCATGAATGTGAACAATACCAATTGGTTTATTTTTTTTACAAACAAATAAACTAGTGATTTTTTTTGTGTTCATTATATTTAATGCTTCACTAACCAATAAATTTTCCTCTGCTTTTGTTGGATTTTTAGTCATAAGATCTGAAGCTGTTTTGTTAATTAAGTTATTATTCATATTACGTCTTAAATCTCCGTCAGTTATTATTCCTATAAGTTTATTTTGTTTGTTTATAACACCTATGCATCCAAAACTTTTTTTTGTCATTGTAATAAGTGTTTTAGACATTTTTTCAGAATTTACTGCGAGAGGTAAGGATTTGCCAGTATGCATGATTTCTGATATTTTTTTGAGATCTTTACCAAGATTACCCCCTGGGTGTAAATTTTTAAATTGTTTACTTTTGAACCCCTTGAGTTCTAATAAAGACATAGCTAAGCAATCACCTATTACTAAACAAATAGTAGTAGAGCTTGTTGGAGCTAAATTTAATGGGCAAGCTTCTATTGGCTTTTTATACAATATACTAACTGTTGAATTTTTATAAAGACTACTTTTAGAATTACTTGATATGCTTATTAGAGGGATATTAAATCTTTTTGAGAAATTAATAATATTATTTAATTCAGATGTTTCTCCAGAATTTGATATTGCTATAATACAATCATTTTTTTTTATTCCCCCAAGATCACCATGACTGGCTTCAGTAGCATGAATAAAAAAAGAAGGCGTGCCAGTTGATGTTAATGTAGCTGCAATTTTGTTGCCAATATGAGCACTTTTACCAACGCCAGTTACAATCACCCTTCCTTTTGTTTTGTGTATTAATGATACAGCTTTATAAAAATTATTGTTTAGTATTTTTGTCAAATCTTTAAGCGCTGTTAGTTCAGTTGATAGTGTTCGTTTAGCTCTATTTATAATTTGTTTTTTATTCATATTAATGTTTAAATATATCAATATCGGCCCAACCACCTAAATCTAATTCAGTTCTATACTCAATAAACTGAAAACAAGCTTCTGCTAATTCAACTCTTTTTTCCCTAGAAAGCATATTATCCAATTTTTTTTTAATTTTATGAAGATATAGAACATCAGTAGCTGCATATCTTTGTTGCGCTTTAGATAAATTGCCACCCCAATCTGAGGTTTGTTCATTTTTTGATATAGATATATTAAGTAATTCTGAACATAAATCTTTATAGCCATGTTTATCGGTGTAAGTTCTTATGATTTTTGAAGCAATTTTTGTGCAGTAAATGTTTTTTATGTTTATACCATAAGAGTGTTTTAAAACTGCTACATCAAATCTTGCAAAATGAAAAATTTTTTTAATTTTATTATTTTTAAGAATTTTAATCAAATTTTTAGGTTTTTTTTTAATATCATTTATTTTAATTAAATGACTAATGTTGTTACCTTTTGAAATTTGCACCAAACACAATTTATCTCTAATAGGGTTTAGACCCATTGTTTCTGTGTCTATAGCTATAGTTAAGCCAAGATTTAAATTATTAGGTAAATCATCTTGATAAAGTTTAATCTTCATAAATCTATTTATTATATTTCTTTATTTGAAATAATTATCTTGTTATATCATCTATTTTTTTAAAGGTCATGAAATCAATAGTTATTTTTGGAGGAGCGGGTTTTGTTGGAAAACATATATTGCTTAAAATATCTAAATTAGGATACAAAATTATCGTTCCATATCAAAAACAAACTAATGAAGCCAAACTTAAACTCCTTGGTTCAACTGGTCAAATTATACCTTATCATTTTTCTTCATTAGATGAGAAAAGATTAAAAAGTATAATAGAAAAATCTGAAATATGTATTAATCTAAAAACCGCTTGGGATACTAAAAAACATAGCTATAGCAAGTCAATTTTTGATTTTAATGTTAAGCTCATTTCGATTTTAAATAACTGTAATACTCCCAAAAAATTGATATTTTTTTCTGGTTTAGGAGTAGACCAAGGTACTGATTCTTTAAGAGATAGAGCTATTTTAGATGTTGAAAATCACATTAAAACAAACTTAAGAGATTCAATCATTATAAGACCTAGCGTTATATTGGGTGGTGGTGATCAATTTTTAAGAAGTTTAATACCTCTTTTTAAATTATCATACTTCATTCCATTATTTGGTAATGGAAGTAAAAAATTTCAGCCCGTTCACATAGAAGACATATGTAATTTCATCTATTTTGCCGTTAAGACAAGTTTTAAAAGTAATAATACTTTTGAATTGGGTGGTCCTAATATTTTTACATACAAAGAATTTTATAATTTGATTGCTGAAAATATAGGTAAAAAAAAAGTATTTCTCCCAATACCAATGAGAATTGCTAAAATTTTAATAGGAATTGCTGAAAAAACACCTTTTTCCCCTATAAATTTGGAACAGCTTTCTCTTTTTGAGAATGATAATATCCTTCAGGGAACTAAGATGAGTTTTGATTATTATGAAATGAAACCTCAAAGTGTTTTATCTAGTATTAAAAAATACATATAAAGTAAGCTTTTTTAAAATATTAGTAACATATTGGTACTAATTAACCTATTTTTCTATATATTTTTTTAGTCATCTATATATTGGTTTATTATAAATTAAATTAGTCTTAAATTTGTACAAAATGTTAAAATTTACTGAATTTTCAAAGGAAAATCCATCAAAAAAAACCTCTGATAATAGGCTAAAGGATTTCAAAGAAATATACTCAAACTATTCTAAGCAAAAAGCTGAAGAACAAGCTTCAAGGTGTTCACAATGTGGAGTTCCTTTTTGCCAAGTTCATTGTCCTTTACATAATAACATACCTGATTGGCTAAAACTTGCTGCAGAAGATAGGCTTAAAGAAGCCTATGTTGTTTCTAGTGAAACTAACAATATGCCAGAAATTTGCGGACGAATATGCCCACAAGATAGATTATGTGAAGGAAATTGTGTTATTGAACAATCAGGACACGGAACTGTAACAATCGGCTCTATTGAAAAATTTATTACTGATTCAGCATGGGAAAAAGGTTGGATAAAAAAGATTTTACCTCAAAAAGAAAAAAACCAATCTGTTGGAATTATAGGTTCAGGACCCGCTGGATTGGCGGCTGCTGAAGAATTAAGGAAAGCAGGATATCAAATTACTATTTATGATCGATATGATAGACCTGGTGGACTTTTAATGTATGGAATTCCTAACTTCAAATTAGAAAAATATATTGTTGAAAGAAGAACCAAAAGATTAATTGAAAGTGAAATAAAGTTTGAATTAAATTGCAATATTGGAACAGACAAATCTTTTTCTGAAATTAAAGAAAAACATCATGCAATTTTAATTGCTACTGGAGTTTATAAAGCTAGAGAAATTGATATAAATTTTAAAAAATTTCCAAATGTATTACCTGCTTTGGAATATTTAATTGCAAGTAATAAAGTTGGTTTAAAAGATTATGTTCCTGATTATAATAATGGAAGATTAAATGCTGAAAACAAAAATGTAGTTGTTGTGGGAGGTGGCGACACTGCTATGGACTGTGTTAGAACAGCTATACGTCAAAAGGCTAAATCTGTTAAATGTATATACAGAAGAGATCAAAATAATATGCCAGGTTCACAACGTGAAGTTAAAAATGCAATTGAAGAAGGAATTGATTTTAATTGGTTAACGCTTCCTACTGCATATTTAGGCACAGATAAAGTTTCACAAGTGGAAATTGTTAAAATGCAATTAGGCTCCCCTGATGATTCAGGAAGAAGAAGTGCTGATATAAAAAAAGGTAATGAAAAATTAATTGATTCTGATCTTATTATTGAAGCTCTTGGATTTGAACCAGAAAACTTACCAATTATGTTTAATGATACTTCTCTTAATATTACAAAATGGGGAACACTAAAAATTAATTATCAAAACATGATGACTTCGCTAGACGGAGTATTTGCAGCCGGAGATATTGTTAGAGGTGCAAGTTTAGTTGTTTGGGGAATTAGAGATGGAAGAGATGCTGCGGAAAATATAAAAAAATACCTTTCTCACAAAGAAAACCCTGATTTAGTTTCTTCAAAAATAGTAGTAAATGAATAGTTTTATTCAAAATTGGAAAAAAAATAAAAATTTTTTAAAAAAAAATCATATTTACAATGATAACGATGAACATTCTTCTTGTGGAGTTGGATTAATAGCATCTTTAGATGGTGAACCTAATCAGGAAGTTGTCCAAATGGGTGTGCAAGCTCTCAAATGTTTATATCATCGTGGAGCTGTTGATGCAGATGGAAAAACAGGAGATGGAGCAGGTATTCAGTTAAGTATACCAAATGAATTTTTTCTTGATAAAATTGAAAGAACGGGACAAAAACCCAATAATTTACCTTTTGCAGTTGGAATGATTTTTCTTCCAAGAACTGACTTTGTTGCTCAAGAAAAATCTCGAACAATAGTTGAATCAGAAATTATTAGAGGAGGTTTCAAAATTTTTGGTTGGCGACATGTCCCAATAAATTCTTCAATAATTGGCGAAAAAGCAAAAGCAACTAGACCCGAAATAGAACAAATTTTAGTTTTTAATGATAGGTATGAAAATAAAATTGATTTAGACAAGCAATTATTCGTTGTACGAAAAAGAATTGAAAAAGAAATTAGAAAACAAAATATTTCCAATTTTTATATTTGTTCGTTATCTTCTCAATCAATAGTTTATAAAGGCATGTTCTTAGCTGAACAGCTTTCTAATTTTTATCCAGATATACAAAACAAAAACTTTATATCAAGATTTGCAGTTTATCATCAAAGATATTCAACCAACACATTTCCTACTTGGTCATTAGCACAGCCATTTAGAGTAATTGCACATAATGGTGAAATAAATACACTGAAAGGAAACAAAAATTGGATGGCTGCTCATGAACCAAGACTATTTCATAAAAATTTTAAAAACTTTATTGATGATTTAAAACCAATAATTGATGATGATGC
The DNA here is from genome assembly GCA_002938205.1 of Alphaproteobacteria bacterium MarineAlpha5_Bin5. GTDB lineage: Bacteria > Pseudomonadota > Alphaproteobacteria > HIMB59 > CACPNW01. The sequence goes on from PTKZ01000012.1 coordinate 21,669, forward strand.
ATCAGACTCAGCAGCTTTAGATGCAACTATAGAATTATTAGTGAAATCTAACCGATCTCTTCCGATGGCAAAAATTTTAACCATTCCTGAAGCTTGGGCTCATAGACGGGATTTTTCGCAAAAATTAAAAAATTTATATGCATATGCTACTGCAGTTATGGAACCATGGGATGGGCCTGCAGCAATTTGTGGAGCACAAGATGAATGGGCAATAGCAGGTATGGATAGAAATGGACTTAGACCTCTTAGATATACCTTAACTAAAAAATATTTAATTACTGGATCCGAAACAGGTATGGTTGAATTAAATGAAGATGAAGTGATTGAAAGAGGAAGAGTTGGACCTGGCCAGATGATAGCTATAAATTTTGATCAAAAGAAATTTTATTCAGATTTAGAAATTAAAAAATATTTATCAGAAACAAAACCTTTTGGAAATTGGACAAAAAAAATTACACATATAGACAAACTAGTTCAGTCAGTTGATGAAGAATTTAGAGATATTGAATCTGAAAATATAAGAAAAAGAATGGCTTCATTTGCATGGTCTATGGAAGACATTGAATTAATACTTCATCCAATGATTACAGAAAAAAAAGAAGCAACGGGATCTATGGGAGATGATACTCCTTTAGCTGTACTTTCATCAAATTATAGAGGATTGCAACATTTTTTTAGACAAAATTTTAGCCAAGTAACAAACCCCCCAGTTGATTCATTGAGAGAAAGAGTAGTGATGAGTTTAAGAACTAGGATTGGTAATTTAAGTAACATTCTTGATGAAGATGAAAATCAATGTGATCATCTACAATTAAGTTCACCCGTATTATCTATTAATCAATTTAAAACAATGCGTCAGTATATGAAAGATACAGTAAAAATAATTGATACAACAATGAATATAAATGATGAAAATAATTCTTTTGAAAAAACATTGGAATTATTAAATAAAGAAGCTGAAGAAGCAGTTCGTGAAGGTTATATCCATATTATTTTAACAGATAAAAATTTATCAAAAGATAATGTAGCTCTTCCAATAATTTTGGCAACAAGTTCAATTCATAATCATCTTATAAAACATAATCTTCGGACATTTATTTCATTAAATGTTCAATCTGCAGAATGTCTCGATATTCATTATTTTGCAGTTTTAATTGGAGTTGGAGCTACAAGTGTAAACGCTTATATGGCACAACAAGCGATTGCAGAAAGTCATAAGAAAGGTTTATTCAAAAATTTAACTTATGAGCAGTGTGTTGAGCGATACATAAATTCAATTAACAATGGTTTGCTGAAAGTTATGAGTAAAATGGGAATTTCAGTAATTAATTCATATCGTGGTGGATGTAACTTTGAAGCTATAGGACTAAGCAGATACTTAATGAAAAAATATTTTCCATCAATGAGTTCAAAAATTTCAGGTATTGGGTTAAGTGGAATAGAAAAAAAATCATTAATAGCACATAAAAAGGCTTATGAGTCAAATTTAATTACTTTGCCAATAGGTGGTTTTTATAAATATAGATTTGGTGGAGAAAAACATTCTTTTGAAGCGCAATCAATTCATATGCTCCAAAGTGCCGTTGGAAACAACAACTTTCTATTATATAAAAAATATTCTTCAATCATTGATAACTTACCTCCAATTAATATTCGTGATTTATTGGGTTATAGAAGTAAAGAAAAAAAAATAAAAATTAATAATATCCAATCTTCTCATGAGATTAGAAAACGATTGGTTGCTCCTGGAATATCTCTTGGTGCGCTGAGCCCTGAAGCGCATGAAACTTTATCTATTGCAATGAATAGAATTGGTGCAAAATCTGATTCTGGTGAAGGTGGCGAAGATGCTGAACGTTTTAAACCAAGAACTAATGGAGATAATCCTTCTTCTAGAATAAAACAAATTGCAAGTGGTAGATTTGGTGTGACAGCCGAATATTTAAATAATTGTGATGAAATTGAAATTAAAATTGCACAAGGAGCAAAACCTGGAGAAGGCGGTCAGCTACCAGGTGGAAAAGTTACAGGTTTGATTGCGAAACTTAGACATTCAACAAAAGGAGTAACTCTTATAAGTCCGCCTCCTCACCATGATATTTATTCTATAGAAGATTTAGCTCAATTAATTTATGATTTAAAACAAATAAATCCAAGAGCTAAGATATGTGTAAAACTTGTAGCACAATCAGGTATTGGTACTGTTGCAGCAGGTGTTGCAAAAGCCAAAGCTGATACTATTCTAATCTCAGGACATAGTGGAGGAACAGGAGCTAGTCCTCAAACTAGTATTAAGTTTGCTGGTCTTCCATGGGAATTAGGTTTAAGTGAAGTTCATCAAGTATTATCTTTAAATAATTTAAGGGATAAAGTTATACTTAGGACTGATGGAGGTTTAAAAACAGGTAAAGATATTGTTATTGCTGCAATGTTAGGTGCAGAAGAATACGGTATTGGAACAGCAAGTTTAGTAGCAATGGGTTGTATTATGGTAAGGCAATGTCATTCTAATACATGTCCTGTAGGAGTATGCTCTCAAGACAAAAAATTACGTGAAAAATTTTCAGGAACGCCTGAAAAAGTAATAAATTTATTCACTTTCATAGCAGAAGAAGTGAAAGAAATATTATCTTCACTAGGTTTTAAGTCATTGGATGAAGTAGTGGGTAGAGCAGATCTTTTGTATCAAGTAAATAGAGGTAGCTCAGATTTAGATGATTTAGATTTAAATCCAATAATACAAACGATTGATTCTTCAATAGGAAAGTATGATGACAAAAAAAATCATATCAATAAAGTTGCTGAAAGTTTAGATAAAAAAATAATTAATGATTCAACAAGCTTATTTCAAAATAAAGAAAAAATTAATTTAAATTATAATATTCAAAATACAGATAGAGCAATAGGTACACGTTTTGCATCGGAAGTAACAACAAAGCTTGGTATGAATGTTTTAGATGAAGATCAGATTACAGTAAATTTAAATGGTTCAGCCGGACAATCATTAGGTGCATTTAGTGTAAAAGGAACAACATTAAAAGTATCAGGTGATGCTAATGATTATGTTGGTAAAGGTCTTTCTGGGGGGAAAATAATTATTAACCCAAAACAATCTTCAAAATTAAAAACAAATGAAAATGTTATAATAGGTAACACTGTTTTATATGGAGCAACTAGTGGTACATTGTATGCAGCTGGTATTGCAGGAGATCGTTTTTGTGTTAGAAATTCAGGAGCAAATGCTATCATTGAGGGATGTGGAGATAATGGTTGTGAGTATATGACAGGTGGAAGTGTTGTTATTTTAGGTGAAGTTGGGAATAACTTTGGTGCTGGCATGACGGGCGGAATGGCTTTTGTTTTTGATAAAGAAGGAACATTACCTCTACGTATCAATCTCGAAGATGTTTTCTATCAACAACAAATGACGTCTTATTGGGAAGAAATACTAAAAAATAAAATTACGACTTATTGCAATGAAACAAATTCACAACATGCAAAAGATATTTTGGATAATTGGGATAGAGATAAATATCTTTTCTGGCAAATTTTTCCAAAAGAAATGGTTAATAAATTCGAAGAGCCAGTTTTAGTAGAGACCACTAAAACAGCTTAGTATAATTCGTTTTAAATTTCTATAAACTATTTCTTATCAAATCTATTGATTTTATAATTATTTTTAAATCAGTATCACTTGATAAACGATGATCACTCTCTTTTAGGTAAATAATGTTTACGTTTTTTCCTGTAACTTTTTTCATTATCTTTCTAGGTATATCTTCTTTTACAGCTGTATCTTTTAATCCATGAATAAGAACTAAAGGTTTAGTAAAGTGAAAAGGTTTCTTAAGCACTTTATTTTTCTCCGCTTCAATAAAAAATTTCTTTGTTAGATAATAACTAAAACCATAAGAAGAATATTTGGTAATGCCCTGAGTATTAATTTCTTTTTTATTTTTTTTATTTAATGATGCATACAAACCTTTCCCAAAATCAGGAGCTGCAGCTAAACCAATCATCCCTTTTATTCTTTGTGGCCGTGTCTTTGCAGCAAGCATCATTAACCATCCACCCATACTACTGCCAATTAGTATCTGAGGACCTTTTGCAATATTATCAATAATATCTATTAGATCTTTTCTCCAATCAGATATGGTAAATTCTTCAAATTTTCCTTCAGATTTTCCATGTCCTCTACAATCAAATCGGATGAAATTGAGTTTATTTTTTCTTGCATACCTTTGAACAGTCAGTGCTTTTGCACCATTCATATCTGAATTTAAGCCATGGATGAAAATAATACCCAACCTTCTTCCTTTTATGGATTTATAGGCAATTTTATGGTTTTGTTTGTTTTTATAAAAACGCATATTATAGAATACAAATATTAATTCGAAATGTCATCATTTAATCTTGTTCAAATAGTTCCATTTTTACAGTCTGGTGGCGTTGAAAGAGGAACTGTTGATGTTGCAAACTTTTTATCCGAAAAAAAAATAAAGAACTTTATTATTACCACAGGTGGCAGAATGATTAAGGAACTCGATGATAATTTCACCCATGTTCATCAACTGCCTATTTCTAGTAAGAATTTTTTTTTCTATCCTTTTTTGGCTAGCAAAATAAATAAATTTATCAGCGCTAACAATATTAATCTGGTCCATGTTCGCTCTAGAGGTCCTGCGTGGATGATTAATTTGATGTCAAAAAATAATATCAAAACAATTTCTACCTTTCACAATGTGTATGGCGGCATTTCTTATTTAAAAAAAATGTATAATAAAGGCTTATCTCGAATGGATTACCTCGTTGCAATATCAGATCACGTGAAAGAAACAGTTGTAGAAAAATATAATATTGCAGCTGAAAAAATTTCAGTCATAAATAGAGGTATTGATACTGATTATTATAAAAAAAAAGTTGATGATACTAAAAAAAATGAATTTTTACATACTCATCAAGTTGATAAATCAAAAAAAATTATTCTATTTCCTGCAAGGTTAACAAGTTGGAAAGGACAATTAGAATTTCTTGATGTAATTAATAAACTTAATTTACAAAATCTTTTGGTACTTTTTGCAGGAGATACCAAAAATGAAAGCTATACTCAATTAGTTAGAAATAAGATTAATAAAGAAAATTTATCAATTAAATGTAAAATTTTAGGAAGTTTAAATCAAGAAGAAATGAAAATTTTATATCAAATTGCTGATGTTTCAGTTTCATTTCCCTTAAGAGCTGAAGGGTTTGGTAGAACAATTTGTGAGTCTCTCTATTTAAATACACCTGTGTTAGCTTTTGATTATGGCGGGGTTAAAAATCAGTTAGAAAATTTGAGTGATTTATTTAAATCCAAACCACATGATTATAAAAATTTACCTAATAAAATAAATCTAATATTGAATTTAAAACAAGATGAAAAAAAAGCAGCATTGCAAAATGTCCAATCTCTGATTGAAAATAATTTTTCAAAAAAAAATATGGTGAATAAATATTTAGAATTATATGAGTCCGTCAAATTCTAAGAAAATCTTACTGATAAAACATGGCTCTCTTGGAGATATTGTATTCGCTTTAGAGCCAATTTTGGCAATTCAAAAATCATTCAACAATTCTGTTATTGATTTATTGACCGAAGAAAAATTTATTCCAATTTTTAAAAAAATAAAAATGTTTAATCAATTTTTGATAGATAATAGAGAGGGGTTATTTTCAGCCTTTTCTCTTATTGGTAAAATTATCAGTGGCAAATATGATTTAATTATTGATTTACAAAATTCTAAAAGAACAAATCTTTATCATCTTTTTATTAGAATTTTTTCTAGTGCTAGAATTAATGGATCAAGAAGCTTTGTTCATGAACGTTACACCATACCTCCTCAAGGTACAGAAAGTCCAACAGAAGGTTTGTTTAATCAGCTAAAACTTCTAGATATCGATAAAATTGATCCTAATTTTAGTTGGTTAGAAACTGAAATCAATGATGTAAATTTTGATAACAAAGAAGTTGTTTTGGTGATACCAGGCGTATCTAAATCAGGTCAATATAAACAATGGGCACCATTAAAATATAAACAAATATGTTCTTTCTTGGAGTCTAAAGGATATTATATTTGTTTAGTGGGAACTAAATATGATGCTGATTCGTTTCAGCCAATACTAGATAACTGCAAAAAAATTATTAATTTAATCGACAAGTCACCTCCAGAGATTATTTATTCGGTGGCGTGTAAAAGTAAATTAGTTATATCAAATGATACAGGACCTGGACACATTGCAGCTCTTAGCAATGTAAATATATTATGGCTTGCTTTAAATAACCGTGTGACGAAATCAAATTTAAGTTTTAAAAAAAATAATTTCTTACTACTTAAAAACAAAATGGAAGAATTAAGTGTTGATGAAGTTAAAGATTATATAATAAAAGAAAACTTGTTAGACAAAGTTTAATAGCTTTTGATTTAATTGTTTATCATTAGTTTCTAATGCTAAATATTCTTTTTTCCACGGAGCATATTCATGCATAATATTTTTTGGAAAATTATCTGAGTCGTATATTATACATAGTTTGCAGCTTGTTAGCGACGCAATATGGGTGCATCCACTTTCAGGCGTTATTACATAATCTGCTTGATTAATTAAACTTGTCCAGTTTTCAAAATCAAAATTATTACATATTGCAATCTGTTCCTTATTATTGTGAAAATAATCAGCATTATCAAACACAGTATATGTATTAAAAATTTTGGTAAATTTATTTTTTGTAGTTTCATCAGTTGTTAAATAAATTGATAAATTCTTATTTTTTAATATGTTTAGTAGCTCTAGAAAGTTGTCTTCTAAATAGTATTGATTAATCCATTTAGAAGAAAGATGAATAATACAAATAGGATTCTCATTTTTTAATGTAAATTTATTTAAAAAAATGACTTCAGGTTTAGTATTTTTACTAATTTTTATTCCACTTTTTGAAACAACTTCCATCATTATATTTGTTTGATGAATATTTTCTTTTTTTTGCAACAATTTATATCTATTGATTACGTTAGAATGTGAGAAAAATATTTTGCTTAAAGCTATTTGCCAAAATTTGCTTAAAAAATTTGATTTGTATCTTGATTGGTTAATTAAAGAAATTTTGGATTTACTTTTAGAAAATAATCCTAAAAATAAACCATACCATCCAGGACTAAAAGCAAAATAATAATCAAAATTTTCAACACCAATTGATTTTATTAGTTTATTGAATGCTGAAGACGAGGGTGATCTCTCATGAATTTTATCAATAAGAGAAAATAGTTTACATATTTTTAAATTTTTTTTTGATGCCACTATATGAATTTTTGCCTGAGGATTTTCTTCTTTTATTGCCTGTATTACAGGCAGAGTTAATATCATATCTCCCATGCGATCACTGCGTTCAATACATATTTTCATTTATTTTTACTTACAAATTAAACATTTTTAAAAAACAGACCTTGAATTTAATTTCATTTTCATTATATCTCTAAAAAAAATATGAAAAAAGTCTACAATTCTTAATATGCTATTTATTTATAGCTTATATATCTCACAATAACAGTTTTGGCAGTTAACTTTAGAACAAATAAAGATACTGGTCCAAGGACTAATGAGCAGATTACTGCAAGTGAAGTCAGGGTTATTTCTAGCACAGGTAAACAGCTAGGAATAATTAGTATTAGGGAAGCTTTGAATCATGCAGAGGACGAAGGATTTGATTTAGTTGAAGTGTCTCCTGATGCAAATCCACCAGTTTGTAAAATTATTGATTACGGTAAACTAAAATATAGAGAGCAAAAAAGTAAAAAAGAGGCAAAAAAGAAGCAAAAAACAATTGAAGTAAAAGAAATTAAGATGCGCCCGGGTATAAATACACATGATTACAATGTTAAATTAAAAGCTCTATCTAAGTTTATTAATGGAGGTAATAAGGTAAAAGTTTCCATGCGTTTTAGAGGTAGAGAGATGGAACATCAAAACTTAGGATTTGATTTACTTAAAAAATTGACAGAAGAAGTTATAGAATATGCCAAAGTTGAAGTTCCTCCAAAATCAGAAGGTAAACAGATAATGATGATTTTGGTTCCTCAGATAGTAAAGTAAAGACTAGTTATTGATTATATTTTTATTTCATCTATAAGACCCGAATTCTAGCTATGGCCTGCGGGGCAGCCTAGCAGTTAATTGATAAAAAAGGAGAAAAAATGCCCAAGCTAAAAACGAAAAGTAGTTTAAAAAAAAGATTCTCACGAACTGGTACAGGTAAAATTAAATTTAAACCAGCTGGCAAACGACATGGAATGAGTAAACGTTCTAATAAATTTATTAGAAATACAAAAAGATCAGCTATTATGGTACCAGGAGACGCTTCTTTGATTGATCATATGTTACCTTATAATAAGTAGGAGATATTTATGGCTAGAGTATCAAGAGGTGTTACAGCAAGAGCAAGACACAAAAAAGTTATAAAAAAAGCAAAAGGATATTACGGAAGAAGAAAGAATGTTTTTCGTGTTGCTGTTCAGGCAGTCGAGAGGAGTATGCAATATTCCTACCGTGATCGTAGAAAAAGAAAGAGTGATTTCAGAGGATTGTGGATTCAGAGAATTAATGCAGGTGTAAGAATGCATGGAATGACATATTCTCAGTTTATTTCAGGGCTAAAGAAATCCTCAATTGATATTGATAGAAAAATTATAGCAGAATTAGCCGTTAATCAGCCCGATGCTTTTAAAGCTTTGGTTGAAAAGGCTCAATCAGCTAACTAGCATTTATTATATTTTAATTTATACTACTTTATTTATATGTCTTTATCAGATGATAAGCACAAAATAACAGATCAAATAAATCAAACTAATTCTTTAAAGGAATTGGAGGAGTTACGCCTAGAATATTTGGGTAAAAAAGGTTTTATTCCAAATGAAATGAAACTTTTAGGCAGTTTATCAATTGAAGAAAAAAAATCAAAAGGACAGGAACTTAATCAATTGAAACAATTGATAGAGGAATCAATTAAAGAGCAAAAAATATATATTGAAAATGCAGATCTAAATCAAAAAATAAAAAATGAGAATATAGATATAACTTTACCTGCTAATCTAAACTCAAAAGGAAAAATTCATCCTATTACGCAGACTACTTTTGATATTATTGAGATCTTTGGTCATTTAAATTATTCGGTTGAAACAGGACCTGATATTGAGACAGATTTCAATAATTTTAGCGCTTTAAACATACCCTCGCATCATCCTGCCAGAGAAATGCAAGATACATTTTATGTTGAAGGTAAGAAAAATGAAGAAAATAATGTTTTAAGAACCCATACTAGCCCTGTTCAAGTTAGAACAATGCTAAAAACAAAACCTCCAATTAAAATAATTGTACCAGGCAGAACTTACAGAAGTGACTCTGATTCTACACATACACCTATGTTTCATCAAGTTGAAGGTTTAGTAGTTAATAAAAATGCGACAATGGCAGATTTAAAATCAACATTGATTGTTTTTTTAAAAGAATTTTTTCATGTTGAAGATTTAAAATATCGTTTTCGTCCAAGCTATTTTCCTTTTACAGAGCCAAGTGCTGAAATGGATGTTGCTTATACAAAAAAAAATAATGTAATTAAAATTGGAGAAGGTGATGAATGGTTAGAAGTACTAGGTTGTGGAATGGTTAATCCAAAAGTTTTAGAAAACTGCAATATAGATCCACAAATCTATCAGGGATTTGCATTTGGCATGGGCATTGAAAGACTTTCAATGTTGAAGTATGGCATTACTGATATGAGAGGCTTATTTGATGTAAATTATAAATGGTTGGAGCATTTTGGTTTTAATGCTTTAGATATAAAAACCCGTTCAGAGATTTGATATGAAATTTACATTTAGTTGGCTTAAAGATCACTTAGATACAAAAGCAGATTTAAATCAAATTACAAATACTTTAACTAACATAGGTTTAGAAATAGAAAATGTAGAGGATAAGTCAGTTGATTATGGTAATTTTACTGTTGCGAAAGTAATAAGTGCAGAAAAACATCCAGATGCTGATCGCTTAAAAGTTTGTAAAGTACAAACTCAAGCAGGAACATTTCAAGTAGTTTGTGGAGCTCCTAATGCAAGATCAGGAATGATGGGAATTTTTGCGCCAGAGAATAGTTTTATTCCAGGAACAGGTATACATTTAAAAAAATCCAAGATTAGAGGAGTAGAATCTTGTGGAATGCTTGTTTCTGAACGTGAGATGGGTCTTTCTGATGAACACGATGGAATAATTGAAGTTCAAGATAAGTATAAAATTGGAGAAAAGTTTATCAAAGTCTTTAATCTTGATGATCCAATTATTGAAATTAATATTACGCCTAATAGATCTGATTGTTTATCAGTTAGAGGTATTGCAAGAGATCTAGCTGCAGCAGGTTTAGGAAAATTAAAAGAACTTAAGGTTAAAAAAATTTCTAACTCCTTTTCCAGTCCAATGAAATGGAAAAAAAATTTTAAGAAAGATGAAGAATTTATTTGTCCAGGAGTAGCTGGTCGATTTTTTAAAAATCTCAAAAATGGTCCCAGCCCTGCATGGTTACAACAAAGACTTAAGGCTATAGGTTTAAGACCAATATCTGCACTTGTTGATATAACTAATTACATCACTTATGATTTAGGCAGGCCACTTCATGTCTATGACGCTGATAAGATTAATGGTGATTTAACAATGCGCTTAGCAAAAAATAAAGAAAAATGCTTAACTTTAGATGAAGTGAATTATGAATGTACTGATGACATGGTTGTTATTGCTGATGAAAAACAGCTTCATGGAATTGGCGGAGTAATGGGTGGTTTAGAAAGTGGTTGTAGTTTGGATACAACAAATGTTTTTTTAGAAGTAGCTTTATTTGATCCTGTTTCTGTTACCAAAACAGGTAGAAAGCTTAAATTACAAAGTGATGCCAGGTATCGTTTTGAAAGAGGTTTAGATTCCGAGTCAATTAACTGGGGTGTGGAAGTAGCATCTATGATGATAAATGATTTATGTGGAGGAGAGTGCAGTGAAGTTGTTACTACAGAAATTTACAAAATGTCTTCTAAAAAAATTAAATTTAATTCAAATAAAATCTTTACTCTTGGTGGTATTAAAATCAGAGCCCACGATCAAATATCTATATTAGAATCATTAGGCTTTAATGTTACAAAAGATAAAGATAATTTAAATATTATAGTACCATCTTTTAGATCTGATATTGAGGGAGAAGCTGATATAGTTGAGGAAATTCTTCGTATTTATGGTTTTGAAAAAATACCTTTAACAAACATTCATAAAGATGAAGAAAAAAGAAATGTTTTAGATTCAAATTTAAAATCCTTTTATAAAATCAGGCGATTATTAGCTAACAATGGTTATTTAGAAGCAGTTACATATTCTTTTATGGATGAAAAAAAAGCAAAGATTATTACAAAAGATTTAATTGGCATACAAAATCCTATAAGTGCTGATTTAAATGTGATGAGGCCTTCAAATTTTCCTAATCTTTTGGAATCTGTTAACTTGAATAAATCTAAAATGTATTTTAGTGGAAAATTGTTTGAAGTAGGACCTATTTTCGATAACTCGTATAAAAATAAACAACAAAATATAGCAACTTCAATTGCTTTTGGATTATCAGATGAATATAATTGGTTATCTAATAAAAAAAATGTTGATGTTTTTGAAGCTAAGAAAGATCTTTTTAGTATTTTAATTGATTTAAATGTTCCAGTTAATAATCTTCAATATGAAGCAATAAATAATAATGTTTATCATCCAGGAAAATCTTCATCTCTTAGAATTGGAAAAAATATTATTGCAAAATTTGGTGAATTACATCCAGTTTTATTAAAATCTTTAGATATCACTATTCCTGTGGTTGGTTTTGAAATATTTATTGACTCTCTTGAGCAGTTTAAGATAAAAAAATCTTCAACAAAAAGTGCTTTTGATACTAATCCTTATCAAATGGTTGAAAGGGATTTTGCATTTCTTTTTTCAAAATCTATTAAGGCTAGTGATATAGTTACAAAAATAAAAAAAATTGATAAAAACATAATTAATAAAGTTACAATTTTTGATGTCTATGAAGGTGATAAATTACCCTCAGATAAAAAAAGTATTGCTCTTAGAGTGCTTCTCCAACCTCAAGAAAAAACATTTACTGAAGAAGAAATAGAAATAATTTCAAATCAAGTAATTGATCTTGTTACAACAGGCTTTGATGCAATTCTTAGAAAATAATGACAGAATTAAAAAATATTAGAAACTTTTCTATAGTTGCTCATATTGATCACGGAAAATCAACTTTAGCTGACCGACTAATTCAACTTTGTGGCGGTTTAACAGATAGAGAGATGAAAGAACAAGTTCTTGATTCAATGGAATTAGAGAGAGAAAGAGGAATTACAATAAAAGCTCAAACAGTTAGACTGAACTATACTTCTAAAGATGGAAATAAATATATATTAAATTTAATGGATACTCCAGGTCATGTAGATTTTTCTTATGAAGTCTCAAGATCTTTGGCAGCATGCGAAAGTTCATTGTTAATAGTTGATTCAACCCAGGGCGTTGAAGCGCAAACTTTAGCGAATGCTTATCAAGCAATTAATAATGATCATGAAATATTACCAGTGTTAAATAAATCTGATTTACCTTCTTCTGAACCAGAAAAAATTAAAGATCAAATCGAAGAAGTGCTTGGTATTGAGACTAGTAATGCATCTTTAGTTTCAGCAAAAACAGGCGCAGGAGTAGAAGATTTATTAGAAAAAATTGTAAAAATATTACCTATCCCTAAAGGAGATATTAGAGCACCTCTTAAGTGTATGTTAGTAGATAGTTGGTATGATAGTTATTTGGGAGTTATTGTTCTAGTTCGTGTAATAGATGGTCAATTAAGAAAGAATCAAAAAATTAGATTTATGGCTGCAGGAGTAACCCACACAATTGATAGGGTAGGTGTATTTTCTCCCAAAATAACAGAAGTTGAAAGTTTAGGTCCCGGTGAAATTGGTTTTATAAATTCAGGTATTAAAAGTGTATCTGATTGTAAAGTTGGGGACACAATTACAGAAGAAAAAAATCCAATATCTAAATCCTTACCTGGCTTTAAACCATCGCAACCAGTTGTTTTTTGCGGAATGTTTCCGGTTGATTCTGATGAATATGAGCACCTTAGAGATAGCATGGTTAAGTTAGCTTTAAATGATTCAAGTTTTTCATATGAACCAGAGGTTAGCCCAGCATTAGGATATGGTTTTCGATGTGGTTTTCTAGGTTTGCTACATTTAGAAATCATAAGAGATCGATTTGAATTAGAATTTAATTTAGAATTAGTAACAACGGCACCTTCAGTTGTTTATAAAATTCATATGAAAGATAGTTCTGTTTTGGATTTGCACAATCCTACTGATATGCCTGATCCAGTGAAGATTGAATCTATTGCTGAGCCTTGGATCAAAGCAACAATAATAGTACCTGATATATACTTAGGAGCTGTACTTGAATTATGCACTTCTAAAAGAGGATTACAGATTAATTTAAACTATACAGGAACAAGAGCCTTAGTAGAGTACAAGCTTCCATTAAACGAAGTAGTTTTTGATTTTTATGATAGATTAAAATCTATTACAAAAGGATATGCTAGCTTTGATTATGAAATCACAGGTTATGAAATAAACAACTTGGTCAAGGTTAGTATTATGATTAATGGTGAGTCCGTTGATGCTCTTTCTTTGATAGTACATAGGGATAGATCACAACAAAGAGGAAGAGCTTTATGCGAACGTTTAAAAGATTTGATCCCAAGACAACAATTCAAAGTTGCAATTCAGGCAGCCATAGGAGGAAAAATCATTGCAAGAGAAACTGTTGCATCATTTAGAAAAGATGTAACGCAAAAACTTTATGGAGGTGATGTTACAAGAAAAAATAAACTTTTAGATAAACAGAAAAAAGGTAAAAAAAGAATGCGCCAATTCGGCAAAGTAGATATTCCCCAAACTGCATTTTTGAATGCATTAAAAATGCATAATAATTAAATAATTATTTACAATATAAAATATACCAATTTAGATTAAGTCTTTTCCAGTTATTATTTAAATTAAATATTAATTGAGGATATGTTGTATATTTTAGAAGACAATCTTTTGGCAATTCTTTAATCAGATTAAATTTATTACTTACTATCCAAATATTTTTTTTGTCTATTGTATCATCCAACTTATTTATTACAGGTAAAAATTTAGTATAAATAAATGGTTCCATATTATTTATTAAGTAAGGATTGTTTTCTAAGTAATAAATTTTACTTTCATTATCTATATTATTGAAAATATATTTATAAACACCGACCTTACTATTTGCAGGGAAAAAAAGAGTAATAGATAAAAATAATAAATTTGAAATTATAACAAATATTTTTAATATATTACTAAAATATTTGTAATTAAATCTTTCAAAAAAATATGAAACAAAAAGAGGAGCAAAAATATATACTGGAAAGATATATCTGATTTCTTTATGGCCAAACATTGAGATAAATAATACAGTTAAGAAAGTTATCCAGGTTACTGGATTATTTGGGTTTTTGCTCCAAAAAATCAAAACACCGATAATAAAAAAAATACTTAATATTGGAGCAAGTTGAGCAATAGTTTCAGTAAAAAAATACCACCAAGGTTCAATTCCATAATCGTTTAATCTGCCTAATGTGTCATCTAAGTTATATTTGTAAAATTGTAGATAAGTGTTTTTAAAATTTCCCCAATTAATATAGTCTATAAAAAGACCTAGCGATAATGCAAGTAAAATGCCAATTCCATAAATGGGTATTCTAAAAAAATTAAATTTAAATATTACCATCCAAATAAAAAATGGAATTGTTGTAAAAACTAAATTAAATTTAACTACCATACTTAAGCCCATCAGAAAACTTGCAATAAAAAATAAGAAATAGTTTAATTTTATTTTTTTTGATTGAAGTTGTTTATATAATATACAAAAAGAAAAAATAAAAAGAGTAATACTTAAGTTTTCGGCTGATGTTCTAGCATGTAAGAAAGGATAAAACCAGAAGCTAAAAAATATAAAAAAATTAAAATGACTATTTTGTTTAAAAAAAATACTTTTAAAAGTAAAAAATAAATATGTAATACTTACAAAACCAAATAGCGATGAAATTAATCTTATAATTAGTGTCCACGTAAATGGATCTTCGATACCAAAGTACCTTAAAAAACTTATAAAATGAAAATAAATATATGGCTGTAACCACGGTCGCATCCTTATATGTAATCGCCATTCCCAATAATATCCTGTAATATCTTCAATAACTATATCGTTAAGGCCTAGTAAATAGGCAGCAGGTTCTAGTATTTGAAAATGCTCATCATCACTATAAAATCCAAAGGAAAAATAACTTGCCATGATGTGAAGACAAAAACACAAAAAAATGTATAAAAAACTTCTATTAATATATTTATTGTTTAACATATGTATTTATCTGTATTGATCCCTTTCTTTAATGAAGATGATATTATTGAAAAGAATATATTACAAATTATCAACTATTTAAAACCTAAATTTAAATTTGAAATAATAATAATTAACGATAGTGGTAAAAATAATTTAATTATAGAAAATCTTATTAATAAATTTGACACTATTTCATTAATTAATAATCATAAAAATTATGGAAAGGGTTATTCTTTAAGAAAAGGTATCAGTCTATCCAGTGGTGAATTGGTTTTAATCACTGATGCTGATTTAGCTACCCCTATTGATGAATTAGATAAATTGCATACAGCTTACAAAAAAGATAATCATATAGTTATTGGATCAAGAAGCTGTTTCGATTCAGAAATACTCACTAAACAGCCAATATATAGAATAATTGTAGGTAGGATTTATAATATCTTAATAAAAGTAATTTTAGGATTACATTTTAAGGATACTCAGTGTGGATTTAAATTATTTAATGGAAATGTACTTAGAGAAATAATTACTTTGACAACTTCAAATAGATTTGGATTAGATATTGAATTAATTTATTTTGCAATAAAAAGAAAATATAAAATATATGAAGTTGGGGTTAAATGGAAAGATCAAAAAAAAACATCTGTATCATTAATTAACGATTCTTTAAGAATGTTTATTGAAATTTTAAGATTAAAATTTAAATAAATAATGTTTGATTGATAATTATGTTAAGAAATTTTTTTTTTACAAATCATAGGTTATTTTATTTAATAGTATTTAGTTTTTTTTTACATGTAATTGCTGCATATTTTAGTCAAGGATATTATGAACAGGATGAACATTTTTCAATTCTTGAACCAATTATGTTTAAACTGGGTGAAGAAGCAACACTAGGTTGGGATTTTTTTTTATATTATGACAAGCAATGGTTTTTATCTTTCACATTTTTTTATATTATTCAGTTTTTGCAATTGTTTGGAATTGATAATCCTTTTCAATGGGCATTTATTATTAGATTGGTGTCTTCAATATTGGGATGGATATCAATAATTTGTTTAATACATTTTACAAAAAAGCAATTAGGAAATGAAAAAAATATAAATACACTAATTTTGATTTCAACTTTATTTTGGTTTTATCCTTTTATTCACGCAAGAGCTGCTTCAGAAAGTATTAGTATTTCTTTTTTAATAATTGCGATCACTTTATTTACTTTTTTTTATAAAAATAAAAAAACTCTTTTATTTTGTGGTGTTTGTTTAGGTTTAGCTTTTGTTACCAGATATACAAATATTGTTATTATTTTATCATTTGGAATTTGGGCGCTTATATTCAGGAAAGTAAATTTTATTAACTCATTAATTTTAATTACCTCATTCTGTTTTGTATATGTTGCTAGCATTTTCATTGATTATTGGGGTTATGGAACATTGTTTCCAGGGGAAAAAGGATTAGTTGCTTATAATTATTTTTACTGGAATCAAGTGTGGCATGGCATGTATTATTTTGGAAGGCATACTGATTATTGGTGGTACAATTTTTATTTAATTATTACTGAGTTTTTTCCTCCGATAAGCATAATTATACTTATTTGCATTTTAATATTTTGGATAAGAAATCCTCTCAATATAATAACATGGATAACTCTACCATACTTTGTTTTTTTATCTATTAACCCATTCAAAGAAACACGCTTTCTTTTTCCTATTCTAATGATTTCGCCTTTTTTTGTATTAATGGTTTTAAGTGATTTTTATTTACATGGAAAAGATTTATTAAAAAATATTTTATCATATAAAATTTTAAAATTTTTTACTTATCTTTTGGTTGTAATTAATTGTTTAGCTCTTTTAATTTTATCTATGTTACCTGCAAATTCTTCAATTCCATTATTTAAATTTTTGTATAGCAATGAATTTGAAATAAAAAAAATTTATACGATAGATAAAATTCCATATAGGAAATCTGATCTACTTATTAATTTTTATAGAAACAAAGATATATATTTTACAAAAATAACTGATCGAGAAGAGTGTGATAAAATAGGCAATGAAAGAGGAAAGGAAATTGAAGTAGCTGAAGAAGTTAATTTATATTCAAATTATAGTGGTAATGAGATTGAAGTAAGTCAAGATGAAATTCCAATTTTAGAAATTCAAAAATATTCAAAACCCAACTGGATATACAAATACTCTATACAATGTAATAAAAATCTTTTTTTTGAAAATTTTAAACTTGATAAAACGAAATATTTTTTAATTCACAAATTTAGTTATTACGATTTTTTTGCTAAAAACCAAGAATATAATTGTAATATAATTTTTAGTACTTTTCCTAAATGGTTATTAAATAAAAATACTAAAAAAATACTTAAAAATTTACCTTCTTGGCATCTTTTTGAATGTAGAGTAAATATCTAAATATTTTTATATTATTTTAATTATTATATAAATAATTGAAAAATTTAATAAAAAGCTCTTTTTTCTAAATGTTTTATACACAATTTTTCATTTCCTTTGATTACTAAATAGGTAAATTTTTCTTCAATATTTTTTACGCATTGAACTCTTTCTTCTGGAATGCATATCATTGGAGTATTACCACAAGGATCAGCTAAACCTATTTTTCTTCCTTTAATTTTTTTTTGAACATATAATTTTTTATTGTCTATAATAATTGAATAATAATCAATTCCATATTTATTATTTTTAATTGCTATCCAAGGAAAATAATTTAGCTTTTCAGTATTTTTGAAATAATCAATATAAGTTCTTTGAATATTTTTTATCTCAAAATACAATAATGATAACAAGAAAAGAGAGAATAAAGCTATTTTAGTTTTATAATTTTCTATAACTAAATTTTTTAGAAAAAAAGAAGCTATAAAAGCACTAAAAATTATTGTTGCTACATCGCCCCCATATATTGTTTGAGGAGTTAAAATAAACCACAATATAAGTTGGCCAAAAAAAACAAAAAAGGAATTTAAATAATTATAAAAATTAAATTTTTTATCTATTAAAGTTTTTTTAAATTTACCTACAACAAATATAATAATAAAACAAAAGAAGATGATAACAAAGTTATTCAAAATTTTAATTGAATCTCCAGAGCGTATCCAATACTTTATCCAGAAAAATTTTCCTTGATTCATGTATTCTGAGTGAGAAAAAATTAAATTTTCTTTTAAAGGAATTAAATAATCAACTCTGTCGTTTATTTTTCCATCTAATAAAACGTGCTCAGACCATCCTCTAGCTCCAGCTTGTACTCCATCGTACCTTAACTTTGCGTAATCTTTGCCAACAGACCAAATGACTTCCTCATTTGAAAAACAGGTATTATCTATTGGATACATCAAACAACCTGTATGGATAAAATTTTTAGTGAAATGAAGAAATGGAATTGTAATGATTAAAATAAGTATTTTTTTATTTAAAATGAAATTTAAAAGAATATTTTTATGTCTTAAAAAAATATATATAAAAACTGGAAAAATAAAAATATAATTAATACGTAATAATAAAACAAATGATGAAAAAATTAAAATTTTAGAAATAATATCTTTAGATTTATTTTTTGTATCGAAAATTAAACTAAAAAAATAAATATTTATTAAAAAGCCTAATAATAAGGGAGGAACATGACCTCCATATTCATATATTTTATGATATTTAGATATAGAAAAGATAAGAATTAAAAAAATAAAAATTTTAAGAGAAGTATTATTACTTTTTGATAATATTTCTAATAAGCTAAATATAAAATAAATAGCAAAAATAGCAGGAATTATGTTTATACCTTTTGCATCAATAATAGGCGCTCTTAATGCTCCTGCTATATCATTCCATGATTGAAAAGCTAAAAAATCATTAACGTTGGCAATTCCAAAAATTATTTTAAAGTCTTTTAAATAATTAAGATAAGGTAAATGGTACCATTCTAAATCTGGATGACCTTTGATTGAAAATAAACCTGGTAAAATTAATATTATAATTAAAATTATATATTTTTTAGCAAAATAGACTTTTAGAATATTTTTAAAATAAAAAAATAATATAATTCCAATCAAATAAATTAATACTGTTACAAAATAATTTAATGGTAAAAAAAAATGCAATAAAAAAGAGATTATTAAAATAAAATAAAAACCTAGAAGTCCGGTACTACCAATGCCAATTGAACTTATTAATTTTTCTTTGATTAAAAAATTTTTTAATAAAAGACCATACCCTAAGGTAACAATAATAACACTAGTAAAATAAATTGCAAAAAATAACATTTAAATACAAGTAATAGTTCTTTTTTTAAAATAAAATAGTCAAATAAATTTAATTAACTATAAGCTATTTCAATTTAATTCAATCCTCCAAGATAATTAACCATCACTACGCCAATAATAATCAAGATTATACCAACCAAAGCATAAATATTTGGAATTTGATTATATTTAAGCATAGCAAAAATTAAAACACCAGTTACGGTTAGGCCGCTATAAGTTGAATAAGCAAATCCAACGGGAATCACTGACATTACTTTAGCAATTGAGAACATTGTTATACACATAAATAATATGCATAAAATTGAAGGTGTTAATTTTGTAAAACCATCAGACATTTTTGCAAAACTGTTTGAAGCAATCCCAGTAGATATTCCAAATGCTAAAATGAGATATGCAATTAAAGGTTTCACGATTTAGTATTATTATTAGTGAAATTATATATTTTTTTATATTGAAGAATACAATTATTCTAAACAATTTTATTATGTTAATATTTGATTATAAATAAGAAAGAATAGCATTGAAAAAACCGAGTGGAGAGATGTGAGAGCGGTTTAATCAGCACGCTTGGAAACAATGTCTTGTAGCGATTTACACATAAGTAATTTCCTATAAATTCTTTATTTCTATAACGTTAAAAAGAAAGTGATCACACTTTGATCAAACTTACATTACAAAGAATTTCTTTTAAAAATAATTTTATTTATTAAATCAAGCCATTTTTTTTTGTATTTATTTATAATTTTTATTTTAGAATTTGATATTTTAGTTAAATTTAATTTGTAGTTTGATTTTTTGTTACACAATAAAAATGCTCCTATAGCAGTTCCGTTACTATCTTTATTTAAATATATTTTTTGATTATATCTTAAGGCTGAAAGATATCTCAAAAATAATTTATTTTTTGTGAATCCTCCATCTATTATGATTGAATTGTTTGAATTCATTTCGTTTAAGCAGTAATCGGTGATTAAGGCTATATATAAGGATGCTAAATTATTATATTCAGCAAAAGTTTTAATAAATTTTTGATTAGTAATTTTTCCTTTCATATCATTAATTGGATTACCTTCTGCAAAAGAAGGTATAACAAAAATTTTGTTTTTGATAAGATGACCAATACTATTCTTCTTATTTATTGCATTAGTGCGTTTTTTTATAATATTTGAATATTCTCTTCCGCCCATAAAACGTACGACAGGTATTTTTTTTCCATATACATTTAATTTCGCAAATATGTTTTTCTTCTCATTTAAAAAATTTGAATTCATTTCTTTATTAAAAATAACTATCCATGTTCCTGTTGAAATTAAAGTAAATGATTTTTTAAATTTTTTTTCATAAAGGTAATATGAAAAACTTGAATCATGTCCACCACAATATACATTACAATTATTGTATAAATTAGTTTTAATTAATATTTCTTTTTTTACTTTGCCTATCTTTTTCCATGATTTATATATTTTAGGAATTTTTTTTTCTAATCTATTTTTTAAAACAAAAGTTGAAAATTTTTTTTTCTTAAATGACCACAAATCACTATGACAACCTAGATATGTAATTTCTGAGGATTTTACTCCTGTTAATCTCCAGGCAAAGTATTGTGGATAAAAAATTATACTTTGAACTAAATTAAATTTTTCTTTTAAATTATAAATATAATAAAAAATAGATTTTGCTATTAATAGACCTCCTGATAAATTAGGAGTTAAGGTTTCGGGAAAATCGCATTTGTGGTATTTTAAGTATATCTTTTCGAATTTTTTATCAAAAATATTTTCGTAATCTATAATTGGTAAAAAAAGATTTTTATTTTCATTTATGTTTAAGATGCAAGTGCTAGCGTGTGTCGTAAAAATAATTTTATTAATTAAAAATTTCTTTGATATAACTTTAATTAGATCAGTAACGATTTCTAAAATTTTATCTACTTCGATAATATAAAGTTTTTTAAATTTTTTTGAAAATTCCTGATTTTTTTTATATTCAACAATTATTCTACCACTATAGTTGAATAAAATTGATTTAATATGTGTTTTACCTATATCAAAAACAAGGGTGTTTTTCACAACTTCAAATAAATCATCTTGTAAAAGTAGCTACATGACCAGCATCTACATTTAATATATTGCCAGTTGATTTTTCTGATGAATCTAGGCAAAAATAATAAATTGCCTCAGCAATATCCTCTCCATAAACTGATTTTTTTAACAATGATCTATTTTTATAAAAATTTTCTAAATTATTAACTTTAATATCATATGTTTTTGATCTTTTATATTTAAGTTCTTTTGTCCACAAATTTGATTCTTTTATTACAGCATCTGGATTAACTACATTAGATCTAATATTATATTCAGCACCTTCAAGCGCTATACATCTTGATAATTGGATTTCAGCTGCTTTTGCAGAGCAATATGATGATACTTTTTTTGAAGGTATTATACCATTTTTGCTAACCACAAATATTATAGAACCTCCATTGCTTTGGTTTTTCATTATTTTAAAAGCTTCCCTTGAAACTAAAAAATACCCAGTTGATAAAACACTAAAATTTTTATTCCAAAGATCAATACTTGTGTCTTCAAAAGAAGATTCTGTATTTATTCCAACACTAGAAACTAATATATCAATTCCTCCATAAGCATTTAGTAAATTATTAAAACATGCTTTAACACTTTCTTCGTTACTTACATCAATTAAACTTCCATCAATATTATCTGCACCAAATTGATCTCTGAGATTACCAATTGTTTTTTCTAATGAATTTTTGTCTATATCAGTTAAAAAAACAGTTGCTCCATTTTCGAGTAACTTTTTTGCTGATGCTTTTCCAATAGCTCCTGACCCACCTGTGATTAATGCAATTTTACCACTTAATGGTTTTGGCTTAGGTAATCTTTTTAATTTATCTTCTTCTAAAGACCAATACTCAACATTAAAAGCTTCTTTGTCATTTAATCCTGTATAACTAGAAACCCCTTCTGCTCCTTTCATGACATTTATTGCATTTAAATAGAATTCACTTGCAAGTCTGGCATTTGTTTTATTTTTTGCAAATGAAATCATTCCAATTTTTGGTAATAAAAAAATTATTGGGTTAGAATCTCTAATCTTAGGTGAATCAATTAATTTATTTTTTTTATAATAATTTATATAGGATAGATTATATTGTTTTAAATTTGATGTGAGATTCCTTATAATTTGATTTTCATTCATATTACTAGGATCAAAATTTAATACCACAGGTCTTTTTTTTGTTCTTATAAAATGATCAGGACATGAAGTGCCAATTTTAGCAAGTTTTTTTAAATTAGATGAATTAACAAATTCCAAAACAAATTTATTATCACTAAAATGAGATATTTTATTTTCAAATGAAGATATTTGAGATCTTATGAAAGGTATGATTTTTGCGACTATTCTTTGTCTTTTTGATTTGTCATAACTATTATATAATGTTTTTCCGAAAGGTTTGGATTTGGAGTTTTGTAAAAGCCATTTGGTTGCTGTAGTTATTACATTAATAGTATTTGAGTAACATTCTTTATCATTTTTACCCCATGTAAATAACCCATGTCCTCCTAAAATAACCCCAATATAATTTTTATTCTTTGAAATTTCTCCAAGTTTTAATCCTAAATCAAATCCTGGTCTTTGCCAGTTAACCCAAGCAACTTTATTGTTGAAAATTTTATAACAAATCTCCTCACCTTTTTTGGAAGTAGCAATTGCAATAATTACATCAGGATGTGTATGATCAACAAAATCATATTCAATAAATCCGTGCAATGGGGTATCAACACTAGTTGGCCGTGTATTTAAATTATAATAACAATGTGGATACATTGGTATCATGTCATCTTCAAATTTTTTACCTTTATATAATTTTTTTAATCCATATAACTTACTCATATATAAGCTAGAGAAACCATCTAAATTAATAGTTCCAAGGTCACCACCAGATCCTTTGACATACATTATTTTTTCTTTTTTATTAGAAAGCGGATCTTTCAAAAGTAATTTTGTTGAAGTGTTGCCTCCTCCAAAATTAGTAACTTGTAAATCAGCACCTAATAAACGTGAGCGATAAACTAGGAGCTTTAACAAGCTTAATTTAGAAGAATTTTTTTCATTCCAAAGATTTTTTGGTGAAAGATTATTAATGCTCATTATTTATTTCTTTGTTGTAATTTTAAATTTATCAATCAGAACAGCTAGAATTATAAAAGCTCCCACAAATGTTCCTTGCCAGTATGGATCCATTCCAGCTAATAGCAAACCATTACGAATAATCTCAATCAATGCAGCACCTATTACAGCTCCTCCAGCTCCTCCAGCTCCTCCCATTAAGTTTGCCCCTCCAATTACTGTTGAAGCAATTACTTTTAATTCATACGTCATTGCTATTCCATTTGTAACTGAACCCAACCAACCAACCATTAGGAAAGCGCTTACAGCAGCCATTAATCCAGATAAAAGATAAGCTGATAACTTGACTCTATTGACATTTACACCGGTTAATCTCGCAGCTTCTTCATTACCACCAATTGAATATATATGTTTCCCCCAGGCGGTAAAATTCAAAGCATAAATAAAAAATAAAGTTAAAATAAAAAGTACAATTACAGAATTAGGCATACCCAAGGTTGCTCCTCCACCAATTTCATTTAGTAAATCTTCATGAGGACCAAATTCATATATCATAGCATTTTTTGTTACTACGATTGCAAGACTACGAGCAATGCTCAACATACCTAATGTAACCACAAAAGGATTAATTTTAATATATGCTATTAAATATCCATTTACAAAACCACATAGCAAACCTGTACCAAAACAGGCAAAGGCTCCAAACCAAATATTGTATCCTTCTCTCATAACAATTCCTAAAACAACAGCTGATAAAGCAAGAACTGAACCAACAGATAAATCAATCCCAGCAGTAATGATGACAACACACATTCCCAGAGCCATTATTGCAATAAAAGAAAAGTTTCTTGTAATATTGAACAAATTTGGACCAGTTGCAAATGCATCAGCTATTATTGAAAAAACTATAATCATTAATATCAATGCAATACTTACCCAAAAAACCTGATCTTTAAGCATTCTATTCACTAAGTTTGATTCAGTATTATTATTTGAATTTTCCATATTATGCTGTTTGTAATGCTCCTGTGATTAATCCAGTTACTTCTTCTGGAGAGCTATCAGTAATTTTTTTGTCTGCAACTTTACTACCTCTTCTTAAAACTACTATTCTGTCACTAACTTCAAAAACATCAGGCATTCTGTGGCTTATTAAAATTATTGAAATACCTTGATCTCTTAGTTGACGTATATAGTCTAAAACTTCTGCAACTTGTCTTACACTAATTGCAGCAGTAGGCTCATCCATTAAAACAATTTTAGCGTCGGTTAGCTTTGTTCTCGCAATGGCTACTGCTTGTCTTTGTCCCCCGGACATTAATTTAACTATATCTCTAGGTCTTGTTTCTGATTTCAATTCATTAAATAAGTTTTGAGAAATATCATACATTTTTTTATAATCTAAAAAAGGAACATAAAAAATTTTTTTAAATAACTCTCTTGATAAAAAAATGTTGGCTGCTGCAGTTAAATTATCACATAAAGCTAAATCTTGGTAAACAACTTCAATACCACTATTTCTAGCGTCAATAGGTTTTGAAAAATTAACATGTTTATCATTGTATAAAATTTCTCCAGAAGTAGACTGAAATACTCCTGCCACAATCTTAATTAATGTAGACTTGCCTGCTCCGTTATCTCCCATTAAACCAACAACTTGCCCCTTATCCAAATTAAAATTGACATTTTTTAAAGCTTCAATAGCACCAAAATTTTTTGAGATATTTTTTAAATTTAATATAGGCATTTTATAAATAATAATCCAATCCCCCCTTAAGTTAATTAAGGGAGGATTTTCAAAAGATTAAATTAACCTCCAGTACAAGTATCTACATTATCTGGCAAGCAGATATCAAGCCCTGTATATATTGCATTATTAGAAGCATCATCAACAGCTCTTAAATTACCTTCAATGACTTCTTTAAGAATATATACTGAATCATATCCCATTTGATATGGTTTTTGACCAACTTGAGCGTGACTTAACCCAGCTTTTAAAGCTTCAAGTTGCTGTGGTAAAGTATCAGCAACTACTAATAAAGTTTTTTTACTGCTTACTCTATCCATATGCGCCATTACTGCATCTTTATAAGCAGCTTCTGCAAATTGAGGCCAACCTCCTACTGGAACAAATGCACCTAGATCTTCATATTTATTCATAACATCAGCCATTTGTTGAACTGATAATGCAACGTCGTCATTAGAATAAACTGGACATCCATCAACTTCAGTCCAACCATTTTGACCTTCAAGACGTGGTCCTGGAGGTTCTGAAGACGCTGATCCAACTACAGTATCTCTAAAGCCTTGCATTCTTTCGTTTAAATTATTTGCAGCGGCTCCTCCTGAAAGCAGACAAACACTTCCTCCCCCAGGTTTAAGTTCCATAGTAATTTTGGCTAAATTAACACCAATAGCATAATTATGTGTACCAACATAAGCTAAACGCAAATCTCTATCTTCAGCTTGTAAGTCTGAATCAAAAGTTATAATCGGCACATTGTTAACATTTTGTTTTCGCAGCAATTTTCCCATTGCTGGAGCATTTGAAGGAGCCATAGAAATTCCATCAACTCCTTTTGCTAACAAATCTGATACAATTTGCAATTGTTCTTCCTCATTATGTTGAGCCGGACCAATAAATACACAACTTACACCTTCTAATTCTTCAGCAGCTTTAGCACAACCTGCAGCAGCTGGTTCATAAAAAGGATTTTGCATCATTTTTGGGACAACATAGAAAATCAAGCTTTTAGCATTAGCGCTAGAAAGACTTAAAAATATAAAAGAAAAAACAACTAAAATTAAAGATTTTAATTTCATAATAATTTTCCTCCCGTGAAATTTGATAAATATTTAAAAATAAAAAAATTGAATTATCAATATATATTTGAAAATAATTGTTGAATTTTGATAATTATTGATTATTTATGATTTTTTTTGAAAATTTTATATGAAATACATTGAAAGATCAGAGAAAATTCTAAATATATTAAGCCGTGTAAAATACTTAACATATAATCAATTACAAAAAAAAATAGGTCATTCTGAATCCACAATAAGAAGAGATATATACAAATTAGCTATAAAAGGGCAGGTTGTAGTTTCCCATGGCTCTATAAGTGCTGGTAATTTATCTAGTAATAAATATTTATATGAAAATACAGATAATTTGATCCAAAAACAAAAAATTTCTAAAAAAGCAGCATCTCTTGTCACAGAAAACGATTCCATAATTATTAATGGAGGGTCAACTTGCTATTATATGAGTGAATATATAAACAAACTCAATGTTAGCATATTTACTAATTCATTTATTTTAGCTAATAGATTTGTTGAGAAAAGTAGCGTAAATGTTAGCATTGGGGGTGGAACTATAATTACAAATGATCAATTAATTTACTCCCCACATAAAGAAAATATTATTGAACATCTTTATGCATCAAAATATTTTTTAGGTGCTAAATCTATCACTAAAATTGGTTTATTAGAAAGTGATCCACTCATAATAAATTACGATAATTTACTCATGAAAAGAGCACAAAAAACAATCGTATTGGCTGACAGCTCTAAATTTAGATTTAAAAAAGGATGCTATTCTTCGATAGGTTTAGAAAATATTAATACAATTATTACTGATGCAGGTGTTAAAGACGAAGATATTAAGATATTAGAAGAATTTAAAGTTAAAATAATAATAGTTTAAAATTATTTATTTTGAGCTTTAAATATTTTGCCACTAAATTTACATTTATTAGATGCTAGAAACATGAACTTGTCTAAAATTTTTTCCGGAGGTAGATTTTTTCTAGGATT
>PTKZ01000013.1 GCA_002938205.1 Alphaproteobacteria bacterium MarineAlpha5_Bin5
ACGTCTCCTCATAGCTTTACTTTAAAACCTTCTCATGCAAAACTTCTTGAAGAGGCTGATATTATATTTTGGGTTGGCGAAGGTATGGAAACATTCATGGAAAGACCTCTTGAGTCTATAGTTAAAAATGCTGAAGTGCTTGAGTTCATGGAGATTGAAAGCATTAATAAATTAAAATTCAGAGAAGAATCAATTTTTGAAGATCATGATGATCACGGTCACGACGACCATGAAGACCACGACGATCACGATGAAGACCATGACGATCATGATGATCACGATGACCATGACGATCATGATGATCACGAAGGACACGATGAACACGGTCACGCGCACGGAGAATTTGATGCTCACATATGGTTAGATCCAATGAATGCTAAAGAAATGGTTCTTGAAATTGCTCATGAACTATCACACTTAGATCCAGCTAATGAAGATAAGTATAATGTTAATGCAAAAGCTACAAATTTAGCTCTTGATGAAATGATTGACGACATTAGTCAAAACATTAATAAAGATGCAAAGTTCGTAGTGTTTCATGATGCTTATCAATATTTTGAAGAAAGGTTTGGTGTAAGAGCTGCAGGTGCACTAACATTGAATACTGATGTTTTGCCTGGAGCTAAACAAATTGATGAAATTCAAGATGTGATAAAAGATAGAGGAATTAATTGTATTTTTTCTGAACCTCAATTTAATCCAAAGATTATTTCAACAATAGCACAAGATACTAATATTAAAACTGGTGTTTTTGATCCTCTTGGAGCAAATATAGATTCAGATAAATCACTTTACTTTAAGTTGATAAATAACTTAAGCGAAGAACTTAAAGATTGTTAGTATATTAATACCCAGACGGTATTAAAATTTAACTAAACTTAAGTGTTGAGGGTCTTGTACTTAGAGGAGCTTTGTAAAAGGCTCTTTGTAAAATAAATACATTTCTATATTACCTAAAGTTAACTGTTATTTATCTATTTTTAGACATTTTTGTAAGTTAATCCCTAGTTTTATTTGAGGAGAACTTTTGAAATTTATGCTGAAATTCACACATGACATTTTAAATTAAATTTATACAAATCACTCTTCAAACTATAAAATTGGCATTATGCAGGGTTTATTTAGATCATTTTTTACAGTTAGCTTTTATACTCTTATAAGTCGTATTTTAGGTTTTATTCGCGATATTTTAATTGCACGTTATCTTGGATCTACCATAACATCAGATGCCTTCTTTGTTGCTTTTAGAATTCCTAATTTTTTTCGTCGTGTTTTAGCTGAGGGTGCTTATAGTGCCGCCTTAATTCCTGTTTTTTCTGGCATTGTCATTGATTCAAAAGATGATCATGAGGCAGCAGACTTTGTTGAAAATACCATGTCATTATTACTTTTTGTTACGGTTGGCTTATCAATCGTTTTCTTTTTTAGTATGTCTTATATTATCCAAATTTTAGCACCTGGATTTTCTGCAAATAAGGAAGCTTTTGATTTAGCAGTACATTTTGGGAAAATTATATTTCCCTACCTCATTTTTATATCCCTTGTTGCTCATTTTGCTTCTATTAATAATGTACACGGTAAATTTGTAGCAGGGGCTTTTGCTCCTGCCATATTAAATATAAGTCTTATTCTCTCCCTGTTTGTGTTAACACCTTATTTTTCTACAGCCGGTCACGCTTTATCTTATGGAGTTTTGTTCGGTGGAGTGTTTCAGTTTCTTTATTTATATAAAGCTGTTTTACAATTTTATAGACCACGTATTCGTATCCCTCGATTTAATGAAAAAATTAAAAAGTTTTTTCGTTTGTTTTTTCCAGGTGTAATAGGCTCAGGTGTTATTCAATTAAATATTGTTATAGGAACAATTATTGCCTCTTTCTTACCCATTGGAGCTATAAGCCATATATATTATGCCGATCGATTAAATCAATTACCCCTTGCTATTTTTGGTATTGCGATGGGTGTTGTTCTTCTACCAAGTTTATCAAAAGCGATTAAAAAAAATAATGAAAAAGAAATTGAAATTACTCAAAATCGATCTTTAGAATTTTGTTTATTAATTTCCTTACCATCTGCAGCAGGTTTATATATTTTATCAGACCCTATTATCCACATATTATTTGAAAGAGGAGCATTTGTAACAGAAGATACTTTTTATACAGCAAAAGTATTATCAATTTTTGCACTTGGATTACCAGCTTATATTTTAATTAAAGTTTTGATTACGTGTTTCTTTGCAAGAGAAGATACTAAAACACCTCTTTATATTTCTATTATTAGTGTGATAGTCAATGTTGTTCTCTCTCTTTTATTAATAAGTACTATGCGAGAAATGGGTATTGCTCTCGCAACTGCAATAAGCGCCTGGATTAATACATTGCTACTTTTTTTTATTTTGCGCAAGAAAAACAATCTTAGTTTAGATGATCAGCTTATAAACAATACCTTTAAAATCATACTTTCTTCGTCTGCAATGATAGTGGTTTGTTATTTTTTAGATCGAATGTTTTTCGAGAATATCCAAGATTTGAATTTACTTTTAAAAGTTGTAAGCCTTTTACTACTCCTTATTTGTTGTAAAATTGTATATCTGGGAATGATATTTATGTTAAAAGTTCTCACAATTCAGGATCTAAAAGGGTATATACAAAAATAAGATGGAAAAACCTACAAATAGAATATTATCTGGTGTGCAGCCTTCGGGGGATTTGCACCTTGGTAATTATTTGGGAGCAATAAAAAACTTTGTTTCTTTACAACATAAATACGAATGTTTTTTTTGTGTAGTTGACTTACACGCTATTACAGTATGGCAAGATCCAGCAACATTAGCACAAAAAACAAGAGAAGTAACAGCAGCATTTATTGCTTCAGGCATTGATCCTAAAAAAAATACTTTATTTGTACAATCACAAGTTCCTCAACATGCTCAATTAGCATGGATGTTTAGTTGTATTGCAAGAATGGGATGGTTAAATCGTATGACGCAGTTTAAAGATAAAGCTGGTAAAAATAGTGAAAATGTTTCAGTGGGATTATTTTCTTATCCTACTCTAATGGCAGCCGACATATTAATCTATCTTGCAACCCATGTACCTGTAGGAGAAGATCAAAAACAACATTTAGAATTAACAAGAGATATTGCACAGAAGTTTAATAATGATTTTAAACATGAGTTATTTCCCATTCCTGAACCTTTAATATTAGGTGAAGCAAAACGTGTAATGAGTTTACGCGATGGAACTAAAAAAATGAGCAAGTCAGACCCATCTGATTATTCTCGTATTATGTTAACTGACAGTAAGGAAAATATTGTTCAAAAAATAAAAAAAGCCAAGACAGACCCCCTGCCTCTTCCTGACAGTTTAGAAGATGCTAAAGCTAGACCAGAGGCATTAAATTTATTAACAATATTTGCAGCTTTGAATGACTCTGATACTGAAGAGGTTATTTCTAACTATGGCGGAAAAGAGTTTTCCCAATTTAAAAATGATCTAGGTGAGTTAGCTTCTTCAAAACTATCTCCTATTTCTGATGAAGTAAATAAACTAATGAGCGATAAAGTTTATCTTGATTCAATCATCGTGTCAGGTAAAGAAAAGGCTATTTCTGTTGCTAAACCTGTTTTAGATAAGGTCTTTGAAATTCTAGGCTTTTTACACAATAATATCCCAAAAAATTAAAATTTTTTTAATTTTTTTTCATACGAAAGACATATTAATCACTATATAATACTAACTATGTTTATACAGACTGAGCAAACGCCAAATCCACAAACTCTTAAATTTTTA
This sequence comes from Alphaproteobacteria bacterium MarineAlpha5_Bin5, assembly GCA_002938205.1. Taxonomy (GTDB): domain Bacteria; phylum Pseudomonadota; class Alphaproteobacteria; order HIMB59; genus CACPNW01. Next base: position 3,792 of record PTKZ01000013.1, read on the forward strand.
CCTGGGAAAGTGGTAATGGAGGAAGGCACAGCTTTTTTTCAAAATATTGATGAAGCTTCAATATCTCCATTAGCAACACGTCTATTTTCAGTAGAAGGTGTTTCAGGAGTTTTTTTAGGTAGTGATTTTATCACAATTACAAAAGCAGAAACTATAAATTGGGAAATAATGAAACCTTTAGTTCTAGGCTCAATAATGGATCATTTTAATTCTGGTGAAGAGACATATTTATCTAAAAAAACAGAAGATACAAAAAAGTCATTAAAAGAAAATTCAAATGATTCTGAAATTGTAAAACAAATAAAAGAACTTTTAGACACTAGAGTAAGACCAGCAGTTGCAATGGATGGTGGTGATATTATTTATGATAGTTTTAAAGATGGGATAGTATACCTTCATATGCAAGGAGCTTGCTCTGGATGTCCTAGTTCAACAGCAACATTAAAAATGGGAATAGAAAATATGCTCAAGCACTATATTCCAGAAGTGCAAGAAGTTAGACCGACTGATGCATAGAATATTTTTAATTCCACTTATAATTGTATTAATTAGTTCGATTAATTCTATTGCATTTGAAGAAACTAAAAATGAGACTAAATTTATTTATAAGCTTAATACTAATTTAGATGATTTAGTTTTAAATTATTGTAGTACTTATGACTCTTATACTATTAATAGATTATATTCTGAAAAAAAAATTCAAACATTTAATTCAAAACAAAATAATAAATTAAATAATGTATTCGTAAAAATTAAAAATAAACCACTTAATCCAAAAATCTTAATTGATATTGAAAATGAAATAAAATTAACTTTAATAAATAGAGAAAAAAACAACTTAGAAAAAAAAGATTTATTAAGTAGTTCAAAGAAAGAGTTTGTTAATATTATATTACCAATCATATCTTATGAAAATCAGAAAATTTTATTAGAGAGAGAAAAATTAAAAATAATTAGACAAGTTTTAATTAATAAGCAAACTTTAGATAAAAATAATTTAAAATTTTTAAAAAATATTGCTAAACATTATAATGTAGAGAGTATAAAAAAACATAAACTTGATTTAGTTGATGAACTCTTGGACTTAGTAGATATTATTCCAAACTCAATTGTTCTGGCCCAAGCAGCAAATGAAAGTGGTTGGGGAACTTCAAGATTTGCAAAGGAATATAACGCCCTATTTGGAGAATATACTTATGATTATTCAAGAGGTGTTATTCCTCTAAGAAGAGAAAATGGTGCGAAACACTTAGTTAAATCTTTTAGCTCAGTAGACAAAAGTGTTCAATCCTATTTTAATAATATAAATACGCATTATGCATATAAGGAATTCAGAGAAGTAAGAAAAATTATGAGAAATTTAAATAATTTTTCAAAAGTTTTCTTATTAGTCGAAAGATTAAATACTTATGCATTAGACAAAAAGTATATTGAAACTATTAAATCAATAATAAAATCTAATAATTTACAGCATTTTGATGAAATAAATTATAGCCTTATTAGCTCATAAATAAAATTGGTGACCAAACCAGCGCCAATAACCATCATTACCTTTGGTCGTACAATTTATTCTTGATCTTCCCTTTTCTAATTTTCTATTTAATCTAATTTCTATCCTTTCATTAAATTTAAATATTTTTTTTTCTACTTGCCCTTTGCTATCAAAAATAAAGCAATCTAATGATTTGCTTAGTTTTTCATCTAATAATGAAAAACCAATATAAGGTGGATTTTCTTCAGGCGTTGGATTAACAGGTATAAAATCATAAATACCCAAACCTTTTGATTGTGCAGCAAACTTAACTCTAGCTAATTCACCATATTTTTCATTAAGAGAAAATCTAGGCAAATAATACAAATTTGAAGTTTCATTAATTACGCCCGAATGTTGTCCAAAAGCTACCTTGAATTTATAATCTTTGATCAAATCTATAATTTTAGAATTCGTTTCACCATACGGATATGCAAATAAAGTAGGAATCTCACCTAATTCACGTAAAAAAACTTTATTAGAAGTTTCAATTTCTTTTTTAATTTCTTCAATATTTAAATCAGGCATATGATGATGATTGTGAGAATGAGCGCCAATTGAAACACCTTCATTTTTTAAAAGTCTAATTTGATTCCAATTTAAGTAGTTTTTATTATTGATAGCTATAGTTGAAGTATTAACAAATAAAGTAACTGGTATATTATTTTCTTTGAATTTTGGCCAAGCAGTAGTAAAGAATGATTTATCAGCATCATCTATACTTATACCAACTGTATTAGCAGGGAGGATTCCATTATTAATAATTGTGTCAACAATGTACTCAAGTGATTGCAAAGAATACTTATCTTTGGTAAGCTCCAATATATGTGAATCTAACTGATCAATTGTAACATTTGTAGAAGGATATTTTGAGATACCAAATTTGTGATACATGAATACAACAGCAGAATTTTTGATATTCATCGCTTTTAAAGTTGATATGTTTAAAAATATAAAAAAAATAAGAAATATTTTTATTATAATAACTTTGTTAATTATAGTCATATGATCCTTCTACTAGATGTAATATCATCAATACCAGAATTTTCAGTTTTTGATGAGAACAAAATCATATTTTCTTCTAATATTATAAAATCTAAGGAGGAAAAACTAAGCACTAATATTATACCCGAATATTTGAAAATTAATAAATCTTTAGAATTACAAAATAAATTAAAAGGATTAATTATAACAACTGGTCCAGGATCATATACTTCACTACGTGTAGGAGTAGCATTTTTACTTGGTTTACAACAAGCCAAGCATCTAGATATTGCTGAAATTTCTTCAGAAAATTTAATTAATTTTTTAATTAATACCAATAATAAAAATAAAGCAGGAGTGTATATAAACTCGGCAAATTCTCAAAATTTTATTAGTTTTAAAAATAGAAAAAATAAAATTGAACATTTTAAAATAGATTCTAACAAAGTAAAATTACCTAAAGAAATAATTAAAATATATTACAATGAGAAACCATTAAAAACTGCACTCAGGAACATTCATCATATAAAATTTAGTTTGAAAGATCAAATTGTAGAAAATCTTTCAAAAATAAGATTTACAAGAAATGCAATTATTAAACCAATTTATATATCTAATAATAAAATACTAAATTGATAAATATTAAAAAACTAACAAAAATTAATTTAAAATCATGTTTAGATTTAATAGATATTGAAAGAGATAACTTTTGTCATTTAATGAGAATTGGATGGTCAGAAAAACAAATTAAATTACAGTTAAATAAGGTAATTAATTATTCTTTAGGTATATTTGATAATAAATGTTTAGTTGCTTTTATCTTAGGCGATTTAATTACTATTGAAAAAGTTTCAGAATATGAGATATTAATCATCTATGTTAAAAAATCAAATCGCAATAAAGGACTAGCAACGAAATTACTTAATCACATTGAAAAAGAAAAACAACACTTAAATTTGAAAAAAATTTATCTTGAGGTTTCTGCAGATAATAATAAAGCAATAAATTTTTATAAAAGAAATGATTTTAAGTTAATTAATATTCGACCTTGTTATTATTCTATAGATAATCAAAAATTTGATGCTTTATGCTATACAAAGTTTTATGACAAATAGTTCAGTAAAGAAAAAAAAAATATTTATTAAATCATATGGATGTCAAATGAATGTATATGATTCAAACAGAATAAAAGATCTTTTTGTAAACCAAGGATATGCTTTAACTAATAAAATAGAAGAAGCTAACTTAGTAGTTTTAAATACATGTCATATAAGAGAGAAAGCTACAGAGAAAGTTTATTCAGATATTGGAAGAATTAAAAAAATAAAAAATAAAAGACATAAAAATAATTTTAAACTTGTTGTAGCTGGTTGTGTTGCACAAGCTGAAGGTAAAGAAATCAAAAATAGATCGCCTTTAGTAGATTATGTTGTGGGACCACAGTCATATCACAAATTACCTGAAATGATTGATAATGATTATAGTAACATAAATATTAATGATGAATTCTTGCAAAATGAAAAATTCAAAAATCTTTTATTTAATTCTACAAATAAAGTTTCAGAATTTGTTTCAATACAAGAAGGTTGCAATAAATTTTGTTCTTTTTGTGTTGTGCCTTATACCCGTGGTTCAGAATTCTCTCGTCCAGTCGAAGAAGTTTTAAAAGAAATTCAAAATTATACAGCTAATAATATAAAAGAAATTATTTTATTAGGTCAAAACGTTAATGCTTATCATGGAAAAGGCAAAGATGGGAAATCTAAAGATTTAGCCTATTTAATAAATAAAATTAGTGAACTTGATAAATTAAAAAGAATTAGATACATGACATCTCACCCAATCGACATGTCGAAGTCTTTAATTGATTCCCATGGTACTAATTCTAAATTAATGCCTTTTTTGCATTTACCAATTCAATCAGGATCAGATAATATTTTGAAAGCAATGAACAGAAAGCATTCTGTAAAAGATTATATAGAAGTAATAGAAAAAATAAAATCAGTCAGGCCTGATATTGCACTTTCATCTGATTTTATCGTAGGTTTCCCAGGAGAAACAGATAAAGATTTCGAAGATACAATGAGATTTGTTGAAAAAGTTAAGTTTGTTATAGCTTATTCATTCAAGTATAGTGCACGTCCAGGAACACCTGCACAAAAAAAAGATAATGTTGATATTAAGATCAAAAAAGCCAGGCTCAAAGCACTACAATCTTTGTTAAAACTACAGCAAGTTAATTATAATAAAGCATTCATAAATCACAATTTAGAAATACTTTTTGAAAAAGAAGGAAGGTATAAAAATCAATATGTAGGAAGAACTATATATAATCAAAGTGCTTTTGTTTCTCATTCTAAGAATTTAATTAACAAAATAAGGAAAGTTAAAGTATTAAGATCAACAGATTTTGCTTTAGAGTGTCAATTATGAGCATAAAAGAACATTCAATTAGTTTAGAATTTAATGATAATGGAACACTTACAAGTTTATTTGGTATTAATGATATAAATATTCAAACATTAGAAAAAATAAATAATGTTAAAATTCAATATAGAGGTAATAAAGTTAAAATAATAGGGTCTAAAAATTCAATAAATAATACTAAACAAGAATTATTTAGTCTGTTTCAGGAAGCAAAAAAAGGTATAGAAATAAATGAAGATAAAATTAAAGAAACAAAAAGCCTATTATCTCTTGAAAGTGATGAAGATAAAAACATGGATTTGTTTATCCAAACTAAAAAAAGAAAAATTATTCCTCGTTCTAATAATCAAAAAATATATTTTGAATTTCTTAATACTAAAGAAATTGTATTTGCTGTTGGGCCAGCGGGCACTGGTAAAACATTTATAGCAGTTGCAAAAGCATTATCTTGTCTTCAAGAAGGAAAAGTAAAAAAAATTATATTATCCAGACCTGCTGTAGAAGCTGGTGAAAAATTAGGTTTTTTACCAGGTGATTTAAAAGATAAAGTTGACCCTTATTTAAGACCTATTTATGATGCATTGTATGAAATGCTTCCATACGAACAGGTTGAAAAAAAAATTAATAATAACATAATTGAAATAGCTCCAATAGCTTTTATGCGTGGCAGAACACTAGAAGATTGTTTTATCATTCTTGATGAAGCACAAAATACAACAAAAATTCAGATGAAAATGTTTCTAACTCGTTTAGGTAGAAACAGTCAAATGGTTATTGTAGGAGATAATACACAAATTGATCTTGTCTCTAAAACAGAATCTGGTCTTTTGGATGCTTCAACAAAATTGCAGAATATTGAAGATATTGGATTTATAAAATTAAGTGAAAAAGATGTAGTAAGACATGAAGTAGTAAAAAAAATTATTAAAGCATATGAAAATAAATGATTATTAGTAATTTTTTTTGTAATTCAAACCATTGGCCTAGAAGGATAGAAAAAATAAAAAAAATATTCAAGAGAACGATTAAGCAAAAAGATTTGAATTTTAATGATAAGCGTAATTATTTTATAAATTTTGTATTAACTGATGATAAGGAAATTAAAAAATTAAATTTAAAATATAAAAATAAAAAAAAAGCAACTGATGTTTTAACTTTTATATCTAAAACAAAAAATAATAATTTTGCAAAAAATATTTTTTGTGATATTTTTTTTTCAGCTCAGACTTTAAAAAAAGATGCCAAAAAAAATAATATAAATTTTTATGATCATTTCACTCATATTTTTATACATAGTTGTTTACATATTAATGGTTTTACACATCAAAAATATAAAGATTTCCGGATTATGCAGCATTTAGAAATTAAAATACTAAAAAATTTAGGTATAAATAACCCTTATTAATTTGATGAAAGATTCTATTCAGGATAAATCTAGTAGTTGGAAAAGTTGGTTAATTAAAAAACTATTGTCCAATGATTCTTCAAAAGAAGAAATATTAAATTTTATTGCAACTGAAAAAAATACAAAAAATACTTTTGAAAATTTTGATGATAATAATGAAAAAAATTTAATTAAAAATATACTTGAGCTAGGAAAAAAAAGTGTTGATGATGTAATGGTTCCTAGAGGAGAAATCATTTCTGTAAATAAAAAATATTCCTATTTAAAAATTTTAGATTTAATAAAAAATGAAGGACACTCTAGATTTCCTGTATTTGAAAACAATCTTGATAATATTATAGGTTTTTTTCATATTAAAGATTTTATAGAGATCGATAAAAATACTTTTGATATAAAGTCTATATTAAGAGAAATTTTATACGCAGCACCAAAATCACCTATACTTGATCTACTAAAAAGGATGAGGTCATCAAGGATACATATTGCTCTAGTCGTTGATGGCGTGGGAGGAGTTGATGGATTGGTAACAATTGAAGATTTAGTTGAAGAAATTGTAGGAGAAATTGAAGATGAGCATGATGCAGAAGATGAAGATGAGTTGATTTTAAAAAAGGAAAATGATTTTTTAGTAGTTGATGCTTCATATAGGGTAGATGAATTAGAAAAATATTTTAATATTAATTTAGACATTGCAGATGAAGAAGAAATTGAAACTGTAGGTGGATTAGTATTTTCCAAAATAAACAGAATACCTAAAAATAATGAATTTTTTGAAATTGATAAAAAAATTAGTATTAAAGTTATCAGAGCTAGTCAAAGAAAAATTTTAACAGTGCAAATTAGAAAATTAAATAATTGATTTTATTAAAATATTTAATACTTGGTTTCTTAACAGCTTTACTTTTTCCACCATATTTTATGCTACCTTTAGGCTTTATTATATTCCCATATCTTCACTTGCAAATTTTTGAACTTAACAAAAATCAATCTAAGGCAAATTATTTTGTTAATGGTTTTGTATTTGGTTTTGGCTTTTTATCAATTTTTTTATTTTGGATAATTAATCCATTTTTAGTTTATGAGTCTACAAAATCATATTTTTTGTTATCTTTCTTGTTAATTTTTATATTGTCTTTAATTTTTGGTATTAGTTTTATTTTATTTAAGTTTACTAATAATACTTATATAAAAATTATATCCATTCCTATCATTTTAGTTTTCATTGAAGTTTTAGTTGCCAATTTATTGTATGGATTCCCTTGGTTAAGCTTTGCGCTAATAATTTCTAATAATTTTATAGGATTAAATTTAATTAAATACTTTGGCACACATTTTACGAGTTTTTTAATTATTTTAGTTTTTTTATCCCCTTCATTTGTTTTTTTTAGAAAAAAAATAAGATTTATCTTTAAATTTATAACTCTTTTTTTTATTTTTTTTATTGTACTGTTTATTGTTACTAGTAATTATTTTTTTAAGAATAAAAATGATGAAGTAAAAAACTTATCAATTGAGCTTTTTCAAATGAATAATCAAGTAAACAGTGTTGAAACTAATTATTCAGATGAAATATATAATACTATAATAGAAAATATTAATTCATCTAATGCAGATTTATTGATTTTTGCAGAAAATAATTACCCATATTTAGTTAATGATATAAACAATCTAGAAATTAATTCTTTTTTAAAAGATAATCAAAAACTTATAATTGGCGCAACAAGAGTAGAAAATGGCAATTATTATAATTCTATTTTAATATTAGAAAAAAATATATCAGATTATTTTGATAAGAAAATATTGGTTCCTTTTGGAGAATTTCTTCCTATGCGTAAATATCTTAAATTTTTAGAAAAAATTTCCGGCACATCTGATTTTAGTATTGGTTCAAAAAAAAGAGTTTTAAAAATATCTGATCAAATTAATTTTATACCCATAATCTGCTATGAAGTAATATTTTTTTGGCGATTGATTAATGCACACAATAATGAAGCTGATATTTTAATAAATATAACTAATGACGGATGGTTTGGTAATCGAATAGGTCCTTATCAGCATTTTTATTTATCAAAATTGAGAGCCTCTGAATTCAATAAATATCTTTTGAGAGTTTCTAACAATGGTATTTCAGGTATTATAGATAATAAAGGTAATGTGATATCTAGCACTAATTTAAATGCAGAAAATAAAATTCAATATGATTTAAAATTTAAAAATCGATTAAATTTAATATTTTTTCACAAATATTTTAATTTGCTTTTAATGATTATTATGGTTCTTGTTTTTTCATCTAGGTTTATAGCAAAAAATGAATAATAATTATTTTCATTATAGAATCTATGGAAGATCAAAGGGAAGAAATAAAAAAAATTTTCAATACGATAAATATAGATCAATAATAAACAATCGAGCAATAAAAGATCTTAAGGTTACTGATAATAATATTTTAGATATTGGTTCTGGATATGGAGAAAGTACATTATATTTAGCAGAAAATTATATAAATTCTAAAATTATTGCATGTGAAAATTTTTTTGATGGAAATTACAAATTAATAAATGAAACAGAAAAAAAACAACTAAATAATATTTATATTCATAATGGAAATGTACATCAGTTCTTAGATAAATTGACTGAGGGAAAATATTTTAGTTTAATCTGGATACTATTTCCAGATCCTTGGCCTAAGAAAAAACATTTAAAAAGAAGATTAATAAATTTATTTTTTTTTAACAAAATATTAAAATATTTAAAAAAAAATGCAAAAATATACATTGCCACTGATTCAAAATCATATTTGAAAGAGATCTTATTTTTAGTTTTTCAACTAAGAAATCAGTTAATTTGGGAAAATCAAAGAAAGTTAGGCTGGGATTATAACAATACATCTTTAGTTCAAACAAAGTACTATAAAAAAGCTATAAAAAATGGGAGTAATCCTTTTATTATAAAATTGAGAACATTATAAGCTTGAGTTTTGGTTATTTTTTTAATATAGACCCATAAATTTGGATAATTTCAAAGGTGGGATTTCCCGCCTTTTTTTTGGTAAATTATATGGCAAAACAAAAAATAAAAGTAATAAGAGAAGAAATGTTACAAGTAGCTAATTCTGTAGCACAAGAGAAGAACATTGATCAAGATTCTGTTTTTGCTGCAATGGAGCAAGCTTTAGAAAAATCAGCTAGAGTTAAATATGGTTTTGAGAGAGACATACGTGTAAGCATTAATAGAGCTACAGGTGATATTAGTCTAAATTCTTATCTTGAAGTTGTAGAAACTCTTACAGAGGAAGATCAGGCAAAACAGATATTACTAGATGAAGCAATAAAAGTTAATCCAAATATTAAAGTTGGAGAGTTTATTGTTAAAGAACTCCCACAAATTGAATTAGGCAGAGTTGCTGCTCATAATGCTAAAGGAGTAATCATACAAAAGGTTCGTGAAGCAGATAAATCAAAACAATATGAAGAGTATAAAGATAAAATAGGTGAAATTGCCATTGGAATAGTAAAACGTATTGAGTTTGGTAATTTAATTGTTGATTTAGGTAAAAGTGAAGCAATTATTAAAAGAGAGGAATTAATACCAAGGGAAACATTTAAAAATGGTGATAGAGTTAGAGCTTATATTTATGAAGTAAAAAATGATGTTAAAGGTTATCAAGTTTTTTTATCTAGAACACATCCACAATTTTTGGCTAAGTTATTTTTTCAAGAAGTTCCAGAAATTTATGAAGGAGTAATTGAAGTAAAGAGTGTGGCTAGAGATCCTGGATCTAGAGCAAAAATAAGTGTTCATACTGATGATTCAACTATTGACCCAGTCGGTGCTTGTGTGGGCATGAGAGGTTCTAGAGTACAAGCAGTTGTAAATGAACTTCAAGGAGAAAAAATTGATATTGTAACTTGGTCAAACAATCAAGCCACATTTTTAGCTAATGCTCTTGCGCCAGCCGAAGTAAGTAAAATATTTTTATATGAAGAAAAAAATAAAGTAGAAGTAGTAATTCCTGATGATCAATTAAGTCTAGCAATTGGTAGAAAGGGTCAAAACGTTAAGTTAGCTTCTAATTTAACTAATTTAGAAATTGATATTTTAACTGAAGCAGAAGAATCAGAGAGAAGACAAATTGAATTTAAAGAAAAGAGCTCTTTACTATCTGAGCTTTTAGATGTTGAAGACGTTATTGCTCAACTATTGGTGACAGAAGGTTATGTTTCAGTTGAATCTATAGCATCTGAAACTGTTGAAAACATTGAAAAAATAGAAGGATTTGACGATGATTTAGCAAAAGAGATTCTATCTAGAGCTAAAAATTACATAAAAGAGCTAAATGATGAAAATCAAAAAATAGTAAATGAAAAAATCCTAGATGAAGATTTAAAAAATTTAAATGGTATGACAGTGCAAATGCTAGCTTTATTAGCAAAGGAAAAAATAATAACTTTAAACGATTTTGCTGAATTAGCTTCTTATGAATTAATAGATAAAGAGGAAGGAATTTTTAAAAACCTTGATCTTGAAGAAGAACTTGTAAGTAAAATGATAATGCAGGCTAGAGAAAATTGGTTTGCTGAAGAGAAATAAATTATAGGAAAAATAAATTGGACAAAAAAAAAAATAACAAAAAAAAACCTTTAAAACTTTCATCTACTGGAAGACTCCAAATTAGAAAAAATCTAGGACCTGGGGGTGATAACGCAAGATCGCCTGGCAATAAAAAAACCATTCAAATTGTCTTTAGAAATAAAAATAACCAACAAAAAAGTTCGTCAACGGCTAAATCTAATTTTAGAGGATCTTCATCTTTTAGATCTTCAAACCCGCCTGTGGGAGCAAATTTTAGCCCCTTGAATAAAAATAAATCTTTTGAAAATAAAAACAAAAAAGTTGTTGAAAATAAAAAAAATCAACCAAAAAAATCAACTCTTAAACCTGTAGAAGATGATTTTAATAAAATTGATGCAAAAAAAATATTAGAACAAGAAGAACAAGAATACGATAGATTTCCTAGTTTAGCGAAATTAAAAAGAGCTAGAGAAAAAGAGAAATTAAAATCGATTGATAAAAATGATGAAAATAAAATATCTAGAGAGGTTTTTATTCCAGAAATAATTACCGTGCAAGATCTTGCTAATAGAATGGCAGAAAAAACAGCAGATGTTGTTAAAGTTCTTATGAAAATGGGTGTAATGGCAAATGCAACACAATCACTTGAGGCAGACATAGCTGAACTTGTAGTAGAGGAAATAGGACATAAACCTGTAAGAGTTAATGAGGATGATATTTTAAAAGAAGTAGAAGATTTTGAAGATGCTGAATCTTCATTACAATTGCGTGCTCCTGTAGTTACTATTATGGGCCATGTTGATCATGGGAAAACTAGCATTTTAGATGCTTTTAGAAGTTCTAATGTTGTAGATGGTGAGTCAGGTGGCATTACCCAACATATAGGTGCATACCAAATTAATAATAATGGAAAAAAAATTACATTTATAGATACACCAGGTCATGCAGCCTTTTCTAATATGCGGGCAAGAGGAGCTAAAACAACTGATATAGTTGTATTAGTAGTTGCTGCAGATGATAGTTTAAAACCTCAATCTATAGAATCAATTGCTCATGCAAAAGCAGCTAAAGTGCCAATTATTGTCGCAATTAATAAAATAGATTTGCCCGCAGCTGATGCTGATAAAGTAAGAAATGATTTATTAACTCAAGAAATTATTGTTGAAAAGTTAAGTGGAGAAGTATTGGATGTTGAAATATCGGCAATAAAGAAAACCAATTTAAATAAATTAGAAGAAGCAATTCATCTTCAAGCTGATCTATTAAATTTAAAAGCGAATCCAAATAGAGCAGCCAGAGGATCAATAATTGAATCAAAACTTGAAAAAGGAAGAGGATCAGTTGCAACAGTTTTAGTTCAAAAAGGAACTTTAAAAGTTAGTGATATTTTTATATCTGGCTCTGAATGGGGTAAAGTAAAAGCTTTAATAAATGATAAGGGTGAAAGTATAAAAGAGGCTAAACCCTCAACACCAGTTGAAGTTCTTGGTTTTGATTCCAATCCACTAGCTGGTGATGATTTTATTGTTGTTGAAAGTGAAAGTGTTGCAAGGAAAATTTCTGAATATAGATCTAAAAAGATTCAAATTCAAAAAAATAAAGTTGTTAAAACTAATGTAGAAGAAATGTTTCAACAAATAAATCAAGGTGCAGCTACTTCTTTACCTGTTGTTATTAAAACTGATGTTCAAGGATCAACAGAAGCAATTGAAAACTCAGTGGTTAAGCTTTCAACTCCCGAAGTAAAAGTAAGTGTAATTCACAAAGGTGTTGGAGCTATTACAGAAAGTGATGTAGCTTTAGCAAATTCAAGTAAGGGTTTTATTTTAGGCTTTAACGTAAGGGCGTTACCACATGCTAGAGATGCAGCTAAAAGAGACGGTGTTGATATTAGATATTATTCAATAATATACGAATTAATAGATGATATTAGAAGCTTGCTTTCTGGCTTACTAAAACCAAATATTTCAGAAAAAATTACAGGTAATGTTGAAATAAGAGAAGTATTTAATATTTCAAAAGTAGGAAATATTGCAGGCTGCATGGTTAAAGACGGTATTATATCACGAAATTCTAAGATTAGATTATTAAGGGATAACGTTGTAATTCATACAGGCTTAATAAGTAGCTTAAAAAGATTTAAAGAAGAGGTAAGTGAGGTTAAAAGTGGTTTTGAATGCGGAGTAATGTTAGAAAATTATTTAGATATTAAGATTGGAGATATTATTGAAACATTTGAAGAAGTAAAAACAGACAGAAAATTATAAATTTATGAATACAGAAATGTCTTCTCAAAGGCAGATTAGATATAGTGAATTAATTCGATCTCTAATTAGTGAATGTATACTTAAAGAAGATTTTTATGATTCAAGTATTGATATATCCACAGTTACAATATCGTTTGTGAAAATGAGCAAAGATCTTAGATTTGCAAATGTTTATCTAATGCCATTAGGAGGAAAAGAACAAGATATAGTTTTAGAAAGTATAAATAAAAATAAATACATATTTCAAAAATATTTATCAGCAGCCAGACTTCAATCAAAATTTACACCTAAAATTAATTTTTATATTGATAATTCATTTGATGAAGCAGAAAAAATAAAAAAACTTCTTTTAAATAAAAAAGTATTAAGAGATCTTAATGGATGAACATATTCAAGGTTGGATAAATTTATACAAACCAAAAAATATTAGTTCATTTCTTGCTGTAAAAAAAATAAAAAAAAAATTTAATATTAATAAAATAGGACATGCCGGTACACTAGATCCACAAGCAGAAGGTATTCTTCCTATAGCTTTAGGCAAAACAACTAAATTAATTCCCTTTGTAAGTTCAGGTTTAAAAAAATATATATTTACAATCAAATGGGGTATACAAACTGATACTGATGATATTGAAGGTCAGGTTATAAATGTTTCAAAAAATTTTCCAAAACAAAATGAAATTAAAAATTGTATAAAAGATTTTATTGGAATTAATGAACAAATACCGCCAAAAGCTTCAGCAGTTAAAATTAATGGTGAAAGAGCATATCTTCTTTTAAGAAAAAATAAAAAATTTACTCTTAAGTCAAAAAAAGTATTCTTAAAAAATATAAAATTAATTAAAAATTCTTCTAAACATCATTCGACATTTGAAATTGAGTGTGGCAAAGGTTATTATGTAAGAAGTCTGGCTAGAGATTTAGCTTGTTCATTAGGTACTTTTGGCCATATATCCTATCTTAATCGTACTAAAGTTGGATTATTTTCCGACAATTTATCAATTTTACTGGACGATTTACTAAAAATAAGACAAACGGACTTCGAATTTAATTGTTTAAATTCTTCAATGTCTATGCTGGACGACATCTTGGCTTATGAGATTGAAGATGAGAGAGATTTTACTGATCTTTCTTTAGGTAAGTCAATTAAAATAGATAAAACTAAATTGATTAAGCCGCCTTTAGATTTAGATAAAAATAAAATAATTTTTTTATCAAAAAATGGAAATGTAATTTCTTTTGGCAAATTGAATGGCAATTTGTTTAAACCAAATAAAATATTAATTTAGGAGAAGCGATGTCGATTAAAAAAGAAACGAAAAAAGAATTAATTGATAAATTTTCAAAGGATAAAAATGATACTGGTTCTGCTGAGATTCAGATTGCTATTTTAAGTGAAAGAATAAACAATTTAATTGAACACTTTAAATTTCACAAACACGATAAGCATTCAAAAAGAGGGTTAGTATCTTTAGTGAATAATAGAAAAAAATTATTAAACTATGTTTCAAAAAAAGATAATAAAAGATACCAAGAATTAATTAAAGAACTAAAAATTAGAGGTTAAGAATATAAAATAGAAAAGAGTAAAGAATGTTTGATATAAAAAAAGTAGAATTAGAATGGGCAGGTAAAAATTTAATTATAGAAACAGGTAGAATAGCGAGACAAGCAGATGCGTCAGTTATTGTTACGTATGGCGGCACAACTGTTATGTCCAATGTTGTTGCAGCTAAGCAAGCTAAACCTGATATAGATTTTTTTCCTTTAACAGTAAATTATCAGGAAAAATTCTATTCAGTTGGCAAAATTCCAGGAGGTTTTTTTAAAAGAGAAGCAAGACCAACAGAAAAAGAAACTCTTGTTTCAAGATTAATTGATAGACCAGTAAGACCTTTATTCCATAAAGATTTTAAAAATGAAACTCAAATAACATGTACAGTTTTATCTCATGATCTTTCTAATGATTCAGATATAGTTGCAATGATAGCAACTAGTGCTGCTCTGACATTGTCTGGACTACCTTTTATGGGACCAATAGGAGCTGCAAAGATAGGTTTAATACAAGATGAGTTTGTGCTGAATCCTTCAATCGAGCAAATAAAAAATTCAAATTTAGATTTAGTTGTAGCAGGAACAAGCAAAGGTGTCTTAATGGTTGAATCAGAAGCACATCAATTATCAGAAGAAAAAATGTTGGAAGCTGTTGTATTTGGTCAAAATGCTTATAAACCAGTAATAGATACTATCATTGCATTAGCAAAGCAAGCAGCAAAGGATCCTTGGGCAATACCTGCTCAGGATGAAAAAATAAAAGAATTACCACAAAACATTGCAAAAGATTTTAAAACTAAACTTGTAGATGCATATAAAATTCATGAAAAACAAACTCGTTCTGAAAAACTTAACGAGTTACGGAATGAAATTGAAGAAAAATTTGTTTCAGAAACTATGTCAGTAATAATTGTTAATGATGCAATTAAATCTATAGAAAAAGAAATTGTAAGAGGTGAATTATTACAAACTGGTAAAAGAATTGATGGTAGGGATACAAAAACAGTTAGACCTATTATTTGTGAAACTGGAATTCTTGAAAGAACTCATGGATCAGCTTTATTTACAAGAGGAGAAACCCAAGCCTTGGTAGTTACAACTTTAGGCACTGGTTTAGACGAACAAAGAATTGATGCTATTGAGGGAGAATATAAAGAAAATTTTATGTTACATTATAATTTTCCTCAATATTCAGTTGGTGAAGTTGGAAGAGCAGGATCTACTAGTAGAAGAGAAATAGGGCATGGCAAATTAGCATGGAGAGCAATTCATCCAATGCTTCCGTCATCTGAGAAATTTCCTTATACATTTAGAGTTGTTTCAGAAATAACAGAATCTAATGGTTCTAGTTCAATGGCAACTGTTTGTGGCACATCAATGTCTTTAATGGATGCAGGTGTTCCTTTAGAACAGCCAATTGCTGGGATTGCGATGGGTTTAATTAAAGAGCAAGAAAATTATATTATTCTTTCTGATATCTTAGGTGATGAAGATCATTTAGGAGATATGGATTTTAAGGTAGCAGGAACTAAAAATGGTATAACCTCTTTACAAATGGATATTAAAATTACTAGCATTACTTCTGAAATAATGGAACAGGCACTGAAACAGGCGAAGGACGGCAGACTACATATCTTGGGTGAAATGGCAAAAGCTATAGAAAAGCCAAAAGAAAATATTTCAAGTTATGCTCCTACAATTACCACACTTAAGGTTCATAAAGATAAAGTTAGAGAAGTTATAGGAAAAGGTGGTGCAGTAATAAGAGAAATTACTGAGAAAACTGGAGCTAAAATTGAAATAGATGATGAAGGTTTAGTAAGTATAGCAGCAGTAGATAAAAAGTCTGGTCAGGCTGCGATAGATTGGATTAAAGGTATAGTTGAAGAACCAGAAATTGGGAAGATATATGAAGGCAAGGTTGTGAAGTTAATGGACTTTGGTGCTTTTGTGAATTTTATGGGTTCAAAAGATGGACTAGTACACATTAGTCAACTTAAAAATGAAAGAGTTGAGAAAGTAAGCGATGTTGTCAATGAAGGAGATATCGTAAAAGTTAAGGTATTGGATATAGATTCCCGTGGAAAGGTTAAATTGTCCATGAAGGAAATTGAAACTGAATAATTAATTTAAAAATGCTTAACCTTCCTAAGTTAATAGGCCATAGGGGGGTTAAAGATTTATCTCCTGAAAATACCATTGAGTCTCTAAATTTAGCCAAAAAAATTGGACTAAATTGGATAGAATTTGATGTTAAAATTTCTAAAGATTTAATTCCAATACTATTTCATGATGATTCTTTAGAAAGAACTACAAATGGTACAGGCCTGCCTATTGAGCATAACTATAAATATCTTAAGCAATTAGATGCAGGATCTTTTTTTTATAAAAAATCAACAAATATTTATATTCCTACTTTTGAAGAAATATTATTTTTTTGTATAAAAAAAAATATCAATTTTAATATTGAATTAAAACCTAACAAAGGTTTTGAATCGAAAACCGTTAAATCTATTGCAAAAACTTTAACCAATTTGAAGTTTTCTAATCAATATTTTTTTTCAAGTTTTGATTTGAATTCATTAATTATGATGAAAAAAATATTACCACATTCAAATTATAGTTTTTTAGTTAATGACTTCAAAAACAATCAATCTTTAAGTGACATTATTGTTATTGCTAATAAATATAATTTTTTTTGTTTTGGCATCAATCTCAATATAGTTAATTCAGAAGTTATTGATATAATTTTGGAAAATAATTTATTAGTAACTGTATATTCTAATAAAAACATTTCGGTAAATGAAGCAAATCAATTATGGTCTAAAGGTGTAAATAGTATTTTTATAGATGATCCTACTAAATTTAAACTTATTTAAATATTTTTTTTTGGCATACCAACTATATTGAATCCACAATCAACATAATGAATTTCACCTGTAACTGCTGAAGAGAGGTTACTTACAAAATATAAAGCTGAATTTCCTAATTCTTCCAAATGTACATTTCTTTTTAATGAAGAATTTTCTTCAGTAAATTTGTATACCTGTCTAGAATTTGCAATAGCAGCACCAGCAAGTGTTCGCATTGGTCCAGCAGATATTGCATTTACTCTTATGTTTTTTGACCCTAGATCAGTACTCAAATATTTTACACTAGTTTCAAGTGCAGCTTTTGCAACTCCCATTATATTATAATTAGGCATTACTTTTGTTGAACCATAAAAACTTAATGTTAGTAAACTACCTCCACTATTCATAATTGGTTTACTTAATTTAGCAATTTTAGTAAATGAATAACATGAAATATTAAGAGTATTAATAAAATTATTTTTACTAGTATCTAAATATCTACCGTTTAATTCATTTTTATCTGAGAAAGCAACTGCATGAATTATAAAGTCAATTTTACTCCATTTTGATGCAACAGTGCTTATTGTTTTTTCAATATCATTTTCTTTACTAAAATCACATTCTATTAATAAAGAAGAATTAACCTTATCGGCAAGAGGCTTTACTCTTTTAAGTAAACTTTCGTTTTGATAGGTAATAGCTAGATCTGCTCCTTCTTTATGGAGTTTGCTTGCTATACCCCAAGCAATTGAGTGGTCATTAGCGATACCAAAAATAATACCTTTTTTATTTTTAAGCATTGTATTTAGAAAAAATTAAAGTTGCATTAGTACCACCAAATCCAAAACTGTTAGACATAACATTCTCTAAATTTTGATTTTCTAATGTATTTAAAAGTATATTACAATTACTAGCTTCACTATCTAATTTGCTTATATTTGCTGAACCACTAATAAAGTTATTTTTCATCATTAATAAACAATAAATTGCTTCATGCACACCTGTTGCCCCCAAGGAATGACCAGTTAATGATTTTGTAGAGCTAATTTTAGGAATTTGTTCTTTAAAAACATTTTTAATTGCATCAAGCTCTTTAATATCTCCAATTGGAGTACTCGTACCGTGTGAGTTAATATAATCAATTTTGTTATCAATATTTTCAAGAGCTTTTAACATACATCTTTCTGCACCTTCACCAGAAGGCTGTACCATGTCAAAGCCGTCTGAAGTTGCTCCATATCCTGTAATTTCTCCATAAATTTTTGCTCCCCTAGCTTTTGCATGTTCTAATTCCTCTAAAACTAAAGTTCCACCACCTCCAGAAATAACAAATCCATCTCTTTCGGTATCATATGCTCTAGAAGCAATGGTTGGATTGTCATTATATTTAGAAGATAAGGCACCCATTGCATCAAATAAAATTGATAAAGTCCAGTGTAATTCTTCTCCACCACCAGCAAACATTACATTCTGTTTTCCGATTTGAATCAACTCATAAGCATTACCAATGCAATGAGAACTAGTAGAGCAAGCTGATGTTATACTATAATTTATACCTTTTATTTTAAATGGAGTTGCTAATGTAGCAGAATTAGTACTCGACATACTTCTTGTAACCATAAAGGGCCCAACTTTTTTTGATCCTTTCTCTTTACCATTTTCAAAAGATTGAAATAGATTTTGTGTGGAAGGTCCTCCAGATCCAACAATAATGCCTGTCATTTCATTAGAGACTTCTTTTTCTTCAAGACCAGAATCTTCTATTGCATCTTTCATTGCTATAAAATTAAAAGCAGCTCCATCTCCCATAAAGCGAAGTAATCTTCTGTCGATATTTTCTTCTAAGTTAATCTTAGGTTTGCCATGAACAAGACTTCTAAATGAAAATTCCTCATATTCAGGAGCTGAACTAATTCCTGAATTTAAATTTTTTAAATTTTCTATTACTGTTTCTTGATCATTCCCAATACACGAAACAATTCCTAATCCCGTGATAACTACCCTTCTCATGAATTGCTATTTATCAGAAGTGAAAAGACCAACTTTCATATCTTTTGCTTCATATATTGATTCACCATCAGCTTTAAGAATACCATCAGCTACACCAAGAATTAATTTTCTTAAAATTAATCTTTTTAATGAAATATGATAAGTAACTTTTTTTACAGTTTTAAGAACTTGACCAGTGAATTTAACTTCACCAACACCTAGAGCCCTACCTTTACCTGGTTGACCTAACCATCCAAGATAAAATCCCAACAGTTGCCACATAGCATCTAATCCTAAACATCCAGGCATAACAGGGTCGTTTTTAAAATGGCAATTAAAGAACCATAAATTTGGTTTTATGTCCAATTCGGCTATAATTTCACCTTTAGAAAAAAACCCCCCTTGTTCATTAATTTTTGTAATGCGATCAAACATTAACATAGGAGGTGAAGGTAATTGAGCATTCCCTTTCCCAAATAATATGCCGTTTGCGCAATCAATAAGTTGTTCGTAAGAAAAGGAATTTGCTTTCATAAATAAATTAAATTTAATCTTTAGTTCATTATTTAATGGAAGTTAATATTTATTCAATAAACAATCTTTATTATTTTTAACTTTAATTCTATTTATTTCAGCCATCATTACATTAATTAATGTTAATATGTTATTTTCATTATTAAAATTTAGAAGCAAATTAATGGTTTTTTGAGCAGTTACTAATCCAGCTATTCCAGCAGCAATAGCTGAGATTCCAACAGTTTCGCATCTAGGAAGATCAACGTCATCTTTGTTTGGGAAAAGACAATTTAAACATATATGTTCACCAGTTTTGTTAGGAAAAAAACACACTTGAATGTGATTACCAACTGCAGATGAAAACATATATTTTATTGAATTTATTACACAATATTTATTTATAATTTTAGATGTATGCCAACTATCTGTTGTATCAATGACAACTGATGAACCGTATAATAAGTTTAGATTATTTTCATTAATGTTTTTGGCATAAGCCTCGATATTACTATTAGGGTTAGTTTTTAATAGTTTGTTTTTAGATATATGAGCTTTATTTTTACCAATATCATCAATAGAATAGAGCATTTGACGATTTAAATTATTTTTTTCAATTTTGTCACCATCAAAAATGGTTAGATTTTTTATCCCAGAAGAGATTAAATACTGACTCAATGGACATCCAATACCGCCTAATCCTATAATTGAAATTTTTTGATCTTTAAGCTTTGTAATAGCTTCTTCAGAATATTCTTTTAATATAAATTGTCTTGCAAATATTTCATATTCTAAGTCACTATAATTCATGTTTTGAATTAATTTATACTAAATTTTATAACCTGTGTGAATGCAAACTATGCCATTAAATAGATTCGTGTAAGAAACATTAATAAAACCTACTTCAGTCAATTTATTTTTTAATTGTTCTTGGTCTGGGAATAAATCAATACTTTGACTTAAATAATTATAAGCTGCTTTATTATTAGAAACTATTTTTCCTGCCAAGGGTAAAAAATTTGACTTATATTTTTTATAAATATTAGAAATTAATAAAGTTTCTGGAGTACTAAATTCCAAACAAAAAAAAATTCCACCTGGCTTTAAAACACGAAATGCTTCACAAAGAGCTTTTTCAATGTTTGTGATATTTCTTAGGCAAAAAGAAATTAAGTATTTATCATAAAAATTATTTTGAAAGTTTAATTCTTCTGCATTAGCTAAATGGAAATTAACATTTTTATTTATTATATTTTTTTTCCCCATATTTAACATTTCTTTATTTAAATCAACAACGTCTATTCTAATATTTTTTTTTCTTTTAAGTATTTCTTTTACAATATCTCCGGAACCTGAACCAACATCCACAATTACTTCATTCTTTGTAGGATTAATTAAATCTACAAATTTTTTTTTCCAAATTCTATGTGTTCCAAAACTCATTATATCATTCATTAGATCATAATATAAAGCCACGTCTGAAAATATTTTTTGAACAAATTTTGTTTTTTCTTTAAAATTTACTTTATTATAATCAAAACTTAATATTTTATTCATATTTTATGCCTGAATTGCCTGAAGTGGAAACAACTATAAATGGTTTGCGTATATTAAAAAATAAAAAAGTCATTAAAGTTAAGGTTTATACAAAAAAACTTAGATATAACATACCAGACTATATCCATAAAACAATAACAGGCCAAAGAATTAAAGAAATTAATAGAATAGCCAAATACATTCTAATTAAATTCAAAAATAATATTACTATTATTATCCATTTAGGAATGTCTGGAAGATTAAAAATTTTAAAAAAAAATTTTATTAAAGAAAAACATGATCATCTGATGTTATATTTTAGAGATAATTATGTCTTAGCATTAAATGATACCAGAAAGTTTAGCTTTGTTGATGTTGTTGAAACAGAAAATATTTGTAATAAGAAATATATTTCATCTCTTGGGATTGATGCACTAAGTAATAAATTATCAGCGGACTATATTTATGGAAAAATTCATAAATCTGTAGTTCCAATAAAACAAATATTATTAAATCAACATATCGTAGCTGGGATAGGTAATATTTATGCAAGTGAAATCTTATTTGACGCTAAAATATCTCCATTAACTCTTGGGAGAGACCTATTAGCTGATCAAATTAACCAAATTATAAAATCTATAAAAAAAATTCTTAAAAAAGCTATAAGATACAAAGGTTCAAGCATTAGAGATTATAGATCTTTTGATGGCACATTAGGTAATTTTCAGTCTAATTTTAAAGTTTATGGTAAGGCAGGAAAAAAAATTTCAAGTTATGAAATTATTAAAATTATACAATATGGGCGAACAACATATTTCTGTCCAAAAATACAAAAGGAACAAAATAGCAATTAAGATATTAATATATTGACTTTAATATTATTAAATCTATACCACCTGCAGAAATGGCTAACCATAAATCTGCAGTTAAACGGTCAACTCAAAACCGGCTTAGAAAATCTATAAATGAAAAATATCTCAGTAAATTTAGAACAACGCTAAATAGGTTTAATGATGCAGTAAAGTCTAAGAAAACTGAAGAAATTCAAAAAAATTTAAGCGAAGTTAATTCTATAATGGCAAAAGCAGTAAAAAAAGGCATATTTAAAAAGCAATATCTTTCTAGAAAGTTATCCTCGTTATCAAATCAAATCAAAAAAAAATAAATTTATTTTCTATTTTTTTCACTTTTATTCTTGCCAAAAATCCGTAAAGAGTGTTGATTATCTTTATTATAATTGGTGGTTATAATATTTAAGTTTTTAGATAAAAAGTTTTTTATCTAAAGTTTTATTAGGGGGCTAATGGAAAAATCAGTTTCAGGTTTTGATGAAAGTAAATGGTCCTCTTTAAAAAAAGATTTAAAAAAAACTGTAGGAGACAGTGCATATAATAACTGGCTTAAGCACTTAAGTTATGTTGCCTTAGAAAACGATACAATAACTTTTTCTGTACCAACTAAATTTTTAAGAGATTGGATAGTGAACAATTATTCTGATACCATTAAGATAGAATCAAAAAAATATTCTGAACAGATAGATGTTATTAAATTTGTAGTTAAACCAAATGGAGGCAGAATAGTTCCTGGCACTACCAGAACTATAAAAAGTTCAGATAATCATTGGAAATCAACACTAGATATCAGATCTAATCAACAATCTACTCAAAGTGAATTTGGAGCACCTTTAGATCCAAGATTTACATTTGACAATTTTGTAGTTGGCAAACCCAATGAATTGGCATTTGCTGCATCAGAAAGAGTAGCTGAAGCAGATAAAGTTTCTTTTAATCCATTATTTTTATATGGAGGAGTGGGACTTGGCAAAACTCATTTAATGCATGCTATTGGATGGAAAATTAAACAACAGCAACCTGACAGGAAAGTAATTTATCTTTCTGCTGAAAAATTTATGTATCAGTTTGTTCGAGCTCTTAGATACAAAGATACTTCTGCTTTTAAAGAACAATTTAGATCAATTGATGTTTTAATGATTGATGATGTGCAATTTATTAGTGGAAAAGATAATACTCAAGAAGAGTTTTTCCATACTTTTAATGCATTAATAGAGCAAAATAAGCAAATTGTAATTTCTGCAGATAAATCACCTTCTGATCTTGATGGAGTACAAGATAGATTAAAATCGAGACTTGGCTGTGGATTAGTAGCTGATA
The DNA here is from genome assembly GCA_002938205.1 of Alphaproteobacteria bacterium MarineAlpha5_Bin5. Lineage (GTDB taxonomy): Bacteria > Pseudomonadota > Alphaproteobacteria > HIMB59 > CACPNW01. The sequence continues at coordinate 27,593 of PTKZ01000013.1, forward strand.
TTCATCCCACAACATATGAATTAAGATTAGGCATTCTAATTGAAAAAGCACAAAAAAGAGGCGTTGAAATCCCGCCAAAAGTATTAGAGTTTATTTCACATAGAATTATTTCAAATGTAAGAGAAATGGAAGGAGCATTAAATAGATTGGTTGCACATGCAACCCTTGTTGGCACTTCAATCTCCGTTGAGACAGCTCAAATCGTACTTCAAGATTTATTAAAATCATCAAATAAAAAAATCACTATTGAGGAAATACAAAAGAAAGTTGCCGAACATTTTAATATAAGAATTACAGACATGCATTCACCAAGAAGATCCCGATCAGTTGCAAGACCACGTCAAATAGCAATGTACTTAGCAAAATCAATAACTTCTAGATCCCTTCCAGAAATTGGAAGAAAATTTGGAGGTAGAGATCATACAACTGTTATGCATGCAGTTAAAAAAATTGAAGAACTTAAGATTCAAGATGTCAGTTTTAATGAGGATATTGAGTTATTAAAAAGACTTATAGATTCTTAAGTCAAATTTCTTTATATTTAAAAATATGAAGTTTATAATTAGCAAACCTATAATTTTTAAAACTTTATCACACTTACAAAACATTGTAGATAAGAAGAATACCCTACCAATACTTTCGAATATTTTAATTGAGGCTGATAACAATAATTTAACGCTATCATCAACTGATATGGATATATCAATTACCGAAACAATTCACTGCAGTGTTCTTGAGTCAGGATCAACAACTATCAATGCTCAATTAATATATGATATCATCAGAAAAATACCCGATACAAGTGAAATTGAAATTATTTCAAATGATGGAAAACTCTTAACTTTACGCTCGAATGGCTCTCGTTTTTCGCTGGCCTGTTTACCAAAAGAAGATTTTCCAATTATTGAAACTAAAGGTAACGGAAATAAAATAAAAACAAAGGCAAAGACCATATTTAAACTTATTGATAAGACAAAATTTGCTATTTCCAATGAAGAAACTCGTTATTTTCTTAACGGTTTATATTGTAATATTACTAATGAAAATAACAATAATTATATTACATTTGTTGGTACAGATGGCCATAGGTTAGCAAAATTTAGTTCTTTGACTGGTGAGATAACATCTGAGATACCCGGGGTTATTATACCGAAAAAAACGATTAATGAATTGGCAAAATTATTATCTGATAATTTAAATGATATTGAGTTTTATATTAGTGCAAATAAAGTAATTTTTTATATTGATAATTTGATATTGGTTTCAAAACTGATTGATGGAAATTTTCCCGATTATAAAAAGGTTATTCCTGATAATAATCAAAATCATTTATTAGTAAAAAGAGCTAATTTGTTATCTGCTGTTGACCGAGTAAGCACTATTGCAAATGAAAAATCACCAGTAATTAAATTCAAATTATTAAATAACTTAGTAAATTTAAGTACCGTTAATAATGAAAATAGTACAGCAACAGAAGATTTAAACGTTACTTATGATGGAGATGAAATAGAAATCGGTTTCAATTCAAAATATATTATGGATATATTATATAATTTGGATGCAGAAGAAGTTACTTTATCATTTAAAGATAATTCTTCTCCAATTATAGCTAAAGAAAAATCTAATCCAAATCTTATTTATGTATTGATGCCAATGAGAGTGTAAATCTAATTTGAGTTACTTTAGAGATATTAGATTAATTAATTATAGAAACTTTAAAGATTATTCTCTTGAATTTACAAAAAACTGTAATGTGTTATTTGGAACTAACGGCTCAGGAAAAACTAATATACTAGAAGCGCTCTCTCTTTTTACAAAAGGCAGAGGTATTCGAAAAGATCAAATTAAAAATTTTATAAAAAAAAATGAAAACAATTTTATAAATTTTTCTAATTTTAAGCAATTTGATGATTCAATCGAATTAAAAGTTAATTCAGAAAAAAAAAATAATAAAATAATTAAAAAAATTTTTTTAAATAATGATTCATCAAAAAAAACAATTGATCATCTTTATTCACTATTTTCTTTTTTAGTATTTTTACCAGAGACAGAAAGATTATTTCTTTCCTCACCTAGTTTTAGAAGAAATTTTATAGATGGCTTTATTTTTTCAAAGGACAATGCGTACAACATATTAATTAATAAATATAAGAAAAATATAATTGAAAGAAGTAAAATACTGAATCTCAACGACTACGAAACCAGTTGGTTGGATAAATTAGAAGAAAATATTTCAAATTTAGGTTTAGAAATTTATAAAGCTAGAAAATTGCAAATTTTTTCTATCCAAAGTCATTTAAGTTTATTAAATGAACAGCAGAAACTTTCATTTAATAAGTTAATTATCAAAATTAATGATAGATTCTTCAATGATGGTATAAATATAGAACTATATATCAAAGAACTAAAAAAATACCGTGAAATAGATAAAATTACTGGCGGAGCGCATATTGGGCCGCATAAATCAGATTATATATTTCAATTAGATGAAAATATTTTAGTTTCTCAGCTATCAACAGGTCAACAAAAAACTATTATATTACTATTATATTTGGCACAAAGTAATTATCTGGTTAATGAGTGCAATCTTAAACCAATACTATTAATGGATGAAATATGCTCTCATTTAGATGATATTAACAGAAAGCTTCTTTTAAAAATTACTGAGCATTTTGATCTTCAAATTTTTATGACAGGAACTGATAAAAATTTATTTTCTTTTCTATCAACAAATACTAACTTTTGTAATATAACTGAATAATGGAAGTTTCTAATTATTCATCGGAATCAATAAAAGTTTTAAAGGGATTAGAGGCAGTTAAAAAACGACCTGGTATGTACATCGGGGATACAGATGATGGTTCAGGACTACATCAAATGATTTATGAGGTTGTAGATAATTCCATAGATGAGGCACTAGCAGGATATTGTACACATGTGCAGATAATTTTAAATGCAGATGGCACAATAACAGTATCTGATAATGGAAGAGGTATACCAGTTGATAATCATAAAACGGAAGGAGTATCAGCGGCTCAAGTAATTATGACTGAGTTACACGCAGGAGGAAAATTTGATCAAAATAGTTACAAAATATCTGGGGGACTTCATGGTGTTGGTGTTTCGGTTGTAAATGCTCTGTCGGAATTTTTAAATCTAGAAATAAATAGAAATGGAAAAGTTTATAAAATGCAATTTAATAACGGCTCAGTTAAGAAAAAATTGAATATTGTAGGTAGCTCAGAGAAAATTGATAATCAATATTTGACAGGAACTACGATTACTTTTTTACCATCTTCAAAAATTTTTAAAAATATAGATTTTAATTATAAAACAATTGAAAAAAGATTAAGAGAATTAGCATTTCTCAATACAGGTGTTAATATAGCACTGAAAGATAAAAGAGCAACAAAAGAAATTGAAACAAATTTTAAGTATGAAGGAGGAATAAATGAATATGTTAATTTTTTAAACAAAGGAAAGCATATTATTCATGGTGAACCAATTTTTTTTTCTGCTAATAAAAATAATGTAAATGTTGAATGCTCTTTACAATGGACTGATAGTTATCATGAGAATACACTTTGTTTTACAAACAACATTTTACAAAGAGATGGCGGTACACATCTTGCAGGTTTTAGAGGTGCATTAACCAGAAGTGTTGTTAATTATATTAACAAAAATACAAAAAACTCCATAAATATTACTGGGGACGATGCAAGGGAGGGATTAACTTGCATAATTTCTGTTAAATTACCTGATCCCAAGTTTTCTAGTCAAACTAAAGATAAATTGGTTTCTTCAGAAGTTCGCCCAGTTGTCGAATCTGTTAGCTTGGATAAATTAGAACAATGGATGGATGAAAATCCTAGTGAAATAAAAAAAGTTATTGATAAAGTGATTGAAGCATCAAATGCTAGAGAAGCTGCCAGAAAAGCAAGAGAATTAACAAGAAGAAAAACAGGTTTGGAAAATTCATCTTTACCTGGAAAACTTGCTGATTGTCAGGAAAAAAATCCAGAATTTTCTGAATTGTTTATTGTTGAGGGAGATTCTGCGGGAGGTTCAGCTAAACAAGGGAGAGATAGAAAAAACCAAGCTATACTTCCCTTAAGAGGAAAAATATTAAATGTTGAAAGAGCAAATCCTAAGCAAATTTTAACAAGTAATGAAATAGGTGTGTTAATAACTGCTATTGGAGCAGGTATTGGCAACCCATCAGGCAATGAAGAACAAGATAAATCTGAAGGAAAGTTTGATATAGAAAAAATGAGATATCATAAAGTAATTATTATGACTGATGCTGATGTAGATGGCAGTCATATTCGAACACTTCTTTTGACATTTTTTTATAGGCATATGCGGCCAATGATTGAATCAGGCAGGTTGTTTATTGCGCAACCACCTCTATTTAGGACCAAAAAGGGAAATTCTATTCAATATATTAAAGATGAAAATGATATGGAAAAACATCTTATTGATGAAGGATCAAAAAAGTTAATTTTTGAAGTTCCGAAAAACAAAAACGATATATACAAGATAAGCAATATTGAACTTATCAAATTATTAAACTTATCAAAAAATGTTCAAAAATTAGTAGATCAACTTACTAGAAGAGTTGATAATAGACTTGTTATAGAACAAGCAGCAGTAATTGCAGCATTAAAACCAGAATCAATAAATGATCCTTCTATTGGTAATGAGATTGCTAAATATTTAGAACTAAGATTAAATACGATTGAACCGAATTATTGGAAAGTTGATTATAAAAAAAATTGTTTAAATATTTTAAAATCACAAAGAGGCATTGTAGAAAAATATATTATAGATAGTGATTTTTTAATTACTCCAGAAGCAAAATCATTAAATCAGATGCGTAAAGAGTTGATGAATAATTTTGGATTATTAAAGAATGGTGCAGCAGGTATTTTAAAATCAAGTGATGATCAATTTAAAATCAATGGCCCTATTGATTTAATTGAAAAAGTACTTGAAATAGGAAAATCAGGAACACAAATTAACAGATACAAAGGACTTGGAGAAATGAACCCAGATCAACTTTGGGAAACTACCCTTGATAAAAATTATAGATCACTATTATCTGTTAAGATTGATGAAGTTAATGAAGCAAATAGTATCTTTGAAACATTAATGGGCGAAGTCACAGAAGGAAGAAAAAATTTTATTCAAGAAAATTCACTTAAAGTAGCTAATTTAGATATTTAAATTAGAATATAAAATGAACACAATTTTGCTTGGCAATCTTATAAAAATAAGATGGATTGCAATTATAGGTCAAATATTAACAATCTTTTTAGTCAATTATTTTTTTTCAATTTCTATACCAATCTTTCAATGTTTGCTTGTTGTATTGCTTTCAGTTATTGTAAATTGTTTTTCTTATTTTATTCAAAAAAATAATAATAAAATCTCTGATAAACAAGCATTTTTTTTTCTTTTATTTGATACTTCACAACTAGGTTTACTTTTATTTTTAACAGGAGGTATTTTAAACCCATTCTCAATTTTAATTCTTGCACCTGTTATAATTTCAGCATCATATCTTCAGGCATTTTGGACAGTTTTTCTTTCTTCTTTTTCAATAATTTTAATTCTAACTATTAATTTTAATTTTATTCCATTAAATTGGAATCAAGCAATATTTATTCCTAAAATTTACAATAATGGATTAGTTATTGCTTTAATTATTACGATTATATTTATAGCTGTTTATGCATATTTATTTGCAAGTTCTTCAAGAAAAATTTTACAAGCATTGTCAGAAACAAAATTACAACTTTCAAACCAAAAAAAAATTACAGAAGTTGGATCATTAAGTGCAGCAGCAGTACATGAACTGAGCACCCCTTTAAATACTATTTTTTTAGTATTAAATGATTTTCTAAAAGATAAAATATTGCTTAAAAACAAAAGATTACTTAGAGATGTTGAGTTATTAAAATCACAAGCAGAAAGATGCAGAGAAATACTTTTAAGACTTTCAAAAAACCCCTATAATCTTAAAGATAATTTTTTTGAAAAAATTAAGTTAATTGACATAATAAAATTAAACTTTGATAAATTTAATTCTGTTAAAAAACTTAATATTTCTAATCATTTATCAGAAAAAGAGGTTGAAATTTTATATAAGGATGAAATGATGTATGCTTTGGGAAATATTATTCAAAACAGCATAATATATTCAAAAGAAATGGTGAATATTGAAATAACACTACATAAAGACGATTTATTATTAAAGATATTTGATGATGGCCCTGGATTCCCTAAAGAAATTTTAGATAAACTTGGAGAACCGTATGTTTCAAAAAATAAAAAAGGTATGGGTTTAGGAATATTTATTGCAAAAAATTTAATTGAAAATATGAATGGAAAAATATTATTTTATAATTCAGATGATGATTATGCTGTTGTTGAAATCAAATTTAATAAATCTATTTTATTGATATGAATAAAGAATTAATGATAGTTGATGATGATTTACCTTTCAGAGAAAGACTATCAAGATCAATGCAAAAAAAAGATTTTATAGTTGAATCATTTCCTAGTTGCTATGAATCATTAAAAAGAATTGGTGAAAAGAAATTTGATTATGTAATTGTAGATATGAGATTAAAAGATGGATCAGGTTTAGAATTAATAAAAAAAATAAGAGAAATTAGTCCAGACACAAAATCCTTATTATTAACTGGATATGGAAATATAGCTACAGCAGTTGCTGCTATAAAATCAGGTGCTATCGATTATTTACCTAAGCCTGCTGAAATAGATCAAATTTATGATGCATTAACCAATTCAAAAGAACTTTTGCCACCACCTCCAGAAAATCCAATGACCGCTGATCGCATAAGATGGGAACACATACAAAGAGTCTTTGCACAATGTAAAGGCAACGTGTCAGAAACTGCTAGAAGGTTAAGGATGCATAGAAGAACACTTCAAAGAATTTTAAACAAACATGCCCCAAAAGAATAAATACGAATTATCAATTATTATACCAGTATATAATGAGGAGAGTTATTTAAATAAATTATTTAAACAAATATTATATTTTTTTAATAGTGAAGATGTAGAAGTAATCATTGTTAATGATGGCTCCACAGATCGTTCTAAAGAAATAATAGAAAATTTTAAAATAAAAGAAAATATTAAATTTTCACTTAAAATAATCCATTTAGATAAAAATTTTGGGAAAGGTAAAGCTGTTAGAGAAGGTATAAATAATAGTACCGGTCAATATGTAATATTGCAAGATGCAGATTTAGAATTAGATTTAAAAGATGCAAAGGAGTTATCAAATATTATTAAGAGCAATGAAGAAATCAAATGTATATTTGGTAGTCGATACTCATCTGGTAAATTAAAAAAACATAGTTATTTTTCAAATGAGTTAATCGGAAAAATTAACTCATTTATTTTTAATATTTTCTTTGGCCAATCTTTAAGCGATATACATTGTGGTTTAAAAATTTTACATCGCGATGTTGTGGAAAATATAAAACTCTCAATCAATGATTTTGGCTTGGAAATTGATTTAGCCTCTCAAATTGTTAGAAATAATTTTTATATATATGAATTTGGTGTTTCATATTATTCAAGAACAAGAGTAGAAGGTAAAAAAATTACTTGGATAGATGGAGTAAAATCATATTATTATTTATTTAAGGTAAGATTTTTAGATAATCCAATATCAATAAAAATATCCCTAATCTATTCATGTATATATATGATTTATGTCGGATCTTACTTTGGCATGGGATTAGGTAAAACTTTATTTATGATAGCTTTTTTTATTATTGGTTTGGTGATTGGTTTAAAAAATAAATTATTATCTTCATCTTTTATTTTTTTATCGATTTATATCGGCTCGTTATTTGGAAAAGGTCAAGGGAAGGTTTTGGCAGTATTAATATTTTTTATTTTAGGTTTGTATCTAGCAAAGAAAATAAGCAAATTTATTAATAATAAAATACCTAATTTAGATTACTTAATTTAATTTGGCTAAGAACAATACAATTAGCAATAACATAAAAAGTTAAAACACCGTTCCAATTTTTTATTAAACTGCCAGTTGACATAATAGGCCAAAATATAATTATCATTACTGCTAAAGATATTATTTTGAATTGATTATGATTTTTGCCAAATATTATAAAATTAAATAAATAACCTAAATAAACTAGAAAAGAAAACAGTGCAATGATACCGCCTTCAGATAACCATTGAATGTAAATATTATGAGGATGAGAAGCACAATCATAATTTTTCATTTCTTTTTTATATTTGTCATTATTGATACAAGCGAATTTATAGTTATTAATTCCAACACCTGTAAAAGGATGATCTTTAAACATTATTATTGCGAGTGAATAAATTTCTCCGTAAGCTGATGTTTTAAAATTTTTTAATATTTCAATAAAACTTGGCTGTATATTAATAATTTTTTTACATTCTTTATCTATATTTTTTTCACATTTAAAAGATTTTTCTATTTTCATTCCTTGGTGATACTGTGTTGAATTAAGAACTTCATAATCATTATAAAATGGATGGGTTTTATACGTAATACCGATAAATATTAATGATATTATTATAGTTATAAAAAAAACTGATCTTTTATTTTTCATAAATAATAATAAAAAAAATAAAGCTAAAAAAAATGTTGCTAAAGCCATTCTTTCACCACTAGCAAAGCATACCAGACTTATAATACTTAAATATAATATCTGTAAAATATAATTTGTTTTATTTTTTTTAATAAAGAAAAAAAATACATAACCTATTAATCCAAATTTTGAAACATAGGCTCCAGGTACTAATTCATCTCCGAATGGACCAGTTAGTCGACCATACCAATTCGATTTAAATCCAAGTAAATCATATCCAAAGCCATCTTTGGAAGAATAATTATAAAATTGAAAAAGAGAATCTAGTAAAACAAAACATACGGTTATAAAAATAATATAAACTAAAATTTTAATCTTTTTTTCATTATTAAAGAAAAAATAATAAGCAATCAGCGGGATAAATAAGAAACGTATAAAAATTAAACTATCTTGGAATGAGTTTTGCTTATTTAAAGCAAAAAAACTAACAAAGATTAATGTAAACCAAAAAAATATAGAAATTAAAAAAACTTTTTCTCTAAAAATAAAGAAACTTTTATTTAAAATTAAATAATTTATTAAAAAATATAAAGCACTACAAGAAATTATTATATCCGGTATTGCTGGACCAGTTATTAAAAACAAAGGTATAAATAGGAAAAGTATTAAAAAAAAATTATAAATTAATAAACTCATTTTTTCTTTATTAATTTTATAAAAACATCTTCCAAATCACTTTCGAAGGTATTGATTTCCTTAAATTCTATATTATTTGAATTTAAAATATCAATTATTTTTTTAAGAGAAACTATATCTTTATCATAATTTAATATTAATTTTTTTCCCTGTAATATCGGTTTATATTTATTAAGTATTTCAGGTATTTTTATTTTAGTTATTAATGAAAAGCTAACAGTTTTATTTGAGATAGTATTTAGAAGATTTTGCTTAGTATCATCTGTTAATATCTTGCCATTATTAATTATTGTAATATTATCACATAATTCTTCAGCTTCTTCTAAATAATGTGTTGTCAGACAAATTGTTGTTCCTTCATCATTAATTCTTTTTATATAATTCCATAATGATCGTCTTAATTCTACATCAACCCCAGCAGTTGGTTCATCTAATATTAGCATTTCTGGGCTATGCACTAAAGCTTTAGCTACAAGCAATCTTCTTCTCATTCCACCAGATAGTGTTCTTGCGTAAGCATTTTTTTGTTCATGCAATCCTACATTCTTTAATATCGTTTCAGTTTTCCTCTCTTTTTTTGGTATTCCATATAAACCTGCTTGAAGTTCAAGTAGTTCGTTTGGACTAAAAAAGGGATCAATGTTTAGTTCTTGTGGCACAATACCTATTTTAAACTTACTTTGTTTGGAAAAAGAATCTATATTAAGTCCACATATACTTACTGTTCCACTATTTTTTTTAACTAATCCTCCTAAAATATTAATGAATGTTGATTTACCTGCTCCATTTGGTCCTAATAAACCATGAATTGATCCTTTCTTTATCCTAATATTAAAATTATCAAGAGCATTTGTTTGTGATGATTTTTTGTAGAAAATCTTATTAACGTTTTTTGCCTCAATTGAATATTTATAGTCTGACATTCTTATATTAGAGTCTATATATTTAATTTTTTTATGAATAAACAAAATAGATTAATATTAATTGATGGTTCTGCCTATATTTTTCGAGCATATTATGGTTTACCACCTATGAGCAGAGCCGATGGTACACCAATAAACGCAGTTTTTGGTTTTACTAACATGCTTGTTAAACTAATTGAGGATTATCGTGATGATAAGATGATTGTCGTTTTTGATGCTGCTAGATTTAATTTCAGAAATGAAATTTACAAAGAATATAAAGCAAATAGAGGAGAAACACCTGAGGACTTAATTCCTCAATTTGATATTATTCGAAAATGCGTTGATGCTTTTAAAATTACACAATTAGAAATAGAAGGATATGAGGCTGATGATATTATTGCCTCTTACACAAAGCTTGCGACCAAAAAAAAAATAAATTCTTTAATTATTTCTTCAGATAAAGATCTTATGCAGCTTGTTGATGAAAATGTATCAATGCTAGATCCAATGAAAAATAAAATTATTGGTATAGATCAAGTTATTGAGAAGTTTGGGCTTCCACCAGATAAAGTTATTTTTATACAAGCTTTAACTGGAGATAAAATTGATAATATCCCAGGTGCTCCTGGCATAGGTCCAAAGACCGCATTAGAATTGATAAAAAATTATGGAGATATTGATGGATTAATTAAAAACGTTGATAAAATTAAACAAGAAAAAAGAAGAAGAACAATTGCAGATTCAATTAAAGATATATTAACTAGCCTTGAGTTAGTAAAACTAAAAAAGGATATAGATTTGCCGATTCAAATTGAAGAAATTCAAACATATTCCTCAATTGAAAATAATAATACAAGCATATCTAATTTTTTAGATGATCAGGGATTCAAATCAATTGCACAACGATTAAAAAATAATGCAAATGTTTTTTCAAATATTGAAGAAGAAAAAACAACATCTACTGAAAAATATAAATATGTATTAGTAAATTCAAAAAAAAATTTTGAAGATCTTTTAAATAATATTAGAAAGATGGGTTACTGTGCAATTGATACAGAAACTAACTCGCTAAATATTGAAAAAGTTAAACTTGTAGGAATATCACTGTGTTGTGATGAGTATATTGCATATTATATTCCAATTAATCATGTAGATAAAATTACATCAAAAAGAATTAAGGAACAGCTAGAAGAGGATTATGTATTAAAAAAAATTAAAAACATTTGTGAAGACCCATCTATAATTAAGATCGGTCAAAATATTAAATTTGATATAAGGGTTTTTGCAAAGTACAATATTTTAATAAAGTCAATTGCTGATACTATGTTGATGTCCTATTCCTTAGATAATGGAATTACTAAACATAATATGGATGATTTAGCTTTTAATCATTTACAACATAATTGTATACAATTTAAAGATATGGTTGGGAGTGGTAAAAGTGAAATCACTTTTGACTATGTTGATATAAATAATGCTGTTAATTATGCAGCAGAAGACGCCTTAGTCACTTTAAAATTATATAATTTATTATTCCCAAGAGTTGTAAAAGAAAAAACATGTTTTATTTATGAAGAGATTGATCTTCATTTAATTGAAGTACTGTCCTTAATGGAAAATAATGGCATTAAAGTTAATATTAATTATTTAAAAGAATTAAGTAATCAATTTGAAAAAGATAGTAACAATATTGCTAAGAAAATATTTAAATTTTCAAAAAAAGAATTTAATATTGGCTCACCTAAGCAATTAGGTGAAATTCTTTTTTTAGACTTGAAGATTGAAGGGGCAAAAAAAACAAAGTCAGGAACATTTTCAACTGATTCATCCACTCTTCAAGATTTAGAATCCAAGGGATACGAAATTGCAAAATTAGTCCTTGAATGGAGAGAGGTAACAAAACTTAAATCAACTTATACTGATGCTTTGCAGGAACAGGCAATTAAAAAAACTAATAGGATACATACCTCATATGGTATAGCAAATACCCTAACAGGGAGACTGAGTTCCAATGATCCTAATCTTCAAAATATACCCATTCGAACAGAAAATGGAAAAAAAATTAGAAAAGCTTTTATAAGTGAACAAAATACTAAGCTGATAAGTTTTGATTATTCTCAAATAGAATTAAGATTGGCTGCTGAAATTTCTAAAGATAAAAATTTTATTAATGCTTTTCTTAACAGTGAAGATATACACTCATCAACTGCTAAGGATATTTTTAATGTTGCTGATAAGGATTTAAACTCTGATTTAAGAAGGAAAGCAAAGGCTATTAATTTTGGAATTTTATATGGGATAAGTCCTTATGGTTTAGCAAAACAGTTAAAAATTTCAAATTCAGAAGCAAAGTTATATATTGAAAATTACTTTCAAAAATATCCTAAAATAAAAGAATATATGAATTACCAAATTCAATTTGCAAAGTCTTCAAATTTTGTTTCAACAATTTTTGGAAGGCGTTGTAATATTAAAGGTATTAATGATAAAAATTTTAATGTACGTGGATTTGCTGAAAGACAAGCTATTAATGCACCTATCCAAGGCAGCGCAGCAGATATTATTAAATTAGCAATGATTCAAATTCATAAAAAAATTATATCAAAAGAAATACCAGCAAAAATGTTATTACAAGTTCATGATGAGTTAATTTTTGAGGTAAATGAAAAAGATATAAATGAATCTTCGATTATCATAAAAAAGATAATGGAAAATGCACATTTGCAATATAAAGATTTTACCGTACCATTAACTGTAGATTATGGTATTGGTAATACATGGGGAGAGTCACATTAAATGAAAAATATTTTTCTAATTTTTTCAATATTAATTCAGTGAATATAAAAAATAAGAAAAAACGCAATCCTATGGCAAAAGATTTGCGTAGTCCAAAATACAAACAACGTACAGTAAAAAATAAAAAAATTTATAATCGAAAGAAAAAAAAAATTAACTAAAAATCCTCATCTGGATTATTAAATGCAAGCCATTGTTCTAATTGATTGTATGTGCCAACGTGTTCACTGTTAATTATTATTTGAGGAAATGTTTTTGCATTAGGAAATTTTTGGAAAAATTCTTCCCTTGTAAAATCTTGATCAAGCATAAATATTTTTGGATTATATTTAGCAAGGCGCATTTTGGCTCTATCACAAAATACACAATTAGTTTTAGAGTAAATTTCAGCTTGCATTAAAAAGCTTCATCAAAACTAAGAGCTCTATCTGTTGGTCGTTGATATTCGGAGACTCTTTTTTCAAAGAAATTCGTTACATTTTGAACATCTAAAGCACGCATAAAATCAAAAGGATTTTCTGTATTAAATACTCTTTCAAATTCGAAAAGATCTGCAATTCTATCTGCTACCGCCTCAATATATTGACACATAAGATCAGCATTCATTCCAATTAAATCTACAGACAAGGCATCTTTAACAAATTCTTTTTCAAAAGAAACTGCCTCTCTTACAATCTCTTCAAATTCAGATTGCTGAACATCATTTGGAATTAATTTAAGATCTACTATATCTGCATCGGTTAATGTTTTATTATTAAACTTATCTCTTAGAGTTTTAAACATAAGTGCAGAAAAACTAAAATGCATTCCTTCATCTCTAGCAATCCAATCATTAGATAAAGACAGTCCAGGAAGTAAGCCTCTTTTTCTAAAATAGTATATGGCACAAAATGAACCTGCAAAAAATAAACCTTCAACTAATCCAAATCCTATTAAACGAGTAAGTAAATTTTGACTACCATTTAGCCATTTTGATACCCATTGAGCTTTATGATTAATACATGAAACATTTGATATAGCATCAAATAATGTATCTTTTTCATTTGAATCTTTTACGTATGCTTCTATTTGCAACGCATACATTTCAGCATGTATAGATTCATTGAGCATTTGCATGGATATAAAACATCTTGCTTCTGGTATTAAAATTTCTTTGTAAAATCTACTTGCTAAATTTTCATTAATCATTGCTTCAGAGTTAGCAAAAAAGGCTAAAACATGTTTAATAAAATGTTTTTCACCATCATTTAATGTCTGTAGATCTCTTAAATCATCATTAAGAGAAACTTCCTCAGGTGTCCAAAATGCTTGTATGTGAAGTTTATAACGATCCCAAATTTCTTGATTCTTTATTGGAAAAATTGATTTAACACCCTTAGATATCATTTTACACTATTTATCATTATGCACTGCAAGTTAAACATTCTTCTGAATCATTATCCGTTGTTGTATTTTTTATAAATTCTTTTTTTGCAACCTTTTCGGATGATACAGTTACTTTTACTGCATCTACTGCAGACCTACTTCTTAAATAATACATACCTGTTTTTAAACCTTTTTTCCATGCATACATATGCATAGAATTAACTTTACCAAAAGTAGGTGTTGATAGCCATAAATTCATAGATTGAGTTTGGTCAATAAATGGACCTCTATCAGCAGCCATATCAATCACGGTTTTTTGAGATGTTTCCCAAACTGTTTTATATATTTCTTTTAAATCTTCAGGAAAATCAGGAATATTTTGTACAGATCCATTCTCAAGAATAATTTTATCTCTCATTTCTTTATTCCATAAATTTCTTTTTGATAAATCTTTAACTAAAAATCTATTCACAAGCAAAAATTCACCAGATAAGGTTTGTCTTTTGTATATGTTGGATGTTTGAATTTGGAATGTTTCAGTATTACCAAGTATTATTCCTGTTGATGCTGTTGGCATACACGCTGTTGTTAAAGAATTTCTGACTCCATATTTTTTTATTTTTTCT
The DNA here is from genome assembly GCA_002938205.1 of Alphaproteobacteria bacterium MarineAlpha5_Bin5. Classification (GTDB taxonomy): domain Bacteria; phylum Pseudomonadota; class Alphaproteobacteria; order HIMB59; genus CACPNW01. Next base: position 42,605 of record PTKZ01000013.1, read on the forward strand.
TTTAAAGTATCCCAATCCCACATATTAGATGGTTGAACATCCCATAGATCAAATTGAAATTTTCCTTCAGAAAGCGGCGAACCTTTAAAAGTTGAGTAAGCTCCTTTTTCTTTAGCTAAATCACAAGATGCTTCCAAAGCTCCAAAATAAATAGTTTCAAAAATAAGTTTATTAATTTCTTTAGCTTTTTCACTGTCATAAGCAATATTTAACTTAAAGTACACATCTGCCAATCCTTGTATACCTAAACCTATCGGTCTATGTTTATTATTGGATGTTTCAGTTTTTTTAGTTGGATAAAAATTAATATCGATAACTTGATCCAAATTTTTAGTTGCTAGTTTTGTTGTCTCATATAATTTTTTATAATCATAATCTTTTTTGTTATTAATTTTTTTGATAAATTGAGGTAGTGCTATTGAAGCTAAATTACATACAGATGTTTCATTATTGTCAGAGTATTCAACAATTTCTGCACACAGATTAGAGGATTTAATTACTCCAATATTCTTTTGGTTGGATTTATTATTAATTGAATCTTTGTAAAGCATATAAGGTTGTCCAGTTTCTATTTGCGCTTCAATAATTTTTGACATTAATGTTCTTGCTTTAATTTTGTCTAGATGAGGTAATTCTTTTTCATATTTGTTGTATAATTTTTCAAAATCTTTTCCAAATTTATTAGATAGCCCTGGACATTCATGTTCACTCATTAGTGTCCAATCCTCATCATTTTCTACTCTTTGCATAAATAAATCGGGTATCCACAATGCATAAAATAAATCTCTAGCCCTAAACTCTTCTGCACCTGTATTTTTTCTTAATTCAAGAAATTTTTCAATATCTGCATGCCAAGGCTCTAAATATACAGCAAAAGAACCTTTTCTTTTTCCACCACCTTGGTCAACCGATTTTGCTGTTTCATTAAATATTTTAAGAAAGGGAATTAAGCCGTTAGATTTGCCATTTGTTGTTTTAATTCTACTTCCACTACTTCTTATATTATGCGCGTGCATTCCAATACCGCCTGCAGTTTTTGAAATTAGAGCACAGTCTTTTATCGTATTAAAAATTCCTTCAATAGAATCATCTTCCATTGCAATTAGAAAACAGGATGAAAGTTGTTGCATTTTAAGACCGCTATTGAATAAAGTTGGCGTTGCATGGGTGTACAATCCATTACATAGATTTTCATATGTTTCCTTTACTTGAGTATAGTCAAAACTGTCACAAGCTACAGTAAGTGCTACTCGCATCCATAGATCTTGAGGCCTTTCTATAGTTTTATTTTCAAACTTAAGAAGATAAGCCCTTATCAAGGTGGTAAAAGCAAAGTAATCAAAATTATAATCTTTATCATAATCTATTATTGCCTCAATAGCTTCAGAATTGGCCATAACTTTATTATAATATTCTTCTTTCAACAAACCATCATCATATAAATTCTTTGTAGCAATAACAAAGCCAGGAGTTTCTTTATGAAGAGAATTTGCCTTTATACGAGCAGCTAGGTATGAATAATCTGGATGTTCAACTGTTAATGCAGCTGCAGTTTCTGCAAGATAATTATCAATTTCTGTACTGGTAATATCTGGGTACAAACCTGGTATTGCTTTTTGGGCGACAACTATAGGATCAATATTTAATCCAGTTGATAAAACTGAAACACGATTAGTTATTTTATCCAAAGAAACTGGTTCTTTAGAACCATCCCTTTTTACAATCATCAATGATGATACTTTGATGCCGATCTGTTCTTTTAGTTTATTTGTGTGGTATCTAGATGCTGCTCTTTGTTCTCTATAAAGTACGTAAGCTCTAGCTACTTTGTGATGCTCATCGCGCATAAGAGCCAATTCAACTTGATCCTGTATATCTTCAATGTGGATCATATCTCCATCAGCTATTCTTCTTGTTAGAGCTGAGACTACTTTATTTGTTAGATTTTCAACTGTTTTATAAATACTTTCCTGTTGCTCTTTTTCTTTATTTTTATTATTTCTTATTTTTGTTTGAGCAAGAAAAGCCTTTTTGATTGCATTAGATATTTTATCAGCTTTAAAAGGTGTTATGGACCCATCTCTTCTGACTACACTTAAACTTAGAAGATTAATTTTTTTTGAATTTACATCTTTTTTTGCTAACATAGGTGAATTGTCTGCCATTTAATCTCTATCCATTATTAATAAATCTATTGCCGAAAAACACAATATGTAGTGTCGCCGTCATTTGACAATACAACATTTGCTCAATATCGCAATAAGAACAAAACATGAACATAAATATATTTTTCTATAAGTCAAACTTTATATTTATTTTATTTTTTTATTATGCAAACAAGTATTTGATTTAATTGAATTTAGTTATTAACTCTAATCACATTTTATTATTTAGCTTTAAAATGATTTAAACTTAAATTTGCCATAAAATATCAATAAAATAACCAATGGTCTCAATTGCACTAGTAGATGATGAGCAGTCGATTCTCACTTCTGTTGCTTTAGCATTAGAATCTGAAGGATATGAGGTTGATACATTTCACAATGGTTTAGAGGCTCTTAATTCATTAGAAACAAAAAAATATGATTTGGGTTTATTTGATATTAAAATGCCCAAAATGGATGGTAACGAATTATTAAACAAAGTTAGATCTAGTAAAAATTTAAACCTAAAAGAAATGCCAATAATTTTTTTAACTTCAAAAGATCAAGAACAAGATGAAATAATAGGTCTCAGAATGGGTGCTGCTGATTATATTAAAAAACCTTTTTCACAAAAATTATTAAATGAACGAATAAGAACAGTATTAAGAATTTATAGTAATAGAAAAAATAATTTAAACACTCCTAATCAAAATAATACTAATTTAAAAAAAGGTAATCTTGAATTAGATGAATTAAAACAATTATGTTTTTGGAAAAAACAAGTAATTGAATTAACCGTAGCTGAATTTAATCTTATTAAATCCCTTGCAAAATATCCAGGTGTAGTAAAGGATAGAAATCAGTTGATGGATTCTATGTATGGAGACAATATATATGTAGATGATCGCACTATTGATAGCCATATAAAAAGACTAAGAAAAAAATTTAAATCTTATGATTCATCTTTTGATCAAATTCGCACAAGATATGGTTCTGGATACTCTTGGCGTGAATAAAGTCAATAGACTATCTTTATCAAACTATTCACTAAAATTTCAAATTTTTTTTATAAATTTATTAATAGCATTGTTTGGTTTTTTATTTTTTTTATTTTTTAACATTTATTTAATTCAAAATGATAAAAATATTATAAACGATTATGAATACTCCAAACAAAATTTATTAAAAGTAAAAAATTTTTTAGAAAAAAACTCAATCGTTAGAGTGCCTTTGTTTGATGATACCTGCAAAGGTTTGGATACAGCAAATTGTTTAGATGTAAATGAATTAAATAACAATCTTGAACTTTCAGAACCTGTTTTAGAACCAACTATTACACAGCAATATATTTTACAAAATTATTTTAATAGGGTTTTTGACGTTAAAATTTACAATGATGATTGGATCAAGATCGTTGATACTCAAGATTTTTATAATTTTTCTAATGTAGAAGAATCAGATTTAACCGAACCTCTTGAAATTGAATCAGGGTTATATCAAGGATATAGTCAATTTTTTCAAAATTTATTTAGGGTATATTATCAAGAATATATTAAAAACAAATTTATAGATAATCTAGAAAGTCAAAAAAGCGATATCGTTTATGTAGCGGAAATAATTAGAAAGAAAAATAATATTAATAAAAAATTTCTTAATATAGAAAATAATATATATCAGTTATTTGCTGCTCCAATAATATTTAATGAAAGTGTATATGGAGTAATATTAATTTCTTATCCTATAATTAATAATCAAACACTTGAAGTAATATCTTTTAATTTATTTAATTTTTACATTTTATTCGTTTTAATAATGATTGCACTTTCTTTTATTTTTTCTAGAGGACTTATTAGTCCAATAAAAAAATTATCGAACCTAACCATTTTAGAAAGAGATAAAGTTGTTAAAAATAAAATAGAATATCCACAAAGAGGTGATGAAATTGGTATTTTATCAAAGGAAATTAAAAATATGTCATTAGATCTTAAATCTCAAATATCACAATTAGAAAAATTTGCTGCAGATGTTTCTCATGAGCTTAAAAATCCTTTGACAAGTTTACAGTCTGCAAGCGAATTATTGTTAAATAAAAAAATATCAGATCAAAATAAAATGCTACTAATTCAAAATATTGATAAAGATATTAAAAGAATGAATCAATTAATTACGGATATATCTAATTTTACCAGAATTAAAGCTGAAATAGAACTTGAGCAAAATGAATATTTAAATCTTAATCATTTTTTATATGATGTATCAAATTATTTTGCAGATAATAATAAAAAAATAAAAATATTTATTGAGGAAAAAGATCAAAATATATCTGTGTTAGTAAATAAGAATAAGTTGCTTCAAGT
>PTKZ01000014.1 GCA_002938205.1 Alphaproteobacteria bacterium MarineAlpha5_Bin5
TTGCTATTACAGGCACAAATGGCAAATCAACAACAACAAAACTAATAGGTGATATTTTAAAAAAAAATAATTTTAAAACATTTGTAGGCGGCAATATTGGAAAACCATTATGTGATTCTTTTATATACAATCAATCTTATAAATACCATGTAATTGAACTTAGTTCTTTTCAATTAGAACTTATTAAAAATTTCCACACAACTATTTCTATAATTTTGAATCTTTCAGCCGATCATATGGATAGATATAAAAACATGAAAGATTATATTAACCAAAAAAAAAATATTATAAATAATAATTATAATGGATTTAACATTATTTCATTAGATGATAAATTTTCGGCAAAATTAAGTAAAAGTGAAAAAATTAAAAACAAAATAATTTTTTCTTTAAATAATTCAAATGCAGATATTTATATAAAGGATAATTTTATTTATGATAAATATTTTTTTTCAAATAAAAAAATCTTAATTGGTAAGATAGCAAAAGATTTAAAAGATAATAGTAATTTACAGAATATAATTGTTACATATATTTGTTGTAAAATTTTAAGAATACCTTTAAAAATTTTTCAATCTGGAATTAGGAATTTTAAAGGCTTGCCATACAGATCAAAAATTATATTTGAGTCTAATAAACTCATCATTATAAATAATAGTAAAGCAACAAATATTGAATCAACCGTAAATAATTTAAAAAATTTAAAAAATGTATATTTGATTATGGGTGGTAAAGCAAAAGATGAAAATTTTAAAAAATTACTTAGATGCACTAAAAATTTAAATACAGTTTATATATATGGTGAATCAGCTCATTTAATCTATAAACAAATATATAAAAAAATTAATTCAAAAATTTTTAATAAATTGAATAATGTGATTAATGAGATCTATAAAGATATAAATAGATCAGATACCAAATCAGTTATTCTTTTTGCACCTGGTTGTACTTCATTTGATCAATATGAAAATTTTGAAGAAAGAGGATTGCATTTTGATAAATTAATACAAAAACAATTTAATATTTAATGAAAAAAATAGAAAATTGGTGGCAATCAATTGATAGATTAAATTTCATTTTCATTTTATCATTGGGCTTAACAGGAATAGTACTTTCTTTTTCAGTAAGCGAAAAATTTTATTTAATTAATCGTCACAGTATATTTTTTATTGTAGGTATTGTATTATTAATTTATTTATCTCAACTTGATGATAAAAATATAAGACGTATTTCATTACTTGGTTTTATTCTTTCAATATTTTTTATTTTCATAATTCTGTTTATGGATTTTGAAGTAAAAGGTGCTAAAAGATGGATAAGAATTTATACTTTTACTTTGCAACCTTCAGAAATTATTAAACCTTTTTTTATAATCTTATCAGCATGGGGGATCTCGCAATCTATTAACGGAAAAAAATATTATTTATCAGTTTCTTTTATTTTATTTTTACTACTAATCAGTGGAATATTGCTCCAACCAGATCTTGGTATGACAATGTTAATTTCTTTTACTTTTTTTTGCCAACTTTTTGTAGCTGGATTATCCATTTTTTTGGTAATTTTTGGGATTGTTTTTTTAATAACGATTGGATTAGTTTCTTTTTTTATTTTTGATCATGTTAGACTAAGAATTATTTCTTTTTTAGGAGGAGCTGATACATATCAAATTGATCTTAGTATAAAAGCATTCAAGTCAGGAGGAATTTTTGGTAAAGGGCCTGGCCAAGGAGATTTAAAAGAAAAAATTCCAGATGCAAATACAGATTTTATTTTTGCTGTAGCAGGTGAGGAACTAGGACTTATATTTTGCTTAGTAATTTTGATAATTATTTTAAGCATAATAATTAAAACATTGATTAATGTTTTAAAAACTCAAGATCCCTATAAGATGATTGCAATAACAGGTTTAATTTGCTCATTTGGTTTGCAGAGTTTAATAAATGTTTTTAGCTCATTAGGCATAATACCAACAAAGGGAACGACCTTGCCTTTTGTAAGCTACGGTGGTTCCTCAATGATTGCTATTAGTATTTTGTTTGGTTTTTTATTATCTTTAACTAATAAAAATCATGAATAGGAAATTTCTAATTTTGACTGGTGGTACGGGAGGACACGTATTACCAGCCGTAAATTTTGGAAATTATTTAATAAGTAAAAATTACAATTGTGATATTGTTACCGATTACAGAGGTTATAGATATACTTATTCTTTCAATGGAAAAATATATAAAATACAAGCCTCACACTTATCAGGAGGTTTGTTTTTTAAATTATTTGCAATTTTGAAATTAATAATTGGCTTTATTCAATCATTTTTTTTAATTCTAATAATAAGGCCAAAAAAAATAATTTCATTTGGGAGTTATGCATCAATTCCTCCAAGTTTTTGTTTAATAATTATAAAATATATATTTAAAATAGAATTTTATATTCATGAACAAAATTCAGTAATTGGAAGAAGTAATAGAATGTTTATTAGTTTTACAAATAAATTTTTTGTAAACTTTAATAAGAACTATCAAATTAAGAATAAATATCAAAAAAAAATTCAAGTAGTTGGATTACCAAATAATAAGAATAAGATTGAGAAAAAAATTGTAAAAAAAGATTATCAAAAAGAAAAATTTAATATTTTAATTTATGGAGGTAGTCAAGGATCTCTAGCGCTTATAAATTTTCTTCAAAATTTCGTTGAAAAAATTAATATTAAAAATTTAAATAAAATACAATTTATTATTCAATGTCCAAAAATATATGAACCAATATTATTAAGTAAATTAAAGTATAAGAAATGTAATTTTTTAATTGATGATTTTTTTTACAACATTGAAGAATTATTATTAAAAGCAGATTTAATTATTAGTAGAGCAGGAGCAGGCACAATTAATGATATAATAAGATTTAATATACCTTCGATTCTAATTCCTTTACATTTTGCAAAAGATAATCATCAGCACAAAAATGCTCTGATATTAGCAGACTTAGGGTGCGCAATAATACTTGAAGAAAAAAAACATGATTTAAGCAAAGTCAAAAATTATATTGAAGAATTGTTAATGGATTATTCAAAACAAAAAGAAATAATAGATAATTTCAAAAAAATAAAACTACTTAATGCAAATAAATTAATGTTAGATTCTATAGTAAATGAAAAAAAATCCTAAAAATTTCAAAATTCATTTTATTGGTATTGGGGGTATAGGTATGTCTGGTATAGCTGAAATAATGCATGATCTTGGATATAATGTACAGGGTAGTGACATAAAATGTAATGAAAATACTAAAAGACTTAAGCAAAAGGGAGTGAATGTATTTATTGGACATAAATCACAAAACATTAAATTTGCTAAAGCAGTAGTTTATTCTTCGGCAATTAAACAAAATAACATAGAAATAAAAGAGAGTAAAAAAAACAAAATCCCTCTTTTTACCAGAGCTGACATGCTTGCTGAATTAATGAAAACAAAAAAATCTATTGCAGTAGCAGGTTCTCACGGAAAAACTACAACCACTAGTCTGATTGGTAACATTCTAGATGAAGCAAAATATGATCCAACAATAATTAATGGAGGAATTATTAACTCTTATTCAAAAAATAATAAGTACGGTAGAGGTGAATGGATGGTTGCGGAAGCTGATGAAAGTGACGGTTCATTCTTAAGATTACCTCATCAAATTTCAATAATAACTAATATTGATATTGAACATCTTGATTATTACAAAAATAAAGAAAATTTATTTAAAGCATTTGAATTATTTATTCAAAATCTTCCTTTTTATGGAACAACAATAATTTGCGTTGATGATAAGAATTTAAAAAAAATAGAAAAAAAAATTAATAATAGAAATCTTATTACTTATTCTATGAGAAATAAGTCTGCAGATGTTTTTATCGATAATATTTATATAAAAGACAATTTAACTAATTTTAGTATTCTTTTAAATAAGCAAATTTCAAAATATAGAGGAAATTTTAATTATTCAATTCAAACTATAGGGAATCATAATGTTCTTAATGGTTGTGCTAGTATAATTGCAGCTTTTTTAGTTGGAGTGAAAAATAAATATATAAAAAAAGCACTAAAGAATTATATAGGTGTTAAAAGACGGTTTACATTTTTAGGTAAAGTTAATAATGCTTTTATTTATGATGATTATGCTCATCATCCAACGGAAATTGCTGCGACTTTATTAGCTGCAAAAAAAATTAATAAAAAAATTGTTATAATATTTCAACCACATAGGTACTCTAGAACGAATTTATTGATGATGCAGTTTGTTAATGTTTTGTCAAAAGTTAATACATTATATATTTTAAATACTTATAGTGCTGGAGAAAAACCAATTAAAAAGGCTACATCAAAAATATTGCATAAAAATTTGTTGAAAAAAAACAATAATGTTAAATATATTCAAAATCAAAAACTACTAAATAAACTTATAATTAAGAATACTTTTGAAAAATCTATAATTATTTTTATGGGAGCAGGGTCAATTACAAGGATTGCACAAAAATTTATGAAAGACAATGATCGAAAAATTAAAAAAAATTGAACCAAAATTAAAAAGTAAATTTTACTTTGATTATGATATGAGTAAGTCTACATGGTTTAGAACAGGAGGCAAAGCTAAAGCATTTGCATTAGTAGATAATTATAAAGAATTAGATATTATTTTGAATACTATAGAAAATTTTCCATTTTATGTATTAGGTGCTGGATCAAATCTATTAGTAAGAGATAATGGATTTAATGGTATTATAATAAAACTTGGAAGAGAATTTAAAGATATTAAAATTTATGAAGAATATATTAAAGTTGGAGCTAGTGTTTTGGATGTTAACTTATCTAATTTTGCAAAAAAAAATAAAATAAAAGATTTCGAATTTTTTATAGGCATACCAGGTACCATAGGAGGTGCTATTAAAATGAATGCCGGGTGTTTTGGATCTAACACTTCAGATTTATTGACAGAAATAAATGTAATTGAAAATGGAAAATTTAATAAAAAAATAAAAACTAAAGATTTAAATCTGCACTATAGATCATCAAATTTATTAGATTCCACTATAATAACTAGTGCTAGATTTGCTATTAGGTACGGAAATATTAATGAAATAAAGGAAAAAATATCATTTATTAAATATGAAAGATTAAAAAAGCAGCCAATTAAAGAAAAAACTTCAGGAAGTACTTTTAAAAATCCATTAAACCAATTTGCAGCTAAATTGATAGAAGAATCTGATTGTAAAAAATTAAATATTGGCGATGCTGCAGTTAGCAGTAAACACTCTAATTTTTTGATAAATAAGGGTAATGCTACAGCAACAAATATAGAAGATTTAGGGAAAAAAATTATTGAAAAGGTATTTAATAAGTTTGGAATAAAACTTGAATGGGAAATCAAAATAATTGGAGCATAAATTGAAAAAAGTTTTAGTTTTAGAAGGAGGCTACAATGAAGAACATGAAATTTCTTTAAGAACAGCAAAGGAAATTAAAAAAATTTTAAAAAAATTACATATTGATTTTAAATCATTATTAGTCAATCCAGAAACTTTTAATAAAGATATAAAAAATTTTTCTAATAATTATATATGCTTAAATGCACTTCATGGACCTTTTGGAGAAGATGGAAAAATTCAAAAAATTTTAAAAAAAAATAATTTTAAGATGACTCATTCAGGAATATTATCTTCAAAAAACTGTTTTAATAAAATTAAATCAAAAGAAATTATAAGAAAATTAAATATACCAACTCCTAATTATATTGAGGTTAAGACAAAAGATTTAAACATTCCTTTACTTAAAGATATTAAAAAAAAACTAAATAAATTTGTTTTAAAGCCAAATAAAAGTGGATCAAGTTTTGGAATTCAAATTGTAAAAAATGATAAACAATTTAGAGATTTTTTAAATCAATTTGAGGATTATAAAAAAATTATAAATAATCATGAAACTTTAATTTTTGAAAAATATATTTATGGAAAAGAATTAACAGTTTCAGTATTAAATCAAAAAAACAAAATATTTTCACTTGATGTAACTGAAATTATAACTAATAATAAATATTTTGACTATAAAGCTAAATACACTAAAGGTTTTGCAAAGCATATATTGCCAGCAAAGATTTCAAAAAAAAATTATAAAAAATGTTTAAAATATGCATTACAAGCACATCATGCTTTAAAATGTAATTCACTTTCACGAAGTGATTTTTTATACAGTGTTATAGAAAATAAAATATATTATCTGGAGACAAATACACAACCAGGTTTGACAAAATTATCCCTAGTTCCTGAGCAGGCAAAATTTAACAATATATCATTTGAAAAAATAATTTTGGAACTATTAATCAATTCAATATGAATGTATCTCTAAATAAAAAGAAATTTCAAATAATTAATAAAAAAAATTTTTTATTTTTTTTTATTATATCTTGTATTTTTTTTTTATTAATTTTATTTTATTATAATTTAACTAAGATTGAATATTATACAAAAAAATATATTAATATATTTTCAAATAAATTTGATTATCAATTAACTTCATTAGAAGTTGTTGGTTTAAAAATTGTAAATGTTAAAGAAATAGAAAATATTATTAAACCATATTATAATAAATCTATTTTTTTATTACCCTTAAAAGAAATATCCAATTCTCTTAGAGAAAAATCGTGGATTAAAAATGTAAATATAGCAACTAATTTTAAGGATATTGTATATATAAATGTTGAAGAATATAATCCAATTGCCATTTATTTATTCAATAATAATAAATATTATATTAACAAGAAAGGCAAAATAATTGACTTGGTAAGAGCAGATATAGTTTTAAAAAATGAATTTATTATTTTTACTGGAAATCTATCAAATATTCACGCAGAGTCATTATTAAAAATCTTAAAGTTAAATAGTTTATTTTTGATTGAAAACATCATTAAAGCAAATTTCGTAGGTGAAAGACGTTGGGATTTGATTCTAGATAATAGAATTATTTTGAAATTATCTGAAGAAAATCCAAGTACTTCTATACAAAATTACTTTAATTTAAGAAAAAATCTTAACAACAACGAACTTATTTCGATAAAAGAAATAGATCTTAGGGATTTTCACAAAGCAATTATTAAGTTTAAGTAAATGATTAAAGTAGGGTTAAATTTCGGAAATTCTAAAATATCATGTGTTGTTGTTGATTATAAGAATAATGAAAATATTAATGTATTAAGTGTAGAAAGTTATCCCTGCAGTCTGATAAAAAAAAATATAATCACTGATTATACATTATTATTGAGTGAAATAAAAAAGTTAATAATTGAATCTGAAAAAAAATCACAAACTAAAATAAACTCAATTAATCTCAATATTTCAACTGTTGATTCTATATCTAAGTATTATGAATCAGAAATATTTATTTCAGATCAACAGATAACAGATTTGCATTTAAAAAAAGCAATCAATCAATCAGAATATTTTGATGAAAGTGAAAATTATTTTAATTTAATTAATGACATTATTGCATATGATTTAGATAAAAGAGTACTTCATACTGATCCAATTGGCAATTATGCTAATAATATAAAAATTTATTTTTATAAATTACAAATTAACTATAAATATTTAAAAAATATCTCAAATCTTATAAAAGATCTAAAATTAAAAATTGATAGCTATATACCTACACCATTATCATCAGCACTTTCAACATTAAGTAAAGATGAAAGAAATTTAGGAACTATTTGCATTGATTTAGGACATTCCACAACGTCAACGTCTATATTTGAAAATAATAAATTTATTTATGGAGATAGTTTTTTAGTAGGTAGCAATAATGTTACAACGGATATTGCAAGAGGTGTATCAACCACTTTATCAAGTGCTGAAAGATTAAAAACATTATATGGCTCAATAATAAGTTCTCCTAGTGATGAACATGAAATTATTGAGATACCATTTATTTCAGGTGAAAATAATAAATTTACTCAAATTAGCAGATCAACTATTAATGCTATAATAAAACCTAGAATTGAAGAAACTTTAGAAATAGTATGGCAAAATATAAAGCAAAATAATTTGCATAACAAAAAAATCAAAAATGTTGTTATTACTGGAGGAGGTTCTCAACTAGAGGGGATTATAGATTATGCTAAGGTTATATTTTCTAGTAACGTAAGAATAGGAAATCCTTTAGAATTTTTGAACCTGAATGATAGTTTTAAAAAACCTACTTTTTCTGATGTTATTGGAGCTACTCTTTTTGAAAAAAATGAATTTTCTATAAATTTTATAAAAAAACAGCCAAAAAAATTAAAAAAACTTGGTTTTTCAGGATTTATTTCGTGGCTAGATCAATATATTTAATATACATACAATATATAGATTAATATATTGACGATCGCGACTAGGATTCGTTAAAAAATTAAAAATACGGCGGAGAAAACATATGACAATAAATATTTCAATACAAGATGTAGATCAAAACTTACATCCAAAAATTACAGTTTTAGGAGTTGGTGGTTCAGGTAATAATGCAGTTAATAATATGATTAGTGCTAATTTAGAAGGTGTAGACTTTTTAATCGCAAACACCGATGCCCAAGCATTACAAATTTCTAAATGTCCAAATAAAATACAACTAGGCTTAAAAAGTACGAGAGGTTTGGGAGCTGGAATGCGACCTGACATTGGAAAACAAGCTGCTGAAGAAGCTATTCAGGACATTACTGAAAAACTTGAAGGAAGCCATATGTTGTTTGTTGCTGCTGGAATGGGAGGCGGAACTGGAACTGGTGCCGCACCTGTAATTGCTAAATTAGCAAGAGAAAAAGGTATTTTGACTGTTGGAGTAGTAACCAAGCCTTTTCATTTTGAGGGTTCACAAAGAATGAAACTTGCAGAAAAAGGTATAGATGAATTGCAACAATATGTTGATACTCTCTTAACTATACCAAATCAAAATCTTTTCAGAATTGCTAATGAAAAAACTACATTTGCAGATGCTTTTAAAATGGCTGACGATGTTTTATATGCAGGTGTGCGTGGAGTAACCGACCTTATGGTTCAACCTGGAATGATAAATTTAGATTTTTCAGATATAAAAACAGTAATGTCAGAAATGGGTAAGGCAATGATGGGAACAGGCGAAGCCTCTGGAGAAGGAAGAGCTGTTGCTGCTGCTGAAGCAGCCATTGCTAATCCACTAATTGATGATGTGTCATTAAAAGGTGCTAGAGGTTTAATTATCAATATTACAGGTGGTAAAGATATAACTCTATATGAAGTTGATGAAGCGGCAAACCGTATAAAAAAAGAAATTGATGAAAATGCAAACATTATATACGGAACAACTTGTGACGAAAGATTAGAGGGTTTAGTTAGAGTTAGTATAGTCGCTACAGGTATAGATACTGCAAATGTGACTTCTGCTAAGCCTCTAGAAAGTTATGTTCCAATCTCATTAAATAACGAAGTTTATAAGGAACCTGTTACAAATCGAAAAGATGTTTCATTACAAAATAATGAGCTATCTGAAGAAGTTGAGCAAAGTAAAACATATGATTCAAATGTAGAAATGGAAAATTCATTAGAATTAAACAAGGAAGAGGCAATGAATTCTAAAAATTTGGAAACATCTCATTCAAATCATGAAGAGCAAGATAATTTTTCTCTAGAAAAAGATGGAGAAACTAATTTAAATGAGCTTGATACATTAGAATCAAGTAATATTGAAAAGAACTCATCTTTAGAAAATATGAATGAAAATGAACTTGAATTGGAAGAAGAAGTTCCTTTAGTTAAAGAAAATTTACCTGAAGCATCGGTTAGAAGGCTAAGTCTATTTGATAATGATTCGCCTGAACAGAAAGAAAAAATTATATCAGATGAAGAAAGAACTGAACCCAAAATTTCAAACGAAAACGACATACTTGCTGAGGATGAGGTTTTAGAAAATGAAGAAATTGATCAAAAGGAGTTTAGTCCTGAGGAAAGTGAATCTGCGGAATTAGATGAAGAATTTAATCAAGAAACTGAGGAAGAATTGCTTGATATTCCTACGTTTCTTAGAAGACAGGCTAATTAATCAAAGATTTAGGCTTAGTTGAAATATTTTGAAATATTCAGTTAGTTGTTAAAATCGAAAAATATATGTAATGTTTAAAAAGTGCTAGAAACAGCACTTTTTTTATAATTTTGATGATTGATACCATATTTACTAACTGTAAACAAAAAACAATAGGCGGAACAATTATGCTTAATGGTATTGGTTTACATTCAGGTGCACGTGTATCTATGAAAATGATGCCAGCGAAAGAAGACAATGGTATTAAATTTATTAGAACCGACATAAAAAATAAAAATGAAATCTTAGCAATTTGGTCCAATGTATCTGATACTAACTTAAGTACCACTATATCCAATCAAGATTCAATTAAAGTATCAACAATTGAACATTTAATGAGCGCATTATCTGGACTGCATATAGATAATTTAAATATTTATATAGATGCTCAAGAAGTGCCAATAATGGATGGGAGTTCAAAACCTTTTGTAGAATTAATTGAAAAAACTGGAGTAAAAAATCAAAATAAGAAAAGGAAAGTTTTAAAAGTAATAAAAGATATTGAAGTAGTTAGTGAAAATAGTTCTGTAAGACTTATACCTAATAATCAATTTTCAATTGACTTTGAAATTGATTTTCCAAGTACTGTAGTAAGCAAGCAATCTTGTCAACTTCAGCTTATTAATGGAAATTATAAAACCGATGTAGCTTCTGCTCGTACTTTTGGATTTGAAAAGGATGTTGAAAATCTTCGATCAAGTGGTTTAGCTTTGGGTGGATCTTTAGAAAACGCAGTTGTAGTTGGGGAAGATAAAATAATTAATGAAGAAGGTTTGAGATTTAAAGATGAATTTGTTCGACATAAAATTTTGGATTCAATAGGAGATCTTTATTTAGCTGGCTCACCAATTCAAGCCTATTTTTATGGAAATAAGTCTGGTCATTCATTAAACAATCAACTTTTAAGAAAACTGTTTTCAGATAAATCTAATTTTGAATATATTGACTAGATCATTTTTTTTGGATTTACTAATCTATCAAATTTTTCTTCTGAAACTAAGTTAAGTTTTAGTGCGGCTTCCTTTAAAGTAATATTTTCTTTGAATGCTTTTTGTGCAATTTTTGCAGCATTATCATAGCCAATATATTTATTAAGTGCTGTAACCAACATTAAAGAGTTATTGAGATGTTTTTTTATATTATTTTTATTTGGGGTTATGCCGACAAGACAATTCTTGCTAAAGCTTTTGATACTATCACTCAATAAATTCACTGATTGTAATATATTGTAAGCAATTATTGGTTTAAAAGTATTTAATTCAAACTGTCCCTGTGAACCGGCAAAACTTACTGTAAAGTTATTTCCAATTACTTGAATACATACCATGCTTAAAGCTTCTATTTGTGTAGGATTAACTTTGCCTGGCATTATTGAAGATCCAGGTTCATTTACAGGGATGTTCAATTCACCTAATCCTGATCGAGGTCCTGAAGCTAATAATCGAATATCATTTACTATTTTTAGTATTGAGACAGCTAATGTATTTAAACTATTAGAAAAATTAACCAACGCATCGTGACAAGCTATAGCCTCAAATTTATTTGAATTTGGCTTATATTTATTTAATGTTAACTTGTTTAAATATTTGCAAAAAATTTTATCAAAATTATTAGGAGCATTAATTCCAGTACCTATCGCTGTTCCACCTTGAGCTATATAATTCAATTCTTGTTTAGCTTTAACAACTCTATTTAAATTTTTTTTTATTTGACTACAATAACTTGAAAATACATTTCCTAACGTTAAAGGTGTTGCATCCTGTGTATGAGTTCTTCCAATTTTGATTATTTTTGAAAATTTATTTTGTTTTTTCTCTAATTCATAAATTAATTTTCTTACTGCAGGCAGTAACTTTTTATCTGTTTGCTCATTTATTGCAATATGCATAACGGTTGGAAAAGTATCATTAGAAGATTGTGATAAATTTACATGGTCATTAGGATGAACAGGTTTTTTAGTTCCAATTTTTCCTTTTAAAATTTTGATAGCATAATTACTTATAACTTCATTAACATTCATATTGGTTTGAGTGCCTGATCCAGTTTGCCATACAGATAAAGGAAATTCATCTTTAAAATTCAAGCTTATTATTTGTTCACAAGCTTTTATAATTGCAGAACCTATTTTTTTATCTAATAAATTAAAGTGTAAATTAGCTTGAGCTGCAGATTTTTTTTGCAAACCAAATGCATAAATAATCTCTTCCGGCATTTTTTCTTCACCAATTTTAAAGTTTTCTTTAGATCTTTGAGTTTGAGCTCCCCATAATCTATTAAAATCAATTTTTTTCGTACCTAAACTATCTGATTCTATTCTTTTTTTATTCTTCATTATTTGTTATTTGCTTTGAAACTCTATAACATAAACTTATTATTAAAATAAATAATATATGAATAAATTAATCTTACTTCGACATGGACAAAGTCAGTGGAATTTAGAGAATAAATTCACAGGATGGACAGATGTTCCATTAACAGAAAAAGGACAAAAAGAAGCTAAAAACGCAGGGCAAATATTAAAAAAAAATAATATAATAATTGATAAAATTTTTAGTAGCAATCTTCAAAGAGCCAACAAAACAGCTGAATTAGCTATAGAAGAGGCTGAAATGAAAAATTTTTGGGTTGGAGATAAACTAATGATGACAATTGATGATAGTCTTAATGAAAGAGATTATGGTGATTTGGTAGGTCTAAATAAAGAAGAAACTGCAGAAAAATTTGGGAAAGATCAAGTACAAATATGGCGTCGCTCATATGACACACCTCCACCTAATGGAGAAAGCTTAAAGGATGTTGTTAATAGAGTTTCACCTTATTTTGAAAAAAATATCTTAACTTACATAAATCAAAAAAAAAATGTACTAATTGTGGCTCATGGAAACTCTCTTAGAGCAACTATGATTACATTAGGTTTATATAAACCGCATGAAATATCTTCTATTGAATTGCCAACAGGCTGTCCTTTTTGTATAGATTTTATTAATGGAAAGTTAATCAAGTCGTATTACCTAAGTTAAATTTTCTTATAATTAGTAAAATCAATTACATTATTTGATCTTTGTTTTTTGATCTTTGTTGTTTTTTGCATTTTTTTATTCTTTGTTTTTTTAAATTCATTACTTTTTAATTTTAAACCAAAATTTGAATTAGGATCTACAAAAGAAATTATTGACTTATAATCAATTATCAGATCTACTTTTATATCATTAAATGAAAGGCCTATTTTAAAATTATTTTTATTAATTGAAAAATTATAGTACTCATATTGTATTACAATAGTCATCTCTTCAGGATATTTTTTTAACAACCAATCAGGTATAGAGACAGAAGGATGATTTGTTATAAAAGTAATATATAGATGATTACCATTTTTTAGACCATTTTTTTTAATATTTTGCAAAATCTCTATCAAAACATTAATCATATTTTTATTTAGTATTTTTTGATAGTTGATCATTTTAAATTAGAAAAAATCTTTATAAAATATTAGTGTAAAATATCCTAATATGATTATAAAGTTTTATAATATTTTATGTCTAATAATATACCTAATTCTACTAAAGTTGTTGTTATAGGAGGTGGGGTTGCTGGTTGTTCAGTGGCCTATCATTTAGCTAAATTTGGCTGGAAAGATGTTGTTTTATTAGAAAGAGATCAGTTAACTTCAGGTACAACATGGCATGCAGCGGGTTTAATTGGGCAGATAGGATCTTCAGCAACTATAACTAAACTTAGAAATCATTCTTTAAACCTTTACAAGGATTTAGAAAAAGAAATTGGATTATCAACAGGTCTTAAACAAAATGGTTCTTTAACTGTTGCTACAAGTCAAGCACGTTTAGATGAGCTTAAAAGACAAGTTAATACAGCTCAGTTATTTAATGTTGAGGCAGAAGAAGTTTCTAAAGAAAAAATTAAAGAAATTTATCCTTTAATAAATACCAATGATGTTATTGGAGGGGTAAATATACCCCAGGATGGTCAGGCAGATCCTGTTGGTGTTACTAATGTTTTGGCAAAGGCTGCAAAAAAAAATGGAGCAAAAATTATAGAAAATTGTTTTGTAAAAAAAATTCTCTTAAAAAATAATAAAATTGAAGGTGTAGAAACAGATAAGGGTAAGATTGAATGCGAATTTGTTGTGCTTGCTTCAGGTATGTGGTCAAGGCAGATTGCAGCTGAAGCCAATGTAAGTATTCCTTTATATCCAGTTGAACATTTTTATATTTTAACAGAAGGTGTTGCAAATTTAGATAAAGCCCTTCCAGTTTTAAGAGATTATGATCATTGTTTATATATAAAGGAAGATGCAGGTAAATTTTTAGTAGGTATATTTGAACCTAATGCTAAACCAGCTTTTACAAAAACCAATATAGTTCCTAATGATTTCTCGTTTTCTGAACTCCCAGAAGATTTCGATCATTTTGAACCATATTTAATGCATGCCATTAAACGTATACCCGCTCTAGAAACTGTAGGTATAAGAAAATTTTTTAATGGACCAGAATCATTTACACCCGATACAAATTATTTATTAGGTGAAACACCTGAAGTTAAAAACTTTTTTGTATGTTGTGGTTTTAACAGTATTGGTATTGTTAGTGCAGGAGGAGCAGGTAAAGTTACAGCAGAATGGATGATTAATGGTGAAATAAATGAAGATCTTTTCTCACTTGATATAAGTAGATTTGAGAAATTCCATTCAGAAACAAATTTTATTGTTGAAAGAGCAGCAGAAAGTTTAGGCAATCAATATGCAATGCATTGGCCTTACAAACAGGTCAAAACTTCTCGTAATATAAAAGTTCTTCCATATCACGATTATTTAAAGAAAAATGGAGCTTGTTTTGGACAAGTTGGAGGTTTTGAAAGCCCTATGTGGTTTGCAATAAATGGCAATAAACCCGAATTTAAGTACAGTTTTGGATATCAAAACTGGTACGAGTCCGCTAAGTTTGAAACAGAAAGTACAAGAAAAGACGTTGGTTTTTTTGAATTAACGCCTTTTGCAAAATTTGAAATTCAAGGTGAGCATGCATATTCTTCACTTCAATATTTATGTTCAAATAATATTAAAAAAGATCCTGGATCAGTTACTTATACACAAATGTTAAATTCAATTGGAGGGATTGAAACTGATCTGTCTGTAACATGTATATCTGAAAACAACTTTAGAGTTGTTACTGGATCAGCTGTTAGAGAACATGATAAGAAACACATACTTAGATACTTAGATAATACTGTTCAATTTAAAGATATTACAGATGATTTTGCTTGCTTTGGACTGTTTGGACCAAAAAGTAGAAATTTACTTACCCAAATTTTTGGTGATGAATTTAAAAGTGATAGTTTTCCATTTGGTACTGGAAAATTTTTAAAAATTGATGGAATAGATATTTGGTTTCAAAGACTTTCTTATGTAGGTGAATTAGGATGGGAGTTATACATTCCAATTTCTAAATCAAAAAAAATTTATGAAATTATTCATAAAGTTGGTAAAAATCACAAATTAGTGCACGCGGGTAGATTAGCTATGGATATTATGAGGATGGAAAAAGGCTATTTGCATTGGGGTCATGATATTTCTCCTGCAGAGAATCCATTTGAAGCTGGTCTTGGTTTTGCTGTTAAATTAGATAAAAAATTCAACTTTATAGGTAGAGAATATTTAATTAATACAAAACAAAAACAAAAAAAACAAATTGCAATGTTTGTTTTAGACAACTCTGAACCTGGTAAACCACTTCTTTTACATGATGAACCTATTTTTTATAATGATAAAATCATTGGTGAAACAACTTCTGGAAATTATTCATTTTGTTATGAATCAAATATAGCAATTGGTTATATTGATAGTGAAATAGATAAACAAACAGTTAGTAATGAAAAGTTTGATATTGAAGTTGCAAAAGTTAAGTATAAAGCAAAATTAATTTTAGAACCTTTACATGATCCTAAAAATGTTAATATTAAAAAATAAGCAGTATTTTACAAGATAAAAACTAATTTGCTCCATATGAAACAATTATCAAAAATTATTTCAATTTCATATTTACTTATGTTATCAGCAGCACTTCTAGTGCCTCTAGATTCAATATTTGTAACACAAATTATTGAAGAAGAAAATCAGCCAAGTACAAATAGTTCATTTGCTATACATTTAGTCCTATTTTTTCTTCTTTATTTTTTATTTTATTTTTCATTTGTAAATAAAAAAAAAATTTTAATATTTTGTATTTTATATGCTGTTATAATTGAAATTTTACAGTTATTTACTTCAAGGGGATTTCAAATATTGGATGTATTATTTAATATTATAGGTATTATCATATCATTATTAATCATAAGATATTTTTTTAACAAATAATTGTACTTTATTTATATTTAAATCTAATAACATATTTAATAAAATTAGTTTTAAATTAACAACAATTATAATATTTATTAACTGATGTTTTTAAAAAAAGAACGTTTTTTAAATTATTTATTTTCTCTTTTTTTACTTACTATTTTTATAAATACAATACCGATACCTCAATTACCTAAATATATATTATTCATTTTAATCAATTTTGCATTTTTTACTTTTCCAAATAAGAAAATTTTTTATAAAAATAAAAATTTATTTTTTTATTTAATAATTTTTTTTTTAATAATTATATTTATAACCATTGCTCCTATTAAATTTGCAGTAAAAGTTAATAGTTTTGGTAATACAGACCCTAAATCAATGTCATTCAGTGCTAATGAATTTTACCAAGTTAATTTCCCTTTATGTTATCAAAGTAATTTAAATTGTTATTGGGTTGACAATGAACGACCATTAGATGTTGTCTATGGTGTAGAAACTCAAAATAATAATAATATTAATATAAAAATTGATAATATTTTTTATAGAAACTATTTGAATATTGCCAATTTAAACGAGTTAAGAAGTAATCTGTTTAGCTCTCCTGGTTCAACAATGGACATGTCAAAATATAAAAATTTAAATAAAGATAATTACCCATTTTTTTTAAATTTTATATTTCCAAAATTATATCAAGGATCAAAATTTTGCTCATCGAATGAGAATGATTCAGAAAGTTGTAAGCTTCTAAATGAGCAGAATATGGAATTTGAATTTATTAATAAAGGAGAAAATAACAGAATCTTATTAAAACAGAACTTTATATTAATTTCTATAAAGTTTTTTTTGTCTATTTTGCTTCTTACGTCTTTTTATTCTGTTTTTAAAAAAATATATATTTTTAAAGTTAGGGAAAAAATAGAGCTACTTTACCCTATATCTACAATTCTCAGCTTAATCATTATAAGTTTTTCAAATAATATTAATTTTCTTAATTCCTATTTATACCAATACCCTGGAGGAGATGGTTTTTTGTATTTATATTGGGGAAATTTAATCGCACAAGCTTTTAGAGAATTTAATTTTATAGAATTGCTTAGAGGTGGTGCAGATGTTTTTTATTGGATGCCTGGCATGAGATATTTTGTCGGTATCGAAAAAATTATTTATGGAAATGCTTATTATTTGCATTTAATAGTTTTATCTTTCTTACCTTTTATTATTAGAAAATTTCTTGCAATTTATTTACCAAAAAAAATAGTTTTATTATTGATTTTATCCTTTCTTTTTTTCCCATTAATGCATCATATGGGATTTAGTTATTTTCAATTTTATAGATATTTTACAAAAATATTTGCTGAACCTGTTGCTTACACAATATTTTTTATAGGTTTTGTTAGATTAATCTACTATTTTGATAAAAAAGATTTGTTATATAACACATTGCCATTAACTGGTTTTATTCTGATTATATCATGTATTATGAGGCCTAATTTAACAATTTCCTGCTTTTTTTTATTATTGATCCCTTTTTTTTATTTAATTAAGTACAAACAATATAGAATTTTAGTAATATTCACTTTAATTGGATCAACAATTTTTCTTCCATTACTTCATAACTATTACTACGGTGGAAGTTTGATATTATTTACTACTGCTGCTTTTGCAGATGCAAATATTAAGATTACACTTGGCGATTATTTTACATTGTTAACAACATTTAATATAGGATATGAGAAGAAAAGAATGCTAATTGAGATGCTGAAAAATTTTATAAATCCTTTTGAAATACATAAATATTTTATTCTTTTGGGATTAATTTTATCTTTACAAGTCAAGTTTTTTAAAAATAATATTCTCATACCTTTGTATATATTGATATTTACTCAGTTAATATTATTTTTCTTTTTAAATCCTGGTCCACGGTATATGTGGGTTTTTTGGATATCATCTTTAGTTTTATCTTTTTATGTATTTTTTAATTTAAGGCAAAAAAAAATTAAATGAATATTTTTATTACAGGTATAGCAGGTTTTTTAGGATCAAATTTAGCCCATTATCTTGCTGATAGAAATCATAAGGTTTTTGGAAATGATAATTTTATAGGTGGATATAAAGACAATTTATCAAAAAAATTTATTTTTTATGAAACAGATTGCTGTGATTTTAATAATATGAAAAAAATCTTAAAAGATATTGATATAGTTATACATTGCGCAGCAACTGCATATGAAGGTCTTTCAGTTTTTTCTCCATCATTTGTTACTAAAAATATTTATGAAGCAAGTGTTTCAACTTTTTCTGCAGCTATAGAAAATAAAGTAAAAAAAATAATTTTTTGTTCATCAATGGCTAGATATGGTGAGCAAGCATTTCCTTTTACTGAAGATATGAAAACAATACCGCAAGATCCATATGGTATAGCTAAAGTAGCCGCAGAACAAACATTACGAAACTTATGTGATGTACATGGTATTGATTGGACAATTCTTGTGCCTCATAACATAGTTGGACCACGTCAAAAATATGATGATCCATACAGAAATGTTCTCTCAATTTTTCTTAATAGAATGCTTTTAAAAAAACCAGCAATTATTTACGGTGACGGTACTCAGAAAAGATGTTTTTCTTATGTCGATGATTGTATTAGATGTATTGAACAAACAATTGAAAATACCAATACTTCTAAACAAATAATTAATATTGGTCCTGATGAGGAATTTATTACAATAAAAGAACTTGCAAACAAATGTGCAAATGTCACAGGTTTTAATAGTCAACATATTTTTCATAAAGACAGACCACAAGAGGTGAAATTTGCAACTTGTTCTTCCAATAAGGCTAGAAAACTTATTGGATATAAAACTAAATTTAATTTGGATAAATCTATTGAATTAACTTGTGAATATATAAAAAAAAGAGGTCCTAAGGAATTCGACTATCAACTAGAGTTAGAAATTGTTAATGACAAAACTCCAGAAACATGGAAAAACAAACTAATTTAATATTTGATAGATCTAAAACTATTGATCTAATATTGCCTGCGTATAATGAAGAAACTTCAATTAAAAAATGCATTGAAGATTTTAATTCATTAAGTTTATTTAAGAATATTATTGTTATAGATAATAACAGTACTGACGGTACTGAAAAAGAAATTAAAAAAACTAGCGCAAAATATATATTAGAGAAAGAACAAGGATATGGAGCAGCATTAATTAGAGGAATAAAAGAATCAACATCTGATATAATAATTATGTGTGAACCAGATCTGACTTTCTCACATTTAGATGCTTTTAAATTTTTGGTATATTTAGAAAATTTTGATTGTGTTTTCGGTACTAGAACTTCTAAATCAATGATCGAAGCAGGATCAAAAATGTATTCATATTTGAGATATGGAAACATAATAGTAGCAAAGTTACTAGAATATTTGTTTTTTGGACCAAGTATTACAGATGTGGGTTGTTCTTATAAAGCTTTTAAAAGTAAATCTATAAAAGATATACTTCATAAACTATCAGTAAAAGGTTCACATTTTCAACCTGAATTAATGATTAGATTAATTGAATCAAAAGCTAAAATTATTGAAATACCAGTTTTCTATTTAAGAAGATCTGGATACTCAAAGATTACTTATAATTTTTATTCTTCCTTAAGAGTTGCATTAAATATGATCAAAATTATTTTGCTTATTTTTTTAAAAAAATTCTTTAAATAAATGAAAAAAATATTCATAATTTTATTCTTACTTAAATCATCAATGACCTTTGCAGAAGAAATGTTTTTGAATAAAAAATTATTATGCATAGATTTATTGTGGGGCTTTGAATTTATTTCCCATAACAAAGTAAATGTCATTATTACAAATATTAATAATGAAACTAAAGTAATTCAATATTATTATGAAACTGCATTTGATTTATCTTATGTAAATTTATATTTAAGCAAAAAAAATACTGCAAAACCTGTTTTATCTATTCATCAAGATACATTAAGAGTTGATATATGGACTATGACATCAGGAGGCATTACATCAAGAGAGCTTATACCAACTGGTTTTTGTAAAGAGGTAGAAATTGAAAGCATAATTAATTATATTGAAAATATTAAAAA
Source organism: Alphaproteobacteria bacterium MarineAlpha5_Bin5 (assembly GCA_002938205.1). GTDB lineage: Bacteria > Pseudomonadota > Alphaproteobacteria > HIMB59 > CACPNW01. Next base: position 20,587 of record PTKZ01000014.1, read on the forward strand.
TTAATACTATCTGAAAGTTTAAATGATAGATTTATTCAAAAAAGTTAATCCATTTAATTTTTTAATTAATATGTGGTTTACGCAAAAAGAACCAATTAGCTTGGTTCATTTTGTTACAAACAGATGTAATGCAAGATGTTCATTTTGTTTTATAGATTTTGATAATGAAGATATTTTTAAGAATGAACTTTCTTTAGATGAAATAAATTTGCTTACAAAAAATTTGGGCAAATCTATTGTAAACATAAATTTTACAGGAGGAGAACCTTTTGCTAGAAAAGATTTGATAGATATTGCAGAATGTTATTGTAAAAATACCTCAATTCAATCAATTTATATTACTACAAATGGTAGTCTTCCAGAAAGAGTACAGTATTTTGCAAAAACAATAACTCGTAAATATCCTCATGTAACATTAAGTATAAGTATATCAATTGATGATTTGCCAAAGAACCATGACAGGATTAGAAAAATTGAAGGATTATTTGATAAATGTATCTTAACGTACAATCTTATAAAAAAAATAAAAAATGTTGTACCAGTTGTTCAGGTAACTGTATCTGATGCAAATTTTATGAATGTAAAATACATTTATAAAAAATTAGTAAATGATTATGAAATAAAATCATTAAAAGCTATTATTGTTAGAGATGAGGGCATCTATAAAACACCTAATAAAAAAAGAATTCAAATTTTAAATTCATATAAATGGATCACCAATAAAATAATTCAAGACTCTAAAAATAAAATTATTAGTAACTATGATCAATCTTCTGCTCAGGGAAGGCTTCATTATAAAAAAGATACATTAATGTATAATTTTATTAGTAAATATTATTTAAAACCTTTTTACCAAAGTCCATGTCCAGCAGGTAAATTATTTGGCATTATTGATGCTAAAGGTAAAATTTTTGCTTGTGAAATTTTAGAGGAAGATTGCATTGGAGATCTTAGAGAAAATAATATGAATTTTATGAAAATTTGGAACAATCAAAAGAATTTAAAACTAAGAAAATTTATAAAAGAGAGTAAATGTCACTGTTCTTATGAATGTGCATTAGCATTTAATTTTACTAGTAATTTTAGATATCAATTTTCATTTTTAAAATCATATTTTGATTTTTGAATTACTTAATATGGTTAAATTTAATGTAATTATACCATCTATAGACATAGATGATCTTTTAATTAATTGTATTAAAGGACTTGTTGTTCAAAAATATAAAAATTTTTTTTTATCTGTTATTATTGAAAAAAATAATAAATTAAGTTTTTTAAATAATTATTTAAAGCAAAATAAAATTGCTTATAAAATTATTGTAACAAAAGTAAAAACAATTTCAGGTAAAAGGAATATTGGGGCTTCTTTAATTGACTCTGAATATCTAGCATTCATTGATAGTGATGCTTATCCTAGCAAAAATTGGCTTGAGACTGGAAAAATTTTTTTTGATCAAAATAATGAAGTATTAGTTGTAGGTGGGCCAAGTGGAATTTCTTTTGAAAATGAAAAACAATCTTATTTGTTAACAAATTATTCAAAAAAAAGTTTTTTGTGTACTGCTAATTTATCAAAAAGAAAATACTCCGATAAAAATCAATATTTTGATTGGCTTGAATCTTGTAATTTAATGATAAAAAAATCAACATATGATTCAGTAGACGGTATGAATAAAGAACAATATATTTTTGAAGACTTAGCATTGTGTCAAAAAATAAATAAAAAATATGGTAAACAAAAAATATATTATTTAGGAAAATTAATTGTTTATCATAAAGATAGATCTATATTGAATTTTTTAAAACAAAGATTTGTATATGGATTACACTTACAAGAAGCTCTTTTTTATTCTAATTTTTTGGGAAAGTTATTGAGTTTAATTCCTCTAGTTTTTTTAATTTCCTTAATTATCTTTTTTTCTTTTTTTTATAAAAATATTTTATTTTATTATTTGTTATTTATATTCACCATTTTATCATTTTCAATATTTTATTATGATATTAAAAAATTTAAATTATCTTTTATTTTTTTAATTAATGTTTATTTTATAACTATATTATCTAATTTATCTTATGCATTGGGTAATATATTATCTTTTTTTAAATTAAAAAAATTATTATCTAAAAAAATCTATTCTAATTCTCAATCGTAAATTTACAAATCAATTAAAATAATTTTTCGAACCATATTTTTGTTTACTTATTTTAATTTTTGCGGAAAATCGATGCAAATATTTTTATTTCATTAAATTTTTTATTTTTACCATGAGCGTTAAATTCTTTAAAAATTGGACAGGAAATTTTATTTTTAATTTTTAAAAATTTTTTTTTAAAACCACCTTTTATAAATACCTTTGAATTAATAGATAAAACAAACAACCCACCAGGCTTTGTAATACGTAAAAGTTCATCAAAAGCATCAGCCCCTACGTGCCCATGTGTAAAAGTTCCAGCACTTACAATTGCTCCAATAGAATCATTTTTTAATGGAATTTTTTTTGTAATATCTGCCTCTATTAATTCAGAGTAACAACCTTTTAATTTTGCTTCATTCAACATTTCTGAAGATATGTCTATTCCAATTATTTTTTTGTTACCTTTTTTATATAAAAACTCACCTACTAATCCAGTTCCAGCTCCAACGTCAAGAATTGGAGTATCAGTCTTTCTTGAATACTTATTAAAATAAATACAAATTTTTTTTGGAGAAAGATAATTTGAATTTACAGCAAATTCTTTATCATAAGTTTTTGCCCATTTTTTATATAGTTTTTTTGAATCTTCAGGAGTTTTTAATGAATAAGCTTCATTATATCCTATTTTTTTTTTTAACATATTATTAAAAGTAGGGCTTTCTGTTGCCAGAAGCATTAAATAAACTATCAGAAAACTTAACATTGTTCAAAGAATGAATGTTGCTTTTTTACAAGTTAAAAAATACGATATCCGAATCTCAGAATAATTAATAAAATCCTTAAAAAATATGACACGAGAGTGGGTGATCAATAACTATTCAGGTTATAAGGGATTGGTCTTGCAGAATTGTAATCCCCATATAGCAGGTCCTGGTGAAATTCGTTTACGAATTGAGGCATTTGCGCTTAACTGGGGTGATATGGATTTGATGCTGGACCGCTATTCGTTCAGTTTCAATAATTTTCCAGCTCGAATAGGTATGGAAGCTGCTGGCATTGTTGATGAAATTGGCGAAGGTGTGACAGGGATTGAGCTTGGTGCTCGCTATTGTACTTTGCCGTATTTTTATTTCAACAAAGGAGCTAGTGCTGATTATGTTACTATAGATGCTCGTTATGTCACACCTGCTCCTAAGAATTTGTCTGCAATTGAAAGTTCTTCGGTGTGGATGCAATTTATGACAGCTTATTATCCAATCGTGGAGTTGAGTAAGGCCGCATCTGGAAAACATATTCTTGTAACTGCAGCCACTAGTACGGCTGGAAATGCAGCTCTAAACATTGGAGCTATGTTTGGAGCTAATATGATAGCCACAACAAGGTTTGAAAACAACCGCGATTATCTTATAGATTCAGGTGCTTCACATGTCATTGTGTCTGAAAATAATAACTTGGCAGCTAATTTGCTAGAGATGACCAATGGTCACGGCATTGATGTAGCTTTTGATCCAGTAGGCGCAGGTATGATAGCTCAGTACAGTCCAGCACTTGCGCGGGATGCAACCATATTTTTTTATGGTACATTGGACGGAGTTTTTCCTAAACTGCCAATTGTTGATATGTTTAAGGTAAATGCTACCTTTCATCCCTATTCTTTATTTAACTATGTCGAAGATTCTTTGATGCAGACTAAGGGAACTGCCTTTGTTTATAAAGCGCTTGAAGATGGAAAAATCACACCAAATATAGACCGTATTTATCCTATGGAAAAATATCGAGAGGCTTGGGATTACCTTAGTCAACCACGTACAAAGCATGGTAAAGTGGTGATTGAAACTGGATTATGATTTGTATCTAAAGTAAATCAAATAAGTTAACTAATTATTATATGAAAAAATTCATAACAATATTTTTTATATGTATATTTTTTAGCGGGACGGTTTTTTCTGTTGATGAAGAAAAATATACTTCAGATGGTGGATATAAAATAAAATCAACAAATAAACATTTTGTTAATATTTCAGATCAAAAAACTTTAACATATGAGAATGAAGAGGATGATATTCCTGGAAGATTTTTATATGATCAAGAAGATGTTACAGATGATTATCAAGTGCATATTATTTACCTTTTAGCATCTAATTCAGAAGATAAAAAATATGATGTAAATGGAACTATAGAACAACTAGTATTAACTGGAAATGAATATTTAAAAAGTAAGACTGACGGACAACAATTTAGATTAGATTTAACTAAAGAAGGTAAATTAGATGTTAGTTTTATTAGAGTAGATAAAAAGAAAAAAAAAATTAATAGAATAGATAATGGCGCAGGGTATTTTGCTGCTGAAGCTGTGAAGCGTGGTTTTTATAATCCAAAAAAACTATATGCGATTTTTTATCAAGACAAGTATCAACATGAATGGGGACAGGTAGGAGACGCATTCTTTTATGGACCTAATGAAATGATTGAAGTTTCTATGGGTGTTACTTTCTTAGGAGAAAATCCTGTAATGGAAGGTTTTCATCCTTATGTTCACGAATTAATTCACGTTCTTGGTTTTGTGCAATTATGTGCTCCTGGAGTAATGATTGATGATGATAAAGATTCTAAATGGGGAATAAAAGATCACCTAGAATATGAGGATGATATAATGAGTGATAGAGGATCAGATTTAGATTACATGGATAGATACGTAGATAAAAATCGCATAGAATATTATGGTCATTCTATTCCTAATTGTGAAATGGATTTAAAAAAGAGTGCCTTTTTAGAGCCAACAGAAAAAGATTTTCAATTACAACCTAGGTCCAAATCTTGCAAGTTAACACGATGGCAACCAAAATATAATCATCAACTTTCTCTTGATTGTTTAGCAAGATTAAATTTTTAATTTGCAATCGTCAGAATATCAACAACATTAATTAAATTAATTTAAAAATCATAGTTAAAATAGAAAAATTTAATTACTTTGGATTATTTTGATAATATTTTAATAAAAATTTTACCATTATCAACTTTAACTGGATATGTTTTGAGATCCACACAAGCTGGCGGACTAATAGCTTCCCCTGTTTTGATCTTAAAAATTCCTTGATGCATAGGGCATTCTATCTCATCATCAATTACCAGACCATCTTCCAAATGAACAGCTTCATGTGTACATAACCCATCTGTGGCATAATACCCATCTTCTAATTTATATACACAATAAGACTTATTATCATGGTCAAATCGCACTATATCTTCAATCTCAATTCCAGATTCATCTGAAACTTCTAACCAATTTTCATTATTTTCACTCATTAACTTTTAATACATATAAATTTGATTATGATTTTGTAAACACCCTACGTACTATATTTTGAGAAATTTATTTAATTTTATCTTTTTGTTTTGCAAATCCTCTATATCCATTGTAACTTTATTTTCTGAAATTTTGCCTGCTAGTCGAATATCTCTTCCTATTTTACCTGCTATTCCTACTCCACATGCTCCTATTATTTTTTTATTTTTTAAAAAAAAATAAATTATTCCTTCTTCAATATTATCACCTCTTTGAACTTCTAGATCATAATTATTACATAGACCAACCAATTGTAAATTAAAATCGAACTGATCGGACCACATCCAAGGTATTTTTGTATAGGGTAAATTATAGCCAAGCATATTTTTTGCAGCCGCTATTCCATGATTTTGTGCATGTTGATAAGATTCTAAACGCATTTGAGAATTATAAAAAGGGTGAAAAAAATTTGCTACATCGCCAGCAGCAAACACACTTTTTTCTGAAGTTCTACAAAACTCATCTGTTAAAATACCATTATCTAATTTAAGAGCAGTATTTTCAAACAAGTCAACATTAGCAATTGATCCAATACCAGCTATTATACAATCTACATCTATTTTATTATTGTTTAGATCTATTTGATATCCCGTATTTTGTTTTTGAATTGATAATATATTGGAATTTAAAAAAACTGTATTACCATTCTTTTGATGATAATCTGATATTAATGAAGCTATTTGATGTGGTATCACTCTACCCATAAGCTGACTACCCATTTCAATAATATGTGCAACTTTACCAAGTTGAGCTATGCTTGAGGCAATTTCTAATCCAATAAAACCTCCTCCCACTATTGCAAACTTATTATGTGTATTAATAGCTTGTTTAATTTTTTTGCTATCTTCAATATTTCTTAGATAGAGAATACTATTATTTATATCATCTTCGCTTTCACCTAAATTTAACATTTTATTTTTTGAACCAGTTGCTATGAGTAAAGTTTCATATGTATGACTTTGAGCATCATTAGTGATTAATATTTTTTTTTCAAAATCAACTTCTTCAACAGTATTATTTTTAATTTGTATATTTTCTGTATTATAAAAATCATTTGAAAAAAATGATAGCTCTTCATATTTTTTTCTTCCTGTTAAGCTATCTTTTGATAAAGGGGGTCTTTCATAAGGTAAGTAATTCTCTTCACTAAAAATAGTAATTTTGATTTCTTTATCATGTTTTCTAATTTCATTAGAAGCGTATGCTGCAGCTTGACCAGCTCCTAAAATTGAAATTTTTTTTGGTGAAATCATTAAAATTTATTATAAGCTAATATTAATCATTAACAATTAGTCTAATTATTCAAATATACATTTCATAAATAAAAATATTATAGAAGAAATTTCTTTAAATACTCAATAAACTATCCTTTTTCTTATTTTTTTTATTTTTCCAAATTTGTTTAAGAATTTCAAAATGCACTGATAAAATAGATGGCTCAACTTCATCTGTATGAGGTTTAATTATTTTATGAAATTTAGGAAGTTTGTGGAATGGCACACTTGCATATAAATGATGTTCGATATGATAAGGCATGTTCCAGTATAGAAATTTTAAAAATGCACTTGGAAAAGAAGTTCTGGTATTATGTATCATGTCGGCAGTTTCATCCTTTCCAGTGTGCTCAACCATTCTAACTAATCTCAAAAAAGGTTCCCCAAGTATTCTTGGTATAAGCCAATAAATTAGAAAAAAAGTAGAACTAAAATAAATCGAAAATAACAATATGAAAAAATAACCAATTAACATAATTCTTGATTCAAATACTAATGATCTAATTTCACTATGTGGAATATAATTTTTTTCTGAATCATTTATTTTTCCAAAAGAATGTCTAAATAAATTTTCTAATATTCTTGTCCATACAGAGAAACTGGTAACATGCTTAAAATATTCTAGATAACTTGATGGGAAATCAACTTTATCCGGATCTTTTTCTGGATGTTGAGTGTAAGTATGATGTGCCATATGTCTGTATCTCCCATTTAGGAAAGATCTCATAAGTACAAAACCTATAAAATAGCCCACAAATTCATTTAATTTCTTATTTTTAAAAGCAGATTTATGAATACATTCATGAAGTCCTGCATATAGGAATGCAATGAAACTTCCATGAGCAATCATTACCAATATCTTAATGAAAATATTTGATGAAATACTTATTAAAATACCAGAGAAAAGAATAAGTCCTAGATGGATAGAAAGGTGTGTTAATCCACTAATATTATCTCTTTGTAAAAAAGGTTTTAATTTGTCCTTTGGTATTAACTTTGAGCCATGATATGGCCATTGATATTCTGAGTTAGTTTTCATTTAAAATCTAATTAATAATTTTAATGGATTTAACAAATATATTTTATGATATTTTTTGTTCATTGAAATCTTCAAAATAATTAATAAACCTAATAGACAGTTTATATAAATTATAGATATAAAGTAAGCATTTTCATACCAAGTTTTTCTCGGTATAATAACAAGCAATGAAAAAAAATATAAAAGTCTCAGTAATACAACAACCACCAGTTTATCTTAATTTAAAGGAAAGTATTGAGCGCGCCGTAAGTTTAATTGAACAATCAGCTAAAGAAGGTTCAAAATTAGTTGTTTTTCCAGAAACTTGGTTTCCAGGTTATCCTGAATTTGTGTGGCGTTTAAAACCAGGGGCAGACATGAAAAAAACGGATGATCTATTTAAAATCTCACAAGCAAATTCAGTAGACTTAAAAAAAAACCACATGAAACCAATTCAAGAAGCTGCAAGAAAAAATGAATTAGTTATAGTTGCCGGTCATCAAGAAATTGATAGTGAGATAAGTGGATCAACTTTGTACAACTCCTGTATCATTATTGATGCTGATGGGAAAATATTAAATAACCATAGAAAATTGATGCCAACAAATCCTGAAAGAATGGTTTGGGGTTTTGGAGATGCTTCAGGTCTTAACGTTGTTGAAACTGCAGTAGGAAGAATAGGAGCATTGTTGTGTTGGGAAAACTACATGCCTTTAGCTCGATATGCAATGTATTCACAAAATATTGATATCTATGTTGCTCCAACGTGGGATGAAGGTAAGACCTGGATAGCTACTATGCAACACATTGCAAAAGAAGGAGGTTGTTGGGTTATTAGTTGCGCAACTGCAATACAAGCTTCTGATATTCCCTCAGATCTTCCACATTACAATGAATTATTTCCTACAAAAGATGAATGGGTTAATTGTGGAGATGCAGTTATATACAAACCTTTTGGTGAGTTACATGCTGGTCCAATGAATAAAGAAAAAGGTATACTTTTTTCTGAAATTGATGTTTCTTTATCACGTGTCTCTCGCAGAAGATTTGATGCAACAGGACATTACTCAAGACCTGACATTTTTTCTTTAAAAATTGATAAAAGTAAAAAAAAACCCGTAATATAAATTAGCTTGAAAAAACTTTTAAGGACCTTAATTCTAATTATTATTTTATCAGAAACCTTTTTAACTTCTGTTGAGTATAAAAATTAAATATTAATTGAACTTAATTCCCACAGTTGAATACTTTCAATACATTCATCCCAAATAGGTTTTGCTATCGGATTATTACCTGACGACAATTCTTTCAAACCTTCTTCGTTATGGACAGAGAGTTTAAACATAATATAACTTTTATCGGGCGCTATTGCCGGCACTGTTTTTTCAACATGAGCGATACTTTTTCTTACACCCATTCCTTCATCTGACTGCATCCATCCCATGAATTTTTCAAATGTTCCATCTCCCGATTTAAATTTTGCCAATACAAGCATACCTTTTTCCATATCTTAATCCTTTCTTTGTAATTATTTATTTTATTTAATATTACCTTTTTTCATAATATTTTCTGTGAAAAAATCACTTTTATTTTATTTAAATAACATATAGGGCATTTATCTTAAGAACGTTTTTTTTAGGAAAAATCGACAAAAATTTTAAAATATAAGATTTTTTTTGATTAAATTGTTGAATTTTCAAAATAATATTTGCCTTTATGCCAAAACGTTTTAGTAACATTTGAAAATTTTTTTATGATAGATTTTTTAAGAAAAGCTGTATCATATTTATTGATATTATTTTTATCCATAACTAAAATTCTTATTTTATTAATGATTGATACTAAAGTAGCTTTTGCAGCACCAACATATACTGATTCTCTTTATATTCATAACCTTCGTCATTCTACAGGCATTACTTTTAACTCTGATGGTACTAAGATGTATATTCTTGCTTCTATGTCGACCAACAATAGTGTTAATAGTTCTTCAACGGATAAGATATCGGAATTTACCTTAAGTAATGCTTATGATTTGTCAGGAATTAGTAAAGATGCTAACGGAATTGCTGATGATTATGTCACAGAAGGCATCAGAGGCAAATGTGGTAGTGGATGGAAAAACAGTCTAGTTAATCCAGCGGATTTATTTTGGAATGGTGATGGAACGCAGATTGTCGTAGTTGATAGTACAAGCTCTAGTACTTCTAATAACAATAATAGTGTTTGTTCAGTTGGTATTGAAAGCAGTACTGCATATGACATAGATGATGGAATGACTGACTTAGTTGATGCTGGCGATGATCCAGGTTTTGATTTAGACGACTCAGGAACAGATGTTAGTTCAGCTAATGCTGAAGCTATAAAAGGTGTAACTTTTAACAATGATGGTTCAAAAATATTTGTTTCATCGCCAATTGATGGCAAAATTTATCAATTCGCATTATCGACTGATTACGATCTTGGGACAGCTTCATATGGTGGCGCAAATTTTTCTTTTGATACAAGTGGTGTAATATCAAATGATGCAGCAACAGCTATAAGATTTAGCAATGATGGCAAACAAATGTTTGTAAATGATGGAACTGAAGATAAAATTTTCCAATGGAGTTTATCAACTGCATTTGATTTATCTTCTACAATCACTTTACTCGGCAATTTTAGCATAAGAGATGATTATCAAAATAAAGCAGGTGATTATAATTCTAATATTCCAGATCATAGCAGTGTAACAGGAGTTCTTGAGGGTTTAGAGTTTAATAATGATGGATCTAAATTTTTCGTAACAACTGGTCATTTCAGTAATAACACAGGAAGGCAATTTGTTATGGAATATGCATTAGATTGTCCATATGGTATAGTAGAATGTGAACCAACCCTTTCTTCTTGTTCTCCTACTGATGGAGCGACTGGGGTTGGCGTTGATCATGATATTGTTCTAACTTTTAGTGAAGCTGTGGATGTAGAAAGTGGAAATATTGTAATAAAAAAATCCTCTGATGATTCAGTTGTGGAAACAATAGACGTAACAGGATCAAGTGTAACAGGAACAGGTACTACTGAAATTACTGTTAATGTTTCAACTACCTTTGATATAGAAACAAGTTACTATATCACCATTGATTCTACTGCTTTCGATGATTCAGGCAGCCTTTCTTATGCGGGTATTAATGATGCAACAACTTGCAATTTTTCGACCGGTCAAGAGAATCCTTTATTAGATAAAGAAGTTGTTGGATTGATTGAAGCTCAAGTGGAAATGTCCCATCGAATAATTAAACATACAACAAAATCCGTAATGCATCGAATTGAATGGTTGAGAAGACATAAAGATCTAGATAATCTCAACAATCAAAATATTACATTTCAATTTTCAGACCCAATGATTTCAACTCTTTCAAAAGTAATTCCTGCATCTACTATCCAAGATACAATAAATGAAAATCATCATAATGATTGGTTCTTTTGGAGCGAAGGTCAAATTAGTGTTGGAAAAACAGGAGAAGAAGAATCGACATTAGCAAGAGACATAGAGGCAAATGGAATAATAATTGGAATAGATAATCGGACAAATCAAGAAAGCATGTATGGCGTTGCATTTGGGTACGGTGAAGATATTGTCGATGTAGGTTCTTCAGGAACTGGGACTGATACTAAATTTTATAGCTTAAGTTTATATGGAACTTTATCTCGCAATAATACAAATTACTTAGATGGTTTACTTGGGATAAGTACTTTAAAGTCAGATCTTATAAGGAAGAAAAACTCTCATACTTTAACTGGTGAAAGAGACGGCAAACAAGTATTCAGTTCTGTAAACTATAGCAAAGTAATTAATAAAGATGATTTTAATTTAAATCCACTTGGAAGAATTGATATAGGTTATACTGAGCTTGGTGCATACGATGAAACAGGAAAAAATGCATTAAGTTATGAAAAGAATAAAATCATAACAGGAATAACTTCAATTGGTTTATTATTAGATAGTACCAAACAAATTAATCAAGGTATGACGATAAAACAAATGGGTCGATTAGAATATAGCGCAGATTTTAGTCCAGATTCTGATGCAACACTTTCGTATGTTACAGATCCAGCAACAGAATACACGTTGACCGTTAGCAATAAAGCAAGGGATAATTTAAGAGCAGGTATAGGTTTTGATTTTTCAACAGATGATGGTTTTTCAGCTATTATGAATTATGAAAGATATGAAACCCTGGGCAGTACTCACACTGATACAATGTATTTTGCCTTAGGTTGGGTTACAAATAGAAAAACTGAATATGGGATAACTTTCAATGGTACTGATAATACCACAGCAAGTTTTGATCATATTAAGAACATAAAAGGTTTTGATCTTAATTTTAATTTCGATGTTCATCCATTTTCTGAAAAAATAAATCAACAAGCAAACTTAAATTTATCTAAAAGTTTTTAACTATATTTTTAAAAAATATTATTAATTCTTTTGACATGAATTTTAAATACTTAAAGAGTTTTGATTTAAAATTTAAAAGAAAATTTTAAATCTTTCTATTGGTTATTTTTTTTATATATTTTTTAAATACTAATTTCTTTTTCGTATGACGCGTATATGACGCGTGAAATTAGGGCATCTTAAAAAAAACTAGAGAAATGAATCAAAAATCAAGAATGTAGTGGGGCGTTCTGTTGCTCGGTGCGTGAACCAAACTACCAGAAAACTTGGCTTTTTAATATCAAAAAATTCAATTTTTTAAATATCGTTACGACGAGATTACGACGAGTTTAATTTAATTTTACTAAGTAAGTGTTTTATAAATTTTTAAGGAGCTTTAGATAAAGAACTAATGTTTGAAAGAATTGATTTTCTATCCGCAGATCCAGTTCTCTTAATAATGCCGTTAGATGTGAGTTCAATATTTGATAACTCTCTTTCTGAATGACGTATACGGTGACTCAATAATTTTGAAAGCAAGTCATTTTGAATATTCATATATTGTTTTTGATTTGCTAAATTTACTTGTTCATGAGGGTCATTTTTTAAATTAAATAACATACATGGGAGTGAAGTGAAGTGAACATATTTCCATTCTTGAGTTCTAATAACCGCTAAAGAACATTCTTCTGGAGCAAGCTTATTATTTTTAACAAAGTTTGAAAAATAAGCATGTCGAAAGTCAAATTCAAACACAACATAGTCTCTAGGCTCTAATTTTTTTTCTATATTTGCAACTATAGGAAGAAGAGAACGTCCATTCCAATTTGTCGGAATCTCTGCACCTAACCAATCAAGAATAGTTGGAGATACATCAACAGACTCTGTCATTTCTTCAACTATTTTTGGACTTTGTTTAGGTATATGAATAATTAAAGGGATACGAAAGGAGGAATCCCAATATCCTAATTTCCCCCAAAGCCTATGTTCGCCTAGCATTTCACCGTGATCACTTGTAAAAATTATCATCGTACTCTCACTTTTCCCAGTTTCTTCTAATGTGTTTATAATTTTACCAATATTAAAATCAACTTCAGCACACATTCCAAGATAAACAGCAATAATATTTTTTATGTCTTGGTTAGTTAATTTTGAAAAACAGATTTCTGAAGAATATTGATTATGAAAATATGTACGGATAATTTCATTAAGAAATGGATGATCCTTTTGCATTTCTTCATATGTTTTCTGCATTATTGGTAAATCAATGTCATTTGGATTAATTAAACTATGCCAAGGTTCAGAAACATACATTGGTGGATGAGGTCGTAAAAAAGAAATATGCATAAAAAATGGATCACTTATTTTTTTTAAATCTTGAATTGCTTGATTTGCTAAAAAAGAAGTATCAGAATGTTCAGTTGGTATGTGAAAAGGCTCATAAATAAAGCCTTGTCCTTTTTGTGGTTTTCGTTCTTGATAAAGATCTTTTGGATTTTTAATGTCAAAACCATTTTTATTTAAATAGTTTGCCCAAGTAATTGGATTACCTTGTGGTAAATGACAAACAGGATCAAAACCTTCCATAGGTGATTCGTATGTGAAATTCTTTTCATCTTCAGGATCAAGATATCGCGGATCCCAACTAGTGTCTGTGTAACCATATAGTTTTGGATCATAGCCAATTTTTCTTGCTTCTTTTGCTATGTTTGTAAAACGTTTATCCAGAGGAGCGCCATTTGTAACTGAGCGATGTATAAAAGGGTATAACCCAGTTAACATTGTTGTTCTTGCAGGGCCGCAAGGAACAATTCCTGTAAAATGCGAGGTGAATGCAGTACTTCTTTCCACTAATTTATCTATATTAGGAGTGAGAGCATTCTTGTGTTTCATGAAACCAAAACAGTCCCATCGCCACTGGTCAGCACAAATAAATAAAACCGACTTTTTCATTTATTCGTATTACTAAGTTTTATAATTTATAATAGTCTCATAAAAATACTTCAGTTTTCTTATTGTGGATAAAAAAAATAATAGAAGAAAAGAAAATTTTTTATTATTATTGAGTAATAAAGAAAATTTTTCTAATTATTTTTATATTTCTTAATTTATATTTTGATTTATTTTAAATAAGTAAAATATTTTTTTCTACTATATAGACAGTCAATTTTAGTAATTCTTAACTAAAAATTCGTCTAGTATGTATCTATAAATTATGCCAGTAGTTATTTTTTAGATCTGCTAAGATTTGTAAAAAATTGGTATTTGATTTTATAATTAGATTTGATTTGTTAATGATTAACAAACCAAATAGGAGGAAAAAATTATGATGAATTTTAAAAAATTACTAACCTGTTTGGTCAGTATAATATCTTTTCTTTTTTTAAATTCAACGATAGCTATAGCTGGGACATGTCCTGCTATAACTATCACAGATACGCAGGGCATTGAAGTTGAGAGCATCAAATTAATGACCATTTCGGAATTTGAAAAAAAAGGCAATTGTACAATGCCAACACTTACTGAAAACCCAAAGATTGTTGAATTCAACAAGTTGATTTTTGGTAATTCTGATTTGCCGCCAATAGCGGATCGTTTGCCTGATGATCCATTTGTTAACATTCCCGAAAGATTTATTGGAAAGCATGGTGGACAACTTAATCATCTGGGCAATGCCCATGAAGCTGGAACGGCAGAATTTAC
>PTKZ01000015.1 GCA_002938205.1 Alphaproteobacteria bacterium MarineAlpha5_Bin5
CCGGACTTGAACCGGCACTCCCAAAAGGGCAAGGATTTTAAGTCCTTTGTGTCTACCATTCCACCACGAGGCCAATTGTTTTTCAGAAAGATTTCTATTATATTTCTTCACTTTCTGAAAGCACTTTAACATAAGTTGCAATTAAATGGGATAGTTAAAATTGCAACAAAAATGATTCGTAATTGGACCGAAAATAAATAGCTGTTTAGATTCAATGTAAGGGTGTTCTATCGGGTCTAAAGTTTTTTTTTGGAAGCTTGAATCGCTAAAATAATTAACACCAGAGAATGAATCAATTTCAAGTAAGATACCTGGCAAGAACTATGGTGTGCGCCTATTTAAACGCCCCACCACTTTTTTTTGAGAAAGCATCCTTTTACTTTAAAAAACATGTTTATATTATTGTATTAGTGGAATACTTGTATTATTATAATAATATATGGATTTATATATTCATATTGGTTACCCAAACACCGCATCTACATTATTTGAGAGAGAGTTTTATTCAAAACACTCTGAAATAAACTATCTAGGAGCAGTAAGCCAGAAATATCAAAAAGAACTAAATTTGGTTCAAAATAATAAAAATAACGACATTCTTTTATACATTTTATACTATATTTTTCATACTTCTCGTGATCAATTTAATAAATCTCTAACAAATTTACATTCAAAAATTTCTGGAATACAATTTGATCAAAATAAAACAAACCTAATTTCGTATACTGGTTTTTTAAATCCAGGAAGGCAATCATACGAGTATCTACTAAGAGATGCTATGAATGCTAAAATAACTGATAATGAAATTATACACAGAAATAAAAATTTATTTAATGATACTGCTGAACTTTTTTATAGACTAAAAAAATTATTTAATACATTTGATGAAAAAATAAACCTAAAAATTTTTTATACAATTCGAAATCAATGTGAATTTTTAAAATCATATTACACCCATTTTGATACTGCAATTCATTATTTGTATAAAAAAAATATTAAATTTAAAGATATAATTAAAAGATTAAATAAAAATGTGATCAATGATGATATTACTTCAAAAATTATGACTTATTTTTATTATAATAAAATAAATAATGAATTGTTATCTTTATTTGGTGAGAAAAATATTAATGTATTAGTATATGAAGAATTTGTAGAAAATAGTAAATTGTTTATAAAAAATTTTTCAAACTATTTAATGATACATGAAAACGAGTCCTTCAATTTAATGAAAGAAAAAACAACAAACAAGGTTTGGAGATATAATGATGGGAGTTTTCATAAAGACACTAAGTTTATATTGTTATTTAAAAAGTCAATAATTTTCAAAATTCTTCGTAAATTATTTCATAAGAATACTAAATTACTAATACATAAATTTTTAGCAAAAGAAATTATTGGATACAATGATAAGGAAAAAAAAATTATTAAGAAATATTTTTTTGAAGAAAATACTAAATTATCAAAGAAGCTTAATATTGACTTAAAAATGTTTGGATATTTTTGATTTCATTTAAATAATTTAAAATATCTTAATTTTGCAGTACTATTTGGGCAAGTATTTTAAGTCCTTTGTGTCTACCATTACACCACGAGGCCAATTTTTGTTGCATTTATCAGACTATTAAACTTTTACCACCTAATAATGAAATCATATTTTCAATTTCTTTTGAAATGACACTTAGATCATCTAAAGTCCACGAAGATACAACTATATTAACTCCTCCTGTTTTTTTTATATAATTAAAAAAAGGATAACTTCCTATATTACATTCTGTATATTTTTTTTGAATCTTTTCTAAATCTACTGATATTGTACTTTCATATAAATTTGTATTAATTGTTAAAGTTTTTTTTGGAGTACCTGTTTTTATTTTTTGTAACACGTTGATAAACATTTTTTGCATTATTTCAGGAACTCCTGGTAAAACATATATATTTTCAATTATAAATCCTGGCGCAACAGTCATTGGATTTACAATTAATTCTGCATTTTCAGGCATTTTTGCCATTTTTTTTCTACCGATATTAAACTCGCCTTTGGGATAATAATTTTCCAAAATTCTATATGCCTCATCATGAAAACAATATCTCAAATTTAAAGCTTCTGAAATGCTTTCTGCAGTAATGTCATCATGAGTTGGTCCTATCCCTCCAGTAGTAAATACGTAGTTATATTTATTCTTGAATGATTTAATATTTTTTATAATTACAGTTTTTTGATCTTTTATTACTTTAATTTCTTCAAGTGATATTCCAGAATCATTAAGTTTTTTTGCTATAAAATTAGAATTTGTATCATGTGTTCTTCCAGATAATATTTCATCCCCTATAACTAATATACCTGCTTTTAAAATTTCCATAATTATTTCTATATATTAATATTTTCAGATTAAATAATTATTTGTTATGTATTTAATACTATTAAAGATTAGTATATTAACATTTATACATGCTAGAAAATAATATCCCTCTCTACAATAAAGAAGATTTTAAAGGAATGAGAAATGCAGGTTCTTTAGCTGCAAGAATATTAGATGAATTAAAAGAAATAATTAAACCTGGTATTTCAACTTTAGAAATTAATGATTTTTGCAAAGGTATTGCAGATAATAATAATGCTATATGCGCACCATTTAACTATGGAGAAATTCCTGGAGAAAGAGTTCCTTTTCCTAAACATATATGCACTTCTAAAAATGAAATTGTTTGTCATGGAATACCTTCAGAGAAAGATATTTTAGTAAATGGAGATATCATTAATATAGATGTAACTGTTATTTTAAAAGGATGGCATGGAGATAGTTCAAGAATGTTTCAAGTTGGTGAAATTGATAAAAAAAAATATAAATTATTAAAAACAACTTATGAATGTTTATTAATAGGTATTAGAAATGCTATACCTGGAAAAACCTTAGGTGATATTGGTTATAAGATTCAAAATTATGCAAAAAATAAAAATTTTTCCGTTGTTAAAGAATTTTGCGGACATGGTATTGGAAAAAAATTTCACACACCTCCTAGTGTTTTGCATTATGGAAACAAAGGTCAGGGTGTAAAACTTAAACCAGGAATGATTTTTACCATTGAACCTATGATCAATGTTGGAGATTGGAAAACAATCATTTTATCTGATGGATGGACTGCCGTAACTAAAGATAAATCTTTATCAGCTCAATTTGAACATACCATTGGTATTACAGAAAATGGTAATGAAATATTTACACTTTCAGAAAATAATTCTGATTTTCCTATAAAAGAAATATAAAAAGAAAATATGATTCCTAGATATAATAGAAAACAAATAGAAAAAATATGGACAAATGAAAATAAATTTAAAATATGGACTGAAATAGAATGTCTAATTGCTGAGCAATTAGCAAAATTAAAAGTAATACCTCAAAAAGCAGCAAAAGATATAAGAAAAAAAGCTAAATTTAATGTTAGCGAAATAAATAAAATTGAAAAAGTTACCAAGCATGATGTTATTGCATATATAAATAACGTAAGTTCATATATTGGTGAATCATCAAAATATTTTCATCATGGAATAACTTCTAGCGATATAATCGATACAAGTTTTTCTATTCAACTTAAAAATTCTGCTGAAATAATAAAAGTGCAATTAAGTAATCTAATAAAAACACTTAAAAAACAAAGTATTAAGTACAAAAATCATTATATGATTGGTAGAAGTCATGGCATACACGCTGAACCAATAACCTTTGGATTAAAACTAAGTTCTTTTTACTTTGAATTTAAAAGAAATGTTAATAGATTAGATCAAGCAATAAAAGAAGTTTCAATATGTGCAATTTCAGGACCTGTTGGAACATACAATTCTGTTGACCCAAGTGTTGAAAAATTTGTTGCAAAAAAATTGGGTCTTAAAACTGAAGACGTATCTACTCAAGTAATTCCAAGAGATAGACATGCTTTCTTTTTTTCTGTTTTAGGAATTATTGCTTCTTCAATAGAAAGATTAGCAATTGAAATAAGACATTTACAAAGAACTGAAATTTTAGAAGTAGAAGAATTTTTTGACAAAAATCAAAAAGGATCATCAGCTATGCCTCATAAAAGAAATCCTGTGTTAAGTGAAAACTTAACTGGTATCGCTAGATATATTAGAAGCGGTGTAACTCCTGCTCTTGAAAACATAGCATTGTGGCACGAAAGAGATATTAGTCATTCAAGTGTCGAAAGAATTATTGCGCCTGATATAACAATAGCATTAGATTTTGCATTAGATAGACTTAATCATGTTATCAAAAAATTAGTTGTTTATCCAAAAAATATGAAAAAAAATTTAAATCTTCTAGGAGGATTACATAAAAGTCAGAATCTATTATTAACTCTAACTAAAAAAGGTCTATCTAGACAAAAAGCATATTCTATAATCCAGAAATGCGCAATGACTACATGGAATAACAATAGAGATTTTGAAGAAACATTATTAAAAAATAAAGAAATAAGAAAATATATTTCAGAGAAAGAGTTAAAAAAGATCATGATGAAAAATGATAAAATTGAAAAAATAGCTTGGATTTTCAAAAATAAAGTTAAATAGTCTTTATTTTTTTATATTTCTAAACTATTTAGTTATTATGCCTATTAGCCAAGAAAGATTAGAAAAGTTAATTAAAGATTCAATACCAGACTGCAAAATTGCTATTAATGATTTAAAGGGAGATGGAGATCATTATAGTGCTACAATTATATCAAAAACTTTTAAAGGAAAAACTCGTGTAGAGCAGCATAAAATGGTTTATGATGCTTTAAAAGGTGGAATGGGTAATGAATTGCATGCACTTATGCTTAAAACTAAATCGGAGTAATTATGGAAGAAAATAAAATTATTGATGTAACAGAAATGATTAAAAATGAGATTAAATCCAATGATATTGTTTTATTTATGAAAGGAACTCCAGTTTTCCCTATGTGTGGTTTTTCCGCTGCAGTAGTTCAAATACTAACTGATATAGGTGTTAAGTTTAATAGTATTAATGTTTTAGATAGTAATGAAATGAGAGAGGGAATAAAACAATTTTCTAATTGGCCAACAATACCTCAACTATATATAAAAGAAGAATTTGTTGGTGGATGCGATATTGTAAAAGAAATTTATGAAAGCGGAGAACTTTTACAGTTATTAAATAGAAAAGGTATTGAAGTAAAATCTAGATAGTTTTGAAATTTCATTCTTTTTACAAAGGAACTTTTTATATTTGCATAGCCTCAGTTTTTTGGGGAATGCCACAGCCATTAATCTTTAATGAAATAAAATACGTTCCACCTTTAGAAGTTGCTTTTCATAGAGGTTTATGGTCGTTTATATTTCTTTGTTTGATATTATTATCTTTTGTTAAAATTAGAGATTTTATTGAAATATTTAATTCAAAAAAAAATATAATAATTTTATCGATTACAGCTTCATTGATTACTATAAATTGGACAGGATTTATTTTTGCTGTAAGTATAAATAAAGTTCAGGATGCTTCTTTGGGATATTTTATTACTCCTATGATCAGCATTCTTTTAGGTTATTTTTTTTTAAGTGAAAAAATTAATTTACTAAAGTTTACTTCAGTTAGCTTAATGTTAATTGCAATTATTTTTTTATTTCTTAATATTAAACCTTATCCATACATTGCTTTATTAATAGGTACTACATGGGGAATTTATGGATTGTTAAGGAAGCAAATTAATGTCAGGCCTGCTTTAGGTCTTTTATATGAATGTACTGTAATTTCATTATTTTCTTTTCCTTATTTAATTTATATTTATATAAAAGGATCCGGTTTTTTTTTAAATTACAATTCTTTTACTACTATATTTTTAATTATGACTGGAATCGTAACAATTTTTCCTTTATTTTTTTTTAATCTGGGTATTAAACACATTTCTTTAGGTTATGCTGGTGTTTTATTTTATTTGGCACCTACTTTTCATTTTATAACTTCAGTTTTTATTTTGAAAGAAGAACTCCACTTAGTAAAACTAATATCTTTTTTTATTATTTGGATAGGAATTATTATATTTATAATCGATGTTATTATAAAAGAAAAATTTTATCGAGAATAGTATTCTATTACTAAGTTAGGTTCCATTGTAACTGGATAAGGAACATCATGCATCATAGGTGCACGTAAAAATCTTCCTTTAAATTCCTTAACATCAACTTCTATATACTCAGGTATTTCTCTCTCTTGTGAAACAATTGATTCTTGTACAAGATTTATTTCTTTACTTTGATTTTTTAATGATACTTCATCCCCATCTTGAACTGTATATGATGGAATATTAACTTTCTTACCATTAACTTGAACATGTCCATGATTTACTAATTGTCTAGCAGCAAAAATTGTTGGGACAAACTTCATTCTATAAACTATAGCGTCAAGTCTTCTTTCAAGAAGTTCAATTAATATTTGACTTGTATCTCCTTTAATATTTGATGCTTTTTTATAAATTCTCCTAAATTGTTTTTCAGTTAAATCGCCATAGTAAAATTTCAACTTTTGCTTTGCAAATAATTGATTTCCATAGTCAGAAAGTTTTTTTCTTTGACTCATTGCGCCATGCTGACCAGGTTTAGAATTTCTTTTATTATATGGACTTTTTGGCCGACCCCAAAGATTACATCCAAGTCTTCTGTCAATTTTGTATTTAGTTGTACTTCTTTTTGTCATGTATTAACGGGGGTATATAGAGATAAAATTAATGTTGTCAAATTGAATATTGTTCATTTTTAGCCTATTTGCTTAGTTTTTTAAGCATGCCCCACAACATCTGTATTTCTTTTTTTGATAAATTTGCCTTAAGGTATAATGAAAATATATTATTAATCATACTTTCTCTTTTTTCAGAAGGTTTAAAAAAATTAGCTTTATCTAGTATTTTTATTAAGTGTTCCATAAATTTTGATAAATCTTTTTTTGGTGCTCTTTCTACAAATGCATTATCGATAGTCATTTGATTTTTTTTTGAAATCAATTGATGTTCATGTATTTTATATGCAATAATTGATACCGCATGAGATAAATTTAAAGATTTGTTAAAATTAACAGTAGGTATTGTAAAAATGTAATCTGCTAATCGAATTTCAGTATTTGAAAGACCAGAATTTTCGGGACCGAAAATTATAGCTGAATTTTTTTGAATATTTAAAGATTTTTTTAATTGTAAAAAATTATTGCATGTTTTTTTTTCTAAAAAACGTTTTCTATTTGTGGTTGCTATTACTAAATTAAACTTATTTAAAGCTTCATTTATATCTGAAAAAACTTTGGTATTTTCTATAATTTTTTTTGCATTTTTTGAAGCATCCATGGCTTTTTTATTAGGCCATTTTTCCCTTGGAGATACTATAGATAGTTTATTAAAACCAAAATTGTCCATTGCTCTAGCAACCATACCGATGTTTTCAGGTAACTGGGGTCTGACTAATACAAAGGTAGTTCTATTTAGATACAAAATTTTATCTCAAATCATTATATAATTTATAAGTTATACTATCGTATATTGCATTATAAGAAGCATCAATTATATTTGCTGAAACACCAACAGTTGTCCAATGAACTTTAGAATTATCTGTTGATTCAATTAAAACTCTGGTAATTGCTCCCGTTCCTTTTTCAGATGATAAAATCATTACTTTGTAATCTGTTAATTTAAGATCAATTAAACTAGGGTAAAAGTTAATCAAAGCTTGGCGTAAAGCACTATCAATTGCATTTACTGGACCATTACCAACTCCAACTGTCATTTTTTCTTCATTTTTTACTTTTAAATATACAGTTGCTTCAGAATCTGTAACTAACTTACCTTTTGCATTCCATCTTCTTTCATCTGTTACTCTAAATTTTGTTAAATTAAAAAATTCAGATACTTCTCCTAAATGTTTTCTAACAAGCAATTCAAAACTTGCTAAAGCAGTGTCATATGAAAAACCTTCTGATTCTTTCTGTTTAATCATTTCTAGTATTTCATTAATCGATTCAGTTTTAATAGATATTGAAAGCTTTTTCAATTCGCTCTGCAAGTTAGCCCTACCAGCTTGATCGGATATAACTACATTTCTTGAATTACCAACTAACTCAGGCTTTATATGTTCATAAGTAACTGGATCTTTAGCAACAGCAGATGCATGTAAGCCTCCTTTATGTGAAAATGCATTTTCTCCTACGTAGGCAGCGCTTTTGGGATTTGGAATATTTAATAAATTATTAAGTAATCTCGAAACCTTAGTTAAAGATTTTAATTTATTTAAATGAATATTTGTTCTAAAATTTGTTTTCAACAGCAATGTTGGAATTAGTGAAACCAAATTTGTATTACCGCACCTTTCTCCCAAACCATTGATTGTGCCTTGTACTTGTCTAACACCAGCATTAATTGCTGCTAAAGCATTAGCTACTCCATTTTCTGTGTCGTTATGAGCGTGAATACCTAAATTTTTACCTGGAATTTCTTTTAAGACTTCTTCAATAATATCATTAATTTCATGAGGTAGTGTTCCCCCATTTGTATCACATAATACAATCCATCTAGCTCCAGCTTTGTATGCTTCTTTAATACAATTTAAAGCATATTCTCTATTTAATTTAAATCCATCAAAGAAATGTTCAGCATCAAATATAGATTCCTTATTTTTATTTTTTATATAAGTTACACTATCTTTGATCATTAAAAGATTTTCTTCTTCTGAAATAGCTAAAGCATTTTTAACATGAAAAGAAGATGATTTTCCTACAATGCAAATACTTGAGGCTTGGCTATTTGTTAAGGCATTTAATCCTGGATCATTTTCAGCACTTCTTCCAGGTCTTCTTGTCATTCCAAATGCAGTAAAATTAGAATTATTAAATTCTAATTTTCTAGAGAAAAAATCGTTATCCGTAGGATTAGCTCCTGGCCAACCACCTTCAATATAATCAATACCTAATTCATCAAGATTTTTAGAAATAATCATCTTATCACTAACAGAAAAATTCACTCCTGTTGTTTGTTGACCATCTCTTAAAGTTGTATCAAATAAGTATATTTTATCTTCAGCTTGCATAATTAAATTTCGTTCTTAGAGTATTAATAAATTTTTTCTATAATTTTCCAAATTTTCTAAGAATTATCTCTTTATTAACTAAAGGCATAAAATACTTAAGCTCAGGACCTTTTTCTAAACCAGTTAAAATTATTCTTAAAGGCATAAATAAATCTTTACCTTTTAATCTTGTAGTTTTTTTTATTTCATTAGTCCAAAAATCCCAAGTATTTTCATCAAAAGGATCTTGAGGTATATTATTAATAGCAGCTGTAATTAATGTATTATCAAAATTATATTTATTTATATCAATAATGTTATTTATTGTGGCAATCCAAAATTTAATATCAGAAAAAAATTCTAAATTATTTTTACCGAACTTCCAAATTTTTTCAGTAGAAATATTGTCATTTATTAATTTTAATCTTGCAGAAACTTGATCAAATTTATATTCCTTTAAAATGTTTGAGTTAAGTGATTTTAATACATCTAATGAAAATTTACATGAAGAACTTGAAATATTTTTTATATCAAAATTTTTTAAAATTTTTTCAATACTATCTAATGCCTCAATATCTTTACTTGACCCTATGAATAATAAATAATTTAGAAGAGTTAAATTTTCATAACCTTCTTCTTTTAATTTATTGATCGAAAGACTTCCTAATCTTTTTGCAAAGCCTTTACCCTGATCATCAGTTAAAAAAGGATGATGTGCAAAATTAGGAACCTTGCCATCTAAAGCCTCAAATATTTGAATATGATATGCAGTATTCGTTATATGGTCTTCACCACGTATAATATCGGTAATTTCTTCTTCAATATCGTCAATAACTGAAGGTAGATGATATAATAAAGTTCCATCTTCACGTATTAATACTGGATCACTTAGATTTATAGATTCAAATTCTACATTTCCTTTTATTAAATCATTCCAGAATATTTTTTTATCATTTAATTTAAATCGCCAATGTGGTCTTTTCCCATTTTTAATATTTGAATTAATTTCATCTTTTGTTAAATTTAATGCTGATCTATCGTAAATAGGAGGTTTGCCTAAAGATAATAAAGATTTTTTTTTAAGAGATAATTCTTCTAAAGATTCGAAACATGGATAAATTCTATTAATATTTTTTAATTTTTCTATATTTGAATTATACAAGTCAGTTCTAGATGATTGATTAAAAGTTTTTTGCCAATCTAAACCAAGCCATTTAAGATTCTCTTTTATATCTTTTTCATTTTTAGATGATGATCTTTCAATGTCTGTATCATCTATTCGTAATATAAATTTTCCATTATTATTCATTGCATAAGCCCAATTTAATAGAGCTGATCGAGCATTTCCAACATGGATCATTCCTGTTGGACTAGGAGCAAATCTACATTTCATATTATTTTTTAGGTAGAATACAAACAGGTATTGGATTCATTTTATGCAAGTTAGGTTCTCTTATTTTTAAATATTTTTTATAATATTTACTATTTTTATCAGTCATAGCCTCCTCTATTTGCTTATAACTTAATCCTAGTTGATTTTCATCATTTCGACTATCATCCCATAATCCATCAGTTGGTTCAGCTTCAACTATATCTTTTATTATATTAAGTTTCGATGCCATTTCCCATACATCTGATTTAGTACAATCAGCAATAGGAGAAATATCAACTCCACCATCACCATATTTTGTATAAAAACCAACTCCAAAATCTTCTACTTTGTTGCCGGTACCAACGACTAATCCATTATTGCTTTGAGCTATATGATACAAGGTCGCCATTCTTAGTCTTGACCGGGAATTAGCAAAAGCAAGTTTATTATTAAAATCTTTTAGATGCCTTTCAAATAACTGAAATATTTCATCTAGTTCTATAGTTAAAGTCTTAACATCATCAAAATTTTCTTTTAACCATTTCAAATGCCTTAAGCTTAGTTCATGTTGTTGAATATTTTGTTTTATTGGCATTGAAATAGCTATAGTTTTCAAACCAGTTTTTGCACATAATGTGCTTGTTAAAGCTGAGTCAACACCTCCGGAAACACCTACTACAAGAGAAACAGGTTTAAAGTTCAAATTTTCAGTATAACTCTTTATCCAATTTGAAATAAAATTTATTTTTTCATTAAGATCCATTATAATTAAAGATTATATATTATAAACTTGAAGATTTGGCAGAAAGAAATTTTTCATCCTTCAAAAAATCAGAAATAAGAAAAGCTAACTCTAATGATTGTGAGGCATTTAATCTAGGATCACAGAAGGTATGATATCTATTTTTAAGATCTTCATCTGTAATTTCCTGTAAGCCACCCATACATTCTGTAACATCTTGGCCTGTCATTTCTAAATGTACTCCTCCTGGATAAGTTCCTAGAGACTTATGAATATTGAAAAACTGTTGAATTTCTGAAAATATATTTGCTAAAGGTCTGGTTTTATAACCAGTATTTGATTTAATAGTATTTCCATGCATAGGATCACAAGCCCAAACAACCTGATTTCCATTTTTTTTAACTTTATTTATTATATTTGGTAAAATAGTATTTATTTTCTCTGCACCCATTCTACAAATAAGAGTGATTCTTCCTGGTTCATTTTTTGGATTAAGAGCTTCTAATATTTTAATTAACTCATCTGAATCTGTACTTGGACCAACTTTAATACCTATAGGATTTTCAATACCTTTCAAAAATTCTATATGAGCACCATCGATTTGACGAGTACGATCACCTACCCATAACATATGAGCAGATACGTCATACCATTTTCCAGAAGTGCTATCAATACGAGTTAATGCTTCTTCATAATCTAGTAAAAGTGCTTCATGACTTGTAAAAAACTCTGTCTCATAAAGTTGCCTTACATTTTTTTCATTTATGCCACATGCATTCATAAAAGCTAAACACTCATCAATTCTAGAAGAAATTTCTTTAAATTTCTTTGCGTTATCTTCTTCAACAAAATTTAAATTCCATTGATGAATTTTATTTAAATTAGCAAACCCCCCTTGTGAAAAGGCTCTAATTAAATTTAAAGTTGCTGCTGATTGATTATATGCTTTAATTAATCTCTCAGGATCAGGTTTTCTTGATTTTTCGTTAAAATCAATTCCATTAATTATGTCGCCTTTATAAGACTCAAGCTCAATTTCATCTATAATTTCGGTATCTTTGGATCTAGGTTTTGCAAATTGGCCTGCAATTCTACCAACTTTAACTACAGGACAAGAAGAGCCAAATGTTAGGACTACTGCCATTTGTAAAATAACTTTAAATGAATCTCTAATGTTATCGGGATGAAAATCTGCAAAACTTTCTGCACAATCACCACCTTGTAACAAAAATGCTTTTCCTTCAGAAACTTCCTTTAATTTAGCTTTTAATGATCTAGCTTCTCCTGCAAAAACCAAAGGTGGAAATTCTCTTATTGTATTTAATGTATTTTTTAGCTCTAATTCATTAGCATAGGTAGGCATATGCTTACCTTTTTTGCTTCTCCAGCTATCAGGTGTCCATTTATCATTCATATAAATTAGGGCTATTAAACTTATTAGAATCTTGAAACAAGTTTATTAATTGAAAAAACTACTTTTTCTTAATAATTTTTAATTTAGCTCTTTCAATCGCTAAATTATTAGATGGTATGTCTTGATTAATTACACTACCCGCTGCAATTTTAACATTTTTATTAATCACCACAGGAGCAATTAAGGAGCAATTTGAGCCGATAAATGCACCTTCCTTTATAATTGTTCGATTTTTTAACTTTCCATCAAAATTGCATGTAATAGTTCCGGCACCTATATTAACGTTTTTTCCTATTTTACTATCACCAATATAGGATAAATGACTTATTGAAGTGTTATCACCAATTTTTGAATTTTTTACTTCAACAAAATTCCCAATTTTAGATTTTTTTTCGATAATTGTAGTCGGCCTAATACGAGCAAACGGTCCTATTGTACAATTTCCATTAATTTTTACACCCTCCAAATAAGAATTACTTTTTATTATACTTCCTGATTTAATTGTTACGTTATTTTTAATTATAACATTTGGTTCGATAATTACACCTTTTTCAATCATTGTATTATAACTAAAATAATTTGATTCAGGTTTATGAATTATCACTCCTTTATTAATAAATTTGTTTATTAAATAATTTTGAAAATTTATTTGTATTTTATTTAAATCTTTTAAAGTATTGACTCCAATCATTTCATCTTCAGGCGCTAAAACAAAAGAAAAAGGGGTTTGTTTTTTTGAATAAATATCAAAAATATCAGGTAAAAATTTCTCTTTTTTAATTTTACTAAATTTAATGGATTTTAAATTCTTAAAAAAAATACCTTTATTAACTAACATTACACCTGAATTGCAGGTTTGTATTTGTTTTTCCTTTTTTGATGCAAATAATTCCTCAACTACAGAAATAACTTTATTTTTATTGATTTTAACACGTCCATATCCGTAAGGATTCGATGAAGCAAAGGAAATCATGCTTGCATAATTTTTATTTTTCTTAAAATTACTAATCAATTTATTAATACTTTTATTTGTAATTAATGGAACATCTCCAAATAAAACTAGAAGATATTTATTTTTGATAAGATTTCTTGCAGAATTAATTGCATCAGCTGTACCATTTTGGTTTTTTTGGATTACAAGTTTACAGTCTGGTAATAATAACTTTAACTCATTAATATTTTTATTATTGCAAACTATAATAGTGTCATTTTCTGAAATTTTTTTAGCGGTATTAACTACATGTTTAATAATTGGTAAACCTGCTAAATCTTGAAACAATTTACTTTTCGTTCCGTGAAATCGACTACTCTTGCCAGCAGCTAAAATAACAGTAGTAATTTTAAACATTAAAAATTATAAATTTCTTATAATTTCGTTACCAGCATTAATTATTTCTTTTGAGGCATCTGATGTGATATTAATATCAATAACTCCTCTGCCAACAGAAAAGGTTTCAGCAAATATTACTTTACTTGAAATTCTTGATCTTGCTATCTTTGCTCCTGCATATCTAAGTCTTAATATCATTGCTTCCGTTAATCTTGCTCTTGGCATTACTCTGTTTAAAATGATTATAGGATTCTTTTTTTCCTGTTTTGCTATTTGTAAAAAAGGTAATGTTGCCATTAAATCTAATGGACTAGGTTGTACTGGTACAAATAGTCCATTTGAAGCCTTAATAATTTGCATGGTTTCAAAGGTTATAGATGGTGGACTATCAATAATTATAAAATCATACTTTCTTTTGATAGTTTTTACTTCATCAACTAAATTACGAATGTCAAATTTATAAGAATCGATACCACAATCATCCTCACCGTAATATTTATTTCGTTCAGTTAGCCAATAAGTAAGACTTTGTTGAGCATCAGCATCAATTACAGCTACTTTGTAGCCACTATTACTCCAAAGTACTGCTATATTTGCAGCTAAAGTAGACTTTCCAGATCCGCCCTTTTGATTTGAAAATGCTATTACTTTACCCATTATTAATATTTGTATAATTTTACTAAGATAATAACTATTTTAATATTATATGGAAACTATTTTAAAAAAAATATGGGACAAAATTTAATAGAATCAGCGAATAAAATACTGCTAGAAGGAGGGTTAGTTATTTTTCCCACAGAAACAGTTTATGGAATTGGAGCAAATGCTACAGATTTAAAAGCAGTAAATTTAATATATACTATGAAAAAAAGACCAAAAAGCAGCCCTATTATTTGTCATTTTGCAACAATAAAAAACATTAAAAAGAATTTTTACCTTAATGATGTTGATCTTTCCTTAGCAAAAAAATTTTGGCCAGGACCGCTAACATTAATTTTAAAAAAAAAATCAAATTCAAAAATTAGTTCTATTGTTTCAAATAACTCTGAGTGGGTTGGATGCAGAATACCCAATAATGAAATTGCACTAAATTTACTGAAAAGAGTCAAATTTCCCATTGCAGCTCCAAGTGCTAATATAAATATGAAAACATCAGTTACTTTACCAGATGATTTAGATCCTGTTTTAAAAAAAGAAATATTTACTATTGATGATGGATCATCGATATTAGGACTTGAATCAACTGTTATTAAAACTAGTAATAATAAAATAGAAATACTTAGATTAGGTAGTTTAACAGAAGAAGAAATTTATAAAAAATTTAAAAATTATAAAATAACTATAAGTAAAAAATCTACTTTATCACCCGGTCATCAACGTAAACATTATTCACCAAAAAAACCCTTAAGAATAAATGTTAATAAAGTTAAAAATGATGAAGGTTTATTAAATTTTGGCCTAAACAATTTAAAATCTAAAATTATTGATTTAAATCTAAGCAAAAAGTCTGACCTTATTGAAGCAAGTAACAAATTTTATCATTATTTAAATTTAATAGATAACTCAAATTGTAAAACAATTGCAGTAGCACCCATACCTTCTGAAGGTTTGGGTAAGGTAATTAATGATAGATTGATGAAAGCTATAGTAGAATAAAAAAAAACTTATAATCTACTTATATAGTCTAAAATTCTATAATAAATAATTGCTGTTGAATATATAGGTCTTCTTAAAAGATCTCCTCCAGGAATTTTGAAATGATTTATACTTGAAAATAAATCAAACTTATTATTCTTTTCTAAAATTTTTTCAGCAATTAATTTTCCTCCCATTACACTCATAGCTAAACCATGGCCAGAATATCCATGGGCATAGTAAAGATTATTTTTCATTAAAGTTCCAAATTGTGGCATTCTATTAATTGATATAGCTAAAGTACCTCCCCATGCAAAATCTATTTTTACATCATTAAGTTCAGGAAAAACTTTTAACATTCGTTTTAATACAAATTTTTTTGCATCTTTAACAAAGTTTGCTGTTATTGTTTCAGGCCCCCCAAACAATAATCGATAATCTTCAGAAAATCTAAAATAATCAATCATAAATCTAGAATCGCTTACTGCTACATTTCTTTTTATTAATTTCTTAGCGTATTCATCTCCTAATGGCTCAGTAGCAATAATATAATTATTGATAGGCATAAAATAGCTTCTAACTGATCCAAGTAGGTTATCTAAATAACCGTTGCAGCAAACAATTACTTTTTTTGTCTTAATTTCATATGAATTAACTTTAATTGAAATTTTATTTGAATTGTCAATAATTTTAGAAGCTGGGCTATTCTGATAAATTTTAACTCCTTTTTCAAGACAGGCATTCATTAATCCATAAGTTAATTTTAAAGGATTTAAATGATAACAATCTTTTAAAAGTAATCCTGAAAAATATCGCTCACTATGAATCTCTTCTTTAATCATTTTCTCATCAAGGTATTCGAAATCATTATAATCATAATATTTTTGCATATGATCTATTTCTTTTAAAAAATATTTATAATCATTTTTAGTGTTTCCTACATGAAGAACGCCGGGTTTAATCGCACAATCAATTTTATAATTATTAATTATATCAATAACTTCTTGAACAGCTTCAAGACCAATAAACCAAAACATTTTAGCTTTTTCGTTTCCAAATTTTTTTTCAAGATAAAATTGATCTTTACGCATACCTATTCCCAATTGTCCCCCATTTCTTCCCGAAGCTCCTGAACCAATTTGATTTGCTTCTATAATAGTTACAGTATAACCACTATTTGATAGGTTGAGTGCAGCTGATAAACCTGTTAATCCTCCTCCAACAACACAAATATCCGTATTTATATTTTCTTTTATTTGTTTATGATGCTTATTTATTGGAGCAGAATATTGATAAAAACTTGGATTTTCATTATGATGTTGCTCATAAGTTCTTTTTTTTGTAATAAACACAATACATTCATTAATGATTTAAATTCAATAAGTAAACATACACTCATAAATATATGGTCGATAATTTTAAAACCTGGTTGGAAGAAAATTCAATTACAGAAGTTGAATGTTTAGTTCCAGATTTAGGAGGTATAGCTAGAGGAAAAATTTTACCTACTAACAAATTTATTTCAGGCCTGTTAAATGATAGTCATAGACTGCCTCAATCTGTATTTATTCAAACTATATCAGGGGGGTATGCAACTGAAGATGAAGAATTACCAATAGATGTTTATAATCCAACTGATATTGATGTAATATTAAGACCAGATTATAATACAATTAGAAATGTTCCTTGGTATGATGATCCAACAGCCCAAGTAATTTGTGATGCTGTAAATTTAAATGGAACACATGTCATAAATTCAAGTAGAACAGTTTTAAAAAAAATACTTAAATTATTTGATGAGCTTGGTTATGAGCCAATCATTTCACCTGAAGTAGAATTTTACCTAGTAAAACCAAATCCAGATTCAGATTATCCTCTAGAAGTTCCTATAGGTCAATCAGGGAGAGAAGAGACTGGAAAGCAAGCTTTTGGAATTGATGCAGTAAATGAATTTGATAATTTATTTGAAGATGTTTATAATTATTGTGAACAACAAAATATAGAAATTGATACGATTAACCACGAAAGTGGTTCAGCGCAGATGGAAATTAATTTCCAACATGGAGAACCTTTAGAATTAGCAGATCAAGTTTTTCTTTTTAAAAGAACCTTAAGACAGGCCGCTATAAAACATAAACTTTATGCAACATTCATGGCCAAACCAATGGAAAATCAACCGGGAAGTTCTTTACATTTACATCAATCTTTATTTAATAAAAAAAATAACAAAAATGTATTTTACAGTAAAAAAAATACTATCTCTAATTTAATGAAAAGCTATATAGCTGGACTTCAAGCTTTTACACCCAAATTAATGCCTATACATGCTCCAAATATTAATTCTTATAGACGTTTATTTGCGACATGGGATGCTCCAAGAAACACAAATTGGGGTATTGGAAATAGATCATGTGGGTTTAGAATTCCTTCGCATGAAGAAGAAAGCATGAGAATAGAAAACAGAATTTCTGGTTCTGATACTAACCCTTACCTTGTAATTGCCGCAAACTTAGCAGCTGGATACCTAGGTATAAAAAATAAAATGAAACCAACAACGGAAACAAAAAAAAGCGTATTTGGACAGCAAAAAAGTTCATTACCTAAGAATATGGAAGAGGCTATTTCGTTATTTGAAAAAGATGATCAAATTAATGATGTATTTAATCAAAAATTTGTTCGCACAATAGCAGCTATAAGAAGAGTTGAAAATCAAGCATATTTAAAAGTAATCAGCTCCTGGGAAAGAGAATTTTTATTGTTAAACGTTTAGGATAAACTAAGATCTAAATGCTTCAGATACCAAGATTTAAATTTTTCTAAACCTTTTTCCATTTTAGAAAGAGGGCCAGGCCTATATTCTTTTGATAAAACACCTCTTTGATTATCTTCAATAATTTTTTTATCTGCTATTGTTGTAGCATCCCACATCCATATCATTTCATCAAGACTGTAATCTTTGCCTTCCTCTGCATCTTTATGAACTAACCACATTAACTCAACTTTTGTGTGTTTGGTTGAAACTGGTATAAACGTAAATAATGTAGCAAAATCATTACACATTAATAAACTATTAAAAGGTGATGTACCCACTGATGTGTATCCACAATCATAATCTTTAAATTTACCCATTAACTTAGCAATAGGTTTGCCTGATTTTGTTTCTGTATATTTCCCTTCTCTAAGAGGAGTTCTTTCAGCACTTCTTGAATAATCATTAAATTCAGATTCAACATACTCTCCAGTTAAATGACCCATTTTTTCTACCTTAGCATTCCATTCATTTAACATTTTTTCGAATTTCTTAGAAGTTGGTCCAGTATTGCTGCCAGCACCATACGCAATAATATATTCACTATCATGAACAGCACAGTATTCTGGATGAGCTGGCTGGCAATGATAACATTCATGAAAATTATCAAGTGTCAGTTTCCAATTTCCATCAGTGGGATAAAACTGTCGATGAGCAATTTTTGCATCAGCCAATCCATGAAATTCAATAAATTTTTTAGTTGGAGAAATAAAATCATCAAAATTATTTGGATTATCAGATAAGTTTATAAATATTAAACCTTCAAATATTCTGATGTTACATTTATTCAAGCTCCATTCAGTTTTATTAAAGTTTTCTTCCATCATTCTTGCTGATTTAATAGAACCGTCTAAATTATAACTCCAAGCATGATATGGGCAAATTAATAGTTTTTTATTGCCCTCTTCTTCTAAACAAATATGAGAACCTCTATGACGACAAACATTATAATGAGCATAAATAGAATTGTTATTACCTCGAATAATAATTATTGATTCTTTTCCAATATTAAAAAGAAAATAATCTCCATAATTAGGTATTCTTGAAATATGCCCAACAAACACCCACTGTTTAAAAAATATATTTTTTAGATCTAATTGAAAAATATAGTCATCTGTGTAGAAAGATTGATCTAATGAATAATTTTTTTTTTGTTTTTTAATTAAATTTTTTAAATCAACATTATTCATATTAATGTATATAATATTGATTGAATAAGCATTCAATGAAATTTATAAATAACCTATGACTAATTTATATCATAAAGATATTTATAAGTTTGATGAACCCATTAAAAGTTATTGGGAATCAACAATCAATACAAACGTAAAATATAAAAGTTTAGAAAAAAATATTAAAACTAATATTGTAGTTATTGGCGGTGGATATACTGGAATTAGCTGTGCTTTGTCTTTAGCCAAAAATTTTGATGAAGATGTTGTTTTATTAGAAGCCGGTCATATTGGTTGGGGATCTTCAGCAAGAAATGCAGGATTTTGCTGCATACCTCCTGCTAAAATGTCAGTTAAAAAAATGTTTAATAAATTCGGTAAAATAGAAACAAAAAAATTTTTTAAAAATACCATTGAAGGTTCCAACTTTACTAAAAACTTAATTACAGAATATAAAATAGATTGTGATTTAACAGGTAATTGCAATTATGAAGTAGCTCCACATCCAAGCTATTTCAATTCAATAAAAGAAGAGGCTAATTTATATAAAACAGAATTTGGAATAGAAACTGAAGTTTTTTCCAAAAAAGAATTTAACGAAATTGGACATATGGGAGAGGAGCAGTTCGGAGCTTTTTCATACAAACCTGGATTTGCTATTAACCCATTAAAATTTTTATTAGGTCTTGCTAAACAAGCAGAAATATCCGGCGTTAAAATTTTTCAAAAAAGTAAAGTTAATAAAATAGAAAAAAATTCTGGAAAATTTAATGTAATTTCAAATGGTCAAATAATTACAGCAAATAAAATTGTAATGGCAACTAATGGATTTTATCAAGATGATTTATTTCCACAATTAAATAATATGATATTGCCAGTAATATCTAACATAATTATAACAAGACCTCTTTCAAAAAGCGAATTAGACTCACATAATTTTATTACACGCAATCCAGTTTTAAATATTAGAAATTTGCTTTTTTACTACAGACTATTAAGTGATAACCGTTTTTTATTTGGAGCAAGAGGTGATGTGGTAGGTAGTGAGCAATCATCAATAATTAAATCAAAAAAAATGGAAAAACAAATGAAAAAAGTTTTTCCTAATTGGAAGGATGTAAAGATTGATTACAATTGGAGAGGTCTTGTTGCTGTTACTACTAAATTTACGCCTTCTATAGGAAAGCTTGATGAAGATGAAATTTATTATAGTTTTGGCTACCAAGCTAATGGAGTCAACACAGCTCCATGGTCAGGAAATGAATTAGCAAAATTAATTGTTTCAAATAGTAAGGAATTAAAAATATCTAAGTTTTACCAAGGTTTGCCAAAAAAATTCCCCTTTCCTAAATTAAGATTATTTTATCTAAGATTATATTTAATGTATTGTTCAATTATAGATAAATAAATAATGAGAGTACCAGGAAGATTTGAAGATCATAAATGCACATTTGTAACTTGGCCTTGTTCTACAGATTTAGAAATCGATAAATTCACAAAAGAAATAATTTCTTTTGTAAAAAAACTATCAAATTATGAAAAAGTAATAATAATTTCAGATCCATCAAATTATATAAATGCAAAAGAATCTTGTGAAAATTTTGCAACTGTATTTTCAATACCAACCGATTGGTCTTGGATTAGAGATAATGGTCCTATATTTATTATAAATGATATGAAGGAAATTGAAGCAATTCATTTTAATTTTAATGCTTGGGGAGAAAAATATACGCCTTGCGTATCAGTCAAAGAAATGCCAAGATTACTCTTGGAGAAATTAAAAATAAAAAGACATTTTTCAAATTTAATTCTTGAAGGTGGTGGCGTTACATTTGATGGTATTGGTACAATGGTTACAACAGAACAAATGTTATTAAATAAAAACAGAAATCCAAACTTTGATAAAAAAGATGTAGAAAATGAAGTTAGAAAATTATTAGGTATTGAAAAAATAATTTGGTTAAAAAAAGGACTTTATGAAGACAAAAGTACTGATGGACATGTTGACTGTGTAGCAGAATATTTAGCCCCTGGAAAAATATTGATACAAACGATTTATGAAAAAAATAATCCTAATTATGAATTATTAAAAGAAAATTTAAAAATTATACAAAATGAAACAGATGCTTCGGGAAATAAATTAGACATAATTGAAATGCCTTATCTGCCTTATTTTGCAAAAAAATATAAGAATAAAAAATATGTATCACCTTACACAAATTATTATATAGCCAATGGAGTAGTTATGGTACCAGAAGTTGATAAATTTATGGATGAAAAAGCTTATAAAATAATTGAACAAATTTATCCAAATAGAGATATTATTCCTACTAAATCATACTATCAAGCCATTGGTGGTGGTGGACCAGGTTGCATCACTCAACAACTTCCAAAAATTCAAAATGCAGAAATTTAAAATCTTTATAATTCTAATTTTATCATTTTTTTTATTAGAAAGCTGTAATGACTATTCTGTAAAAAAAGGTAAAAAGGGTAATTTTTCGTTTAGAAAATGTTCAAGTTGCAATGTTTCAGCTAATTAAATGATTACACCAAAAAAAAATAATTTTTATATGCCAGCAGAATGGTACCCTCATGAATGCTGCTGGATGCAATGGCCATATAATAATCCCAATCATGATGGCTATGGAGCTATTCCTTCTTGGTCACATTTTGATTTCGAAAAAGGTAAATTTGCGTGGGCAAAAGTCGCAAAATCAATTTCAGAATTTGAAAATGTTAAAATGATTGTTCATCCAGAAAATATTTCTGAAGCAAAAAAAATGCTTGATCAAAAAATAGAGATTATTGAATTTAAAATTGATGATTGTTGGGCAAGGGATACTGGTGCAATTTTTTTATTAAATAATGAAAATAAACTTGGAGGAATCGATTGGGAATTTAACGGATGGGGAAAATTTAAACCTTATGACTCAGATAATAAAGTGGCTAAATTTATGATAGAATATTCTTCAGCTAAATACTTTAATAATAATATGATCCTCGAAGGCGGATCTATCCATGTTGATGGAGAAGGTACTTTATTAACAACTGAGCAATGTTTACTTAATAAAAATAGAAATCCTAAGCTTTCAAAGGAAGAAATAGAAATGAATTTAAAGGAATTTTTAAATATTAGTAAAATTATTTGGCTAAAAAATGGAACTGATGAGGGAACAGATGGTCATGTTGATAACATTGCATGCTTTGCTAAACCTGGAACTGTATTAGCTTTAAGTTGTGATGATAAACAAGATTCTTTTTATGAAAAAATAAATGAAAACTTAGAAATTTTGAAAACTTCAATTGATAGTAAAGGAAGGAGATTAAATATTATTGAAATTGAAATGTCAAAGAAAAGACTAATACCTAATGATCAAGAACCTAGCTCCTATATAAATTTTTATATTGCTAATAAAGGTATAGTAATGCCTAGTTTTGATGACCAAAAAGCCGATTTAAATGCGCAATCTATTATACAAACAACCTTTCCTGATAGAAAAATTATTGCTATTAATGGAATAGATATTTCTTTGGGCGGAGGAAATGTTCATTGTATAACGCAACAACAACCTATAAGCTCTTTATAGAAGAAAGAAAAAGATATGAAAATTAAAGTTGCAGCAACACAAATGACTTGTAGCTGGACTATAGAAGAAAATATAAATAAAGCTATAAATTTAATTAAAGAAGGTGCTGAAAAAGGAGCAAATATAATTCTACTTCAAGAACTTTTTCAAACACCATATTTTTGTATTCAATATGATGAAGATATTTTTAAATTAGCTGAAACTTTTGAAAATAATAAAGTACTTAAAATAATGAGCGATTTAGCTAAAAGTCTAAATGTTGTTTTGCCAATAAGTTTTTTTGAAAAGGATAATAATGCTTACTTTAACTCTATTGCAATTATTAATGCTAATGGCGAAATATTAGGCAAATATCGTAAATCACATATACCTGATGGTCCGGGCTATCTTGAAAAATATTACTTCAACATAGGCAACACTGGTTTTAAAGTTTGGGAGACAAAATTTGGGAAAATAGGAATCGGTATATGCTGGGATCAATGGTTCCCAGAAGCAGCAAGAATTATGGCATTAAAAGGTGCAGAAATATTGTTTTATCCAACAGCAATCGGTGATGAATTAATGAGTGAATATGATAGTTCTGGTGCTTGGCAGAGAGTAATGCAAGGTCATGCAGCTGCAAATATCATGCCAGTTGTTGCTTCGAATAGAATTGGATCAGAATCTGTTAAAGGTCAAACAAATGGCTTCTATGGAAGCTCTTTTATTTGTGACAGAACTGGTAAGATATTAGCTGAAGCTTCAAAAGACAAAGAAGAGATTATTGTTGCTGAAATTGATACTGAGGAAGATCACTTATTCAGAAGAAACTGGGGACTTTTTAGAGATAGAAGGACAGATCTGTATAAAGAAATTTTAACCCTTGATGGTAAAATTAAAGATTAAGATACCATTTGTATTCTATATCTGAAATTTCTGAATAAAAAGATTTTAATTCTTTTCTTTTTAAATCTGAGTACATATTTACATATTCTTCAGAGTAATAACTTTTACAGAATTCTGAATTTTCAAATAAGCCAATTGACATTTCTATAGTTTTTGGCATTTCAGGATCAGCATCTGCACATGCATTATCTATGCGAAATTTAGAGGGTTCTAATTTATTTATTAAACCTAAATGTATACCTGATAGTATAGCCGCAAGAACTAAATATGAATTAGCTTCTGCTCCAGCAACTCGATGTTCGATTCTTTTTGCATTATTATCACTTCTTGGAATTCTAAACGCTACTGATCTGTTATTAGGTCCCCATGAATTATTTACTGGAACAAATTGATCAGGCTCAAAACGTCTATAAGAATTGACATTAGGAGCAAAAATTAAAAAATTATCATAAGTTGTTTTTTGTAAACCGCCAATTGCAAAACGTAATTGTTCACTACCCTCTTCATTTTTACTTGCAAAAATATTTTTATTGTCTTGGTCAAAAATACTTAAGTGAACATGCATTCCACTGCCAGTTTCATTTACAAAAGGTTTTGAAAGAAAACTTGCTTCATAATCATGTTTTATAGCTGTTTCTTTAATTACACGTCTTAATAACGATGCATCATCAGCAGCTTTAAGAGCTTCATCGGTATGTTTTAAATTTATTTCAAATTGAGCGGGAGCAAACTCTGAAGAAGCTGTTGTGGCAGGTATATTTTGTATTTTACAAAATTTATTTACATCCTCTAAAAATTCATAAAATTCATCTAATTCTCGCATCCCATAAACTTGAGTCCCCTCACTCTTTCTGTTTGTCTCATTTGATATCGCTGAAATTGGTTTTTCTAAAATACTTTTTCTTTTATTAAAAAGATAAAATTCTAATTCAAAAGCAATCTTAAAAGACAGTTTCAAATCATCAAATTTTTCTAAAACTTTAGCTAAAACATTTCTTGGATCAACAATAGAACTATATCTAGATTCATCTTGTATTGTAATTAAAACTTGTGCTAATGAATCCTTATGCCAAGGCATTTTTTTTAAAGTTCCAGCTACTGGATAATAAGTGGCATCTGGATCTCCATCACTAAAACCTCTACCAGCTGCATCAGGGCAATAACCTGTTACATCTAGCAGAAAAGTTGAATAACAAAATTGAATTCCAGATTTAAATAATTTTTCTGCTTCGTTAATTGGGAGCCTTTTACCTCTTATGATA
Organism: Alphaproteobacteria bacterium MarineAlpha5_Bin5; assembly: GCA_002938205.1. Taxonomy (GTDB): domain Bacteria; phylum Pseudomonadota; class Alphaproteobacteria; order HIMB59; genus CACPNW01. Next base: position 25,255 of record PTKZ01000015.1, read on the forward strand.
CCTGATAAATCACTTAAAATGGCATCAACATATTTTATGTTAGGGTTGTTTTTAAAAAAACTATTAAACTCATCTAGAGTTCCTAAGGAAACTTTATTATAATTTAAAGTCATATAAAATTTATATGAAATAATTATTTGAATGTCTATGTATTTAAAATAAAAGATTAACAATGGATTTACATTATATTTCTGCCACAGAGGCTATGAAAAAATTTAAAAATAAATCCTTATCACCTGTAGAATTAATAAAAGCCATTATTAAAAGAGCTGAAGAAATTAATCCTAAAATAAATGCTCATAATTTTACATTTTATGATCAAGCAATTGAAAAAGCTAAAAATTCTGAAAAGAAATATTTTTCTAATTCAAATCAACTTCCCTTAGAGGGAATACCCATAGCTATTAAAGATGAAGAGGATATCAAGGGTCAGCCAAACACTAATGGTTCTTTAATTTTAAAAAATCACATTGCTACAAAAACTATGGTTGATGTTGAAAGAATAATTAACTCTGGCGCTATTACACATTGCAGAACTACTACTCCGGAATTTTCATGTACTTCTTTTACTCATTCAAAATTATGGGGAGTAACTCGCAATCCATGGAATTTAGATTATACTCCAGGAGGCTCATCAGGTGGTTCTGGTTCTTCTTTGGCTGCAGGTTGCTCAACATTAGCAACAGGTTCTGATATTGGAGGATCAATAAGAATACCTGCTTCAGCTTGTGGCTTAATAGGCTTCAAGCCGCCTTATGGACGTAATCCGCAAGAGCCACCATTTAATCATGACCAATATTGTGTAGTTGGACCAATGGCAAGAACAGTTCAAGATTGTATTTTAATGCAAAATGTTATGTCTGGACCTCATCCAAAAGATATAACTAGTTTGAAACCAAAATTAACTATTCCTAGTACTTTTGAAAATATTAAAAATTGGAAAATTGCTTATTCTATGAATTTGGGTTTTTTTGAAATTGATAAAGAAGTTCAAAAAAATACTTTGGATATAATTAATAAACTTAAAGATCTCGGAGCGAAAGTTGAAGAAGTTAAATTAAACTGGGACAAAAAAGAGCTCGAAGATACTTGTTATAATTACTATGCTCATCTTTTTGCAAATTTTATTGCCGAATTAATTCCAGAACACGAAGATAAACTAACAGACTATGCAAAAGATGTAGGAATAACGGCTAATATTGTAAATAGAGCATTAGCTGAAAGAAAAAAAATAAATCATCCATCTATGGGAATTGATTTAGGAATGACTTTATATCAATGTAATAAGACTGCTGGAAAAATGTATGAGGAGTTTGGACCAATAATTCATGATTATGATGTTTTTATTTGCCCTACTTTATCTATTCCTGCTGTTAAAGCTGATATAAATCTATTTAAAGATAAAATTATAATTAATGGTAAAGAAATAGAATCTCCTGATCTTGGCTGGACTTTATGCTATCCATTTAATATGCTTTGTCGCTTGCCTGTGCTCTCAATTCCTTCTGGTTTAGCTGATAATGGAATTCCTACAGGTATACAAATTGTTGGTAAACCATATGACGATATTCCCGTTTTTCAAGTAGGATATCAATTAGAGCAACTAGAACCTTGGTTTAAAACTAATAAATTTAAACCAAATTTATAAATTTAAATTATTTTTATTGAATTTTTTTAAAATTATTGTTCTTATAATACATAAATTAATTAATTTTTTATTGGGGGTAAAATGCCTAAATATGATTTAGCTAAAAAAATTGTCAACAGAGAATTATCTCGTAGACAGATGATTAAAGCCCTTGGAGCAGCAGGAGTGATTACAACTTTATCTCCTCTTGTTTCAAAATCAGCATTTGCAAAAACACAAGTAGGTTTATTTACTTGGGGTGGTTATGATGATGATGGTCTCTACAGTGGTTATATAGATAAACATGGTGGTGCACCTGAATATACTACTTTTGGTGATGCTGAAGAGGGGTTACAAAAATTACGCGCAGGATATGTAACGGACGTTATACATCCATGCTACTCTGATCCACCTAGATGGCAAAGAGCTGGTGTAATTCAACCTATAGATACTAGTAGACTACCTAGTTGGGGAGACCTTTTCCCTCAATTAACAGAAATGGGTACTGTAAATTTTGACGGTGCTCAATGGATGGCTCCAGTTGATTGGGGTGATACTTCTTTAATATATAATCCTGATAAAGTTACTTGGATGAGTCCTGGTAATGAGAGCTTAGGTTTATTGTTTGATGATCGTATGGAAGGAAAAGTAGCTATTTTAGATTCTGCTGCAGATTCTTGGTATTTAGTTGCAATTTATCATGGAATTGATGTTACTAGAATGGAACATGTAACTAAAACTCAAGTTGATAGTGTTTATGAAGCATTAAGAAAAATGAGAAAAAATGTTAAAATATACACAACTGATACAGCAACTTTAGAACAAGCTTTATTGGATGAAGAAGTGTGGTGTGCTCTTGCATGGAATGAATCTTCTTGGAATACTGGTTATCCTATGATGAGTCCAAAAGAAGGAACTTTAACTTGGTCATGTGGCTTAGTTATCCATAAAGATGCACCAAATCTTGATTTAGCTTATGATTTAATTGAATCTGCTATCAGCGCTGAAACTTCAGAATATTTATTAAATGAATGGGGTTATGGTCACTCTAACAAAAAAGGTTATGAGACTATTTCTGGTGAAGCTTTAGCAGAAAGAGGTTTGGCTCCTGATCCAATTGCTCATCTAGAAGGTGGTAATTTTAGTAATAATCCTTCGGATGAAATTACTGATTATATTGAAATGCAATGGGCAGAGTTTACTGCTGGAGGCTAATAAAATTCTTAATATCTTGACCCGTAATTATTATATTGCGGGTCAATTTTTTTTAATAATACGTATATCTTTTAAACTTATAGTTAAGTAACAATCAGAATTTACTGACAAACCTTGCAAACTTTCCGCTGTTGATAACATAAGCGGCTTTTCTATTCCTTCAACACTTACATAAACATAAGTTAAATTTCCATAGAATGAAGTATTTGTGATTTTACCTTTAACCTGAATGTCTGATTGATTAGTTTCATTCGAACTAATACTTATTGATTTTGGTCTTATACCTGTAACAACATTATCATTTTGAGTAATAACAGTGTGTGAATCTAATTCATATTCACCTAATGCATTAATTAATACTTTTACTTTTTTTCCATTGATACTAGAAATTTGAGATTCTAATAAATTTATATCACCAATAAAGTCTCCTACAAACAAGTTTTCTGGAAAATCATATAATTCTTTAGGGGGTGAGACTTGAAGAATTTTACCTTGATTCATAACAGCTACTCTATCAGACATCGTCATTGCTTCTTCTTGATCGTGAGTAACAAATACAAAAGTTATACCAACACTTCTCTGCAAGTTTCTCAATTCTATTTGCATCTCCTCTCTCAATTTCTTATCTAATGCCCCTAAAGGCTCATCTAATAGTAAAACTTTTGGTCTTTTTACGAGAGCTCTAGCTAAAGCTATCCTCTGACGTTGTCCTCCTGAAAGTTGATTGGAAAATCTATTTTCATAGCCTTCTAATTTAACCATTTTAAGAGCATCATTTACTCTTTGATTCATTTCTTCAGAAGAAATTTTTTCTTTTCGTAATCCAAACTCTATATTTCTTTTAACATTTATATGCGGAAATATAGCATAGTTTTGAAATACCATATTAGTTGGTCTTAAATTTGCTGGGATGTCTGTTACATCAGAATTATCAATAGATACGAAACCTTTTGATGGATATTCAAAACCTGCTAAAATTCTCAATAAAGTAGTTTTTCCACAACCCGAGGGACCTAAAAGAGAAAAAAATTCACCTTTTGCAATATTTACACTAACATTGTCTACAGCAGTAACTTCATCAAAATTTTTTGATACATTACTTATTTTTATAAATTCTTTATCGCCCATTATATACCGCCTATATTATTTTTTTTACTTGAAGGGTTCCCTATATTTCTTAACCAATAAGATATAATAACTATTAATGAAGTAACAACAATAATTACTGCTCCTAATGCCAAAACATGAGGTAATTTTTTTGGAAAACGCATTTGTCCCCACATATACATGGGTAATGTTTGGTCAGATGAAGATAAGAAAAATGCAAGAATAAATTCATCAAATGAAATTACAAATGATAATAATAAAGAAGCTATAACTGCAGGTAAAACTAATGGAAAAGTAACTCTCCAAAAAGTTCCCCAAGCATTTTCTCCTAAATCCATTGCTGCTTCTTCTAAGTTTTTATCAAAACCTTCCATTCTTGAAATTAAAATTAACAAACAAAAAGGTGTGCAAAATAAAATGTGTGCAATAGTAACTGGAATCAAGCCTAGTTGTAAACCCATACCGGTCCAAAGAACTATTAAAGCTACAGCTATAATTATTTCAGGAATAACAAAAGGAAGTAAAATTGCACCATATGATAATTGATGGAATTTAACTTTATATCTTGTAAATGCTTTTGCTGCTAATAAGGCTATAAAAGTGCTAAAAATAGATGCAACTAATCCAACTTTAATACTATTCATTAAAGCTTTATGCAATCGACTTGAATGAATCATTTGATCGTACCACTTAAATGTAAAGCCTTTTAGTGGGAAAACCATATGTATAGCATCATTAAAAGAAAAAATAGGCAGTAACATCACTGGTATGTATAAAAAAGCAAAGTAAATTATAGAATATATCAGTAAAGTGTTATTTTTTTTATACATCAAGACATCCTTAAACTTACTTTTTTAGTAATATATGTAACAATTAAAGCAACAAAGCTAACAGATAATAACATCATTACAGCTGAAGCTGCACCTAAAGGAAAGTTATTTGCTCTTCCAAATAAACTTTGTATCATATTGGATAGCATCCTACCATCAGTTCCACCTACTAATTGGGGCGTAACATAATCACCAACAGTTGGGATAAAAATTATAAGAATTGCTCCTATTACACCAGGTAATGAGAGAGGGAAAGTGACTCTCCAAAATGTTTGAAATTTAGAACATCCTAAGTCATAAGAAGCTTCCAAAAGAGATTTATCTATTTTATCTAAAGAAACATAAAGTGGTAATATTGCAAATGCAGCCCATGCATGAGCTAAGGTCAATACTACAGCTGTCTGGCTATAAATCAGGAAACTTAAGGGCTCATCTATTGCTCCTGAAAACATAAGAGCAGAATTGATAACTCCTTTATGTCCTAAAATTACTCTCCAAGAAAAAACTCTTAATAAGTAACTTGTCCAGAATGGTAAAGTCATTAAAACAATCCAAAGCATTTTGTTCTTCTTGACATAAAAAGCTATATAATAAGCTAAAGGATATGTTGTAAGTAACGTAACTAATGTAACCAAAAAAGAAATCTTAATTGAACGAAATAAAAGAGTTGGATAAACAGGCTTACTAAAAAAATCAGCATACCGATCTAATGTTAAGGTACTATCAATTTCCATCATACTGACTTGTGTATGAAAACTAGTAACTAACATTAGAAGTAAGGGGGATGCCATTGCTAGAATAACAAGAATCAATGCGGGAGATAATAAAGCATATGCTCTAACATTTTCGTGTTTTGAAAATAATTTTCTCAAAAATTTTTTCATAAATGTCCTTGCACTTTATTCATTCAATTAAAGATTGCAAACCTCTCTTATAAAGAGAATTTGCAATAATTATTCTATGAATTTCACTTGTTCCCTCCCAAATACGATCAACTCTTAATTCTCTATAATAGCGTTCTGCAACATTTTCTCTCATATACCCTCTACCTCCAAATATTTGCACAGCACGATCTGCAATCCTATTAGCCATTTCTGATGCAAGTAATTTAATCATAGAGCATTTTCCATGTAATATTTTGACATCTTGTTTTGAATCATGAGCTTTGCAAATTTCGTAAAGCATTAATCTAGTAGAAGCGAGTTCATTAACGCTGTCTGCTAACATAAATTGTATTGCTTGATAATTTGATATTTTGTCTCCAAAAGATTCTCTTTCTTTTGCAAAAACTGTTGCTTCATCAATTAATCTTTCTGCCGCGCCACAACATCTAGCCGCAATTCCTAATCTTTCATGTCTAAACCAAGAATGTGTATAGTCCATACCCATTCCTTCTTCTCCGATAATATTTTTTTCAGATATTGAAACATTATTGAATCGATAAATACTATGATGATGCGCATAAGTATGACTAAATTGTGGGGTATCAACTAATTCGATACCCTGCTCTTTCTTATCAATTATAAAAAGAGAATGTGTATCTTTATTTGATCCTGATTTAATTTTTGCCTGTAAAAAGAAAAAATCTGCTAAATTTGCACTAGTTACATACCATTTTTCTCCATTAATTATGTATTTATCTCCATTCTTTTCAGCTGTTGTTTCAATAGAACCTTCAACATCAGATCCAGCTCCTTTTTCTGTGATTGCATAACATTCTTTTTTAGTACCGTTTAAAAGAGGTTTAAGATAATTTTCTTTTTGATAAGTATTAAAATTATTTTCCATCCAATCTTGAGCTTCAGAAAAACACCAACATAAAGCATTCGTCACTCTACCTAGTTGTTCCCAAATTACCATTTGCTCAAACATGCTTAATCCTAATCCGCCACTTTCTTTAGTTATACCCATACCAGTTAATCCTAAAGAAATCGCAATTTCACGATGCTTTTTTTCTATTTCTTTTGGAAGTTCTCCATTATTTTTTTCAGCATGTACTTCCCAAGGTATTAGTTCATCGTTAACAAATTTTTTGATTTTTTTTTGCCATTCAAGAGCTTTTGGAGTCATTCCACTATACATATCTTATAAAATTCTTTTAAATTGATTTGGAAAATTTGATTTTATAAACTCAAAACAAATTTTCTTTGACTGTATTCTATTGAATGTGTCTGGATCCTCTAGTTGATCTAACCACAATCCCATGATTAATGCTTGAAAACCTCTAGAAATATTTTTTTGGGATAGTTGTATTTTTTCTTTTTTTATTAATTCTAGAAAAATATCCTCAGTAATAGATTGATAATATAAATCACGTTCTTTACATATCTGATGATAAGCGGGTTTGTATTTAATTTCACTGAAGAAAGTAAACCATACTGCAATCTTTTCTCTAGTACATATTTTTTTACTAAAATCATTCTCTATAATGCTAATCAATTTTTTTCTTGGATCATTACCAGATTTTAATATACTTTTTTGGAAAGAATGAAGATATTCATTTGAAATAAATTTCAATGTTTCAATCAACAATAGCTCTTTACTCTTAAAATGGAAATTAACAATACCTTGAGATAATCCTGCTCCCTGTGATACATCTTGCATGGTTAATTCATTAATTCCTTTTTTAGATAAATTTTTAATAGTAGAAGATATTAATTTTAAATTACTATTTTTTTTATTTTCTAATCTAAGATTTCTGTGCTTCATATTATTAAAAAAACAACAATAGTTTTTCATAAAAAGCCTAATTTTACAAGAAATTTGGTTGAATGGTCATTCAAAGAGATATAAAAAAATAGAATGAACAAATCTTCATATGATGTTGCTATTATAGGTGGTGGACATAATGGCCTTACAACTGCTTGTTATTTAGCTAAAGCAGGTCTTAAAGTAATAGTTGTAGAAAGACATGATTATGTAGGAGGAGCTGCTGTAAGTAGAGAATTGCATCCAGGTTGGACATATTCAAACTGCTCATATGTTTGTAGCTTACTGAGACCTGAAATATTTAGAGATTTGGAATTATCGAAACACGGATTGCAAATAATTCCTTATGAAGGAAGTGCAAGTATGCTTGATGATGGAAGGTTTTACGCACATTATCATGATCATGACTTAACATATCGTTCAATTGCTCAATTTTCTAAAAAAGATGCAGAAGCATATGATAGATTTGGAAAAGATGTCATGAGACAATGTAAAATTATTAAACCTCTATTAAAAATTACTCCTCCTGACCCAACTTCTTTTAAACCAAAAGACATAATGGGCCTATTTGAATTTGCAAAATATTTTGCCGCAAAAGATGAACTAGGAGGTTTGGGAGAAAAAGAAATATATGACACTATTAGATTCTGGACGATGAGTGTCAGAGATTATCTCGAGGAATATTTTGAATCAGATATCGTAAAAGTACATTTAGCAGGTTCAGCTATTATTGGAACTGCGCTAGGTCCTTATTCGCCAGGTTCAGCTTACGTACTTCTGCATCACTACATGGGAGAAGTAGATGGTACTGTTGGAGCGTGGGGTTATTCAAGAGGTGGAATGGGCTCAATTACAAAAGCTATGGCATCTTCTTTTAAATCAAAGAATGGTGAAATTAAAGCTGGGTCACCTGTTACAAAAATTCTTATTAAGAATAATAAAAGCTATGGACTTGTTCTTGAAAACGGTGATGAAATTTATGCTGATAAAATAGTTTCTAACCTTGACGTTAAAAGAACTTTTTTAAAAGTTGTTGAAGAAAAAGAATTGCCTAGTGATTTTTATAGAGCTGTAAAAAATTTTAAAATTCGAGGATCTTCAGGAAAATTAAATATTGCTCTTGATGATCTTCCAATTTGGAAAAGTATTCCAGTTGGGGATCCTGCTGGAACTGGTGATTTACACATAACCCAAAACATAGAAGAAATGGAAGGTGCTTATGATGATTGGAAAGATGGAAAATGGTCGCAATACCCTTATGTTGATATGTGTATTCCAAGCATAAATGATCCCACTATGGCTCCGCAAGGAAAACATTATATGTCAGTTTTTATTCAATATGTGCCTTATAATTTGGCAAATGGAGGGTGGACAGAAGAAAAGCGTCTAGAATTTGGGAAACATGTCATGGGAAGAATTGGTAATTACTCTACAAACTTCAATGATATCATTAATCACGCAGAAATTAGAACTCCTAAAGAATTAGAGGCAGAAGTTGGTTTAACTGAAGGTAATATATTCCAAGGAGAGTTAACTATGGATCAGTTGATGTTTAATCGTCCTGTACCTGGGTATGCTCAATATAAAACACCTATAAAAAATCTATACATGTGTGGTTCTAGTACACATCCTGGCGGAGGTGTTATGGGGGCACCAGGAGCAAATGCTGCTAGAGAAATATTAAAAGATTTAAATAAAAAAATATCAACACATTACATATGAAAAACTTTGATATCATAATAATAGGCGGAGGTCACAATGGTTTAATTGCAGCTTCTTATCTTTCCAAAAAAGGTAAGAAAGTTTTAGTAGTTGAAAAAAATGAACGTGTTGGAGGATTAGCTGAATATGCCAATTCACTAAATTGTGTCTCTCCAATAATTAAAAAAGAATTAAATATTAATGTGGCTAATCATAATCAAATAAATAGGATTATATCACTTGAAGATAATCAAAATCATACCGTTTTAGAAGATAATAACGGCATATTATCTTTTTTAAAAACTAATGCTGAAGAAGAGGATCAGCAAAAATTCTTATCAATTATTAACAACTATAAATTATTTTCAAAAACTCTTAGTGTATTTATGTTTCAAAAACCACCAAGAGTTAAATCAGGTAAAAGATCTGACTTATTACAATTAATTTCCATGGGATGGAAAATTAGAAAATTGGGCAAAAAAAATATGCGCGAACTATTGAGAATAATAGGTTTAAATATCGCTGATGATTTAGAGGATAATTTAAATAATAACAACTTAATGGGTTTATTATCACATGAAGCAGTTTTGGGAACAAACTTAGGCCCAAGATCGCCAGGCTCAATCCTAACTTTACTTTATAAACAAGCCATTAATGACAATATTTTTAATTTAAACAAAATAGAAGTTGCTGAATATATTAATCAATTAGAAGACTGCTGTAATAAAAATACAGTTGAAATCATTAAATCCTCTGAAGTTAAAAAAATATTAACTCAAAATAACTCTGTTACTGGTGTTCAATTAAATAATGGTGAAGTTTTTGAATCAAAATGTGTAATGTCTAACTCTGACCCTAAAACAACTTACCTAAATTTATTAGGTGCAGAAATCCTAGATACTGATTTTATTAGAAGAACTAAAAATTTTAGAAATAAAGGCAATGTCGCTAAGCTTGAATTAGCGTTAGAAAATGAAATTAACATTAATAATATTGATAAAAATATGTACGGAAAGTTTATTTA
>PTKZ01000016.1 GCA_002938205.1 Alphaproteobacteria bacterium MarineAlpha5_Bin5
AGTTTTGGCTCTAAGAAGTTAATTTCTGATAAAAAAATAAATTATAATATAAAAAATTTTTATATGAATGACTCTATTTCTAGAGCTTCTGAGACTATGGCAAAATGTACAAAAGAAATTTTAGAAAAAGTTGCGTGAATGAATGATTTTTCTTATTTAAATGATTTAGTATTACCTGGGCTTATTATTTTTGCACAAATATTTGCTGTTATAATTCCAGTATTAATATCTGTTGCTTTTTTAGTTTATGCAGAAAGAAAAATTTTAGCTTTAATTCAATTGAGAAAGGGCCCAAATATCGTTGGTCCTTTTGGGATACTTCAAAGTTTTGCTGATGCTCTTAAATTGATTACTAAAGAAAATATTATACCAAGTGGATCTAATAAAATAGTATTTCTATTAGCGCCAATAATTACAATGGTTTTAAGTCTTGCTGCTTGGGCAGTAATACCGTTTGCTCCGGGATGGGTAATTTCAGATATCAATGTTGGTATTATGTATTTATTTGCAGTTTCTTCATTAGGAGTTTACGGAATTATAATGGCTGGATGGGCAAGTAATTCTCAATACCCATTTTTAGGAGCTTTACGTTCAGCAGCTCAAATGGTTTCTTATGAAGTGTCAATAGGTTTTGTGATAATTACAGTTCTTTTATGTGTGGGATCACTAAATTTATCTAAAATTGTTGAAGCACAAGAAACAGTCTGGTTTGCTATTCCATTATTGCCAATGTTTATTGTTTTTTTTATTTCTGCTTTAGCTGAAACTAATAGATTACCTTTTGATTTGCCAGAAGATGAATCCACTCTTGTTGCAGGATTTTTTACGGAATATTCTTCTGCATCTTTTGTTTTATTTTTTTTAGCTGAATACGCAAGTATGATTTTGATGAGCTCAATGACTGTAATTTTATTTTTAGGAGGTTGGCTGCCTCCATTTGATATATATCCTCTAAACGCTATACCAGGAATTTTTTGGTTTACTGCAAAAATTATATTTATATTATTTTTGTTTATTTGGGTTAGAGGAACTTTTCCGAGATATAGATATGATCAGTTAATGAGACTTGGTTGGAAAGTTTTTCTCCCATTATCATTGTTATGGGTTGTGATTACCGCAGGGTTCTTAGTTTACTTTGACATGGTGCCAAATACATTATGATCAGATTTATTAAGTCATTTACATTATTTGAATTACTTCAAGGAATGTTTCTTACTTTGAAATATATTTTTAAATCAAAAGTAACAATTAATTATCCTCATGAAAAAGGACCTCTTAGCCCTAGATTTAGAGGAGAACATGCTTTGAGAAGATATCCAAGTGGAGAAGAGAGGTGTATTGCTTGTAAACTTTGTGAAGCAGTATGTCCTGCGCAAGCAATTACAATTGAAGCTGAGCCAAGAGCAGATGGTAGTAGGAGAACTACCAGATATGATATTGATATGGTTAAATGCATATATTGCGGTCTTTGCCAAGAATCTTGTCCAGTTGATGCCATTGTTGAAGGACCAAATTTTGAATTTGCAACAGAAACTAGAGAAGAACTTATGTACAACAAAGAAAAACTTCTTGATAATGGTGATAGGTGGGAGCAAGAAATTAGTCAAAATATAATATTGGATAGCGAGTTTCGTTAAAATGTTTTTATATCCAATAACTTTTTATCTATTTTCTTTTATAGCTGTTCTGTCAGCACTCATGGTAATTAGTTCTAAAAATCCTGTTAATTCAGTATTATTCTTAATATTAAGCTTTATTAATTCAGCAGGTTTATTTGTTTTATTAGGTGCTGAATTTTTGGCAATGATTTTAGTTGTAGTTTATGTTGGGGCTGTAGCAGTATTATTTTTATTTGTAGTAATGATGTTAGATATAAATTTCATTAAATTGAGAGAAGGATTTTTACAATATCTTCCTTTTGGCACGTTACTTGGAATTGTTTTAATTATAGAGCTAAGCATTTTATTTTTAACAAAATCTTTTAGTAATAGTAATTTAATAAATTATTCATCATCTCCAACTATAAATGATATTGAAAATACAAAATTAATAGGTGAGATATTGTACACTGATTACTTTTATTTATTTCAAATATGTGGTTTAATTTTACTTGTAGCTATGATTGGTTCAATCACTCTAACACTAAGAGACAGAGGACAAATTAAGAGACAAAAAATTTCTTCTCAAAATTATGTTGATGCAAAAAAAGCTATAGAAAAGAAAAAAGTTAAGATTGGAGAAGGGGTTTAATGTTAATTACTCTTGAGCATTATCTTTTTTTAGCTTCAATAATATTTACTATTGGTATTTTAGGAATTTTTCTAAACAAAAAAAATTTAATTATTATTTTAATGTCTATTGAGTTAATTTTACTCTCAGTAAATATTAATTTTATTGCATTTTCTTCATTTCTTAATGAAATTTCAGGTCAGATTTTTGCAATGTTGACTTTAACAGTAGCAGCGGCAGAAGCAGCGATTGGCCTAGCTATTTTAGTAGTTTTTTTTAGAAATTTGGGATCAATAGAAGTTAATAAAATAAATAAATTAAAAGGGTAATTTATTGATGGCTGAATTAATTGTCTTTTTACCTCTTTTAGGTTTTTTGTTTTGTTTCTTTTTTGGTAATAGTTTAAATTATAGAATTTCACAAATAGTTACTACTATTTTCCTATTTATAACTGCAATTTTATCATGGATTTTATTCTTTAGTTATATGAGTGAAAAAGAAACTATAATTATTCATTTATTTAATTGGTTTACCTCAGGGAGTTTTATCGTAGATTGGAGTATCAGAATTGATTCTTTAACAACTACAATGTTTATAGTTGTTTGCACAGTTTCATCATGTGTTCATATGTATTCAATTGGATATATGGATGAGGATCCTTCAAAACCTAGATTTATGGGTTATTTAAGTTTGTTTACTTTTTTTATGTTGGTTTTAGTTTCAAGTAATAACTTGATACAGATGTTTTTTGGATGGGAAGGAGTTGGATTAGCTTCTTATTTATTAATTGGTTTTTGGTATCATAAATCAGCAGCAAATAAAGCTGCTATAAAAGCATTCATAGTAAATAGAATTGGAGATTTTGGTTATGCAATTGGTATAGCAGGTGTATTTTTTGTTTTTGGTTCAATTGAATTTGATGTTATTTTTAACAATGTTCAGAATTATGATGAACATAAATTATTTTTTTTAGGTTTTAATTTTTCAACAATTGATCTTTTATGTTTTTTATTATTCATTGGGGCAATGGGTAAATCAGCTCAATTAGGGTTGCATACTTGGTTGCCAGATGCAATGGAAGGACCAACTCCTGTATCAGCTCTCATTCATGCGGCAACAATGGTGACAGCAGGAGTATTTTTGGTTGCCAGAATGAGTCCTTTGTTTGAATTAGCTTCATTTACAAATGCTTTCATAACATTTATTGGAGCTTTGACAGCTATTTTTGCTGCCAGTATAGCCTTGACTCAAAATGATATCAAAAGGGTAATAGCATATTCGACCTGCAGTCAACTTGGTTACATGTTTTTTGCTGCAGGAATAGGAGCTTATAATTCTTCTATTTTCCATCTTATGACACACGGATTTTTTAAAGCATTATTATTTTTATCTGCTGGTTCAGTTATTCATGCAATGCATCATGAACAAGATATGAGAAAAATGGGTGGGCTATTTTCTAAAATTCCTTTTACTGGAACAATGATGTGGATAGGTTCATTAGCAATAATTGGTTTTCCTTATTTATCTGGTTATTATTCAAAGGAAAGTATACTTGAAAATGCATATTTTGCATCTTCAGGTATGGCTACTTTTGCTTATATAGTTGGAATAATTACAGCCTTACTAACGGCATTTTATTCATGGAGACTTTTATTTTTAACATTTCATGGAGATATTAGATCCAATCAGAAAGTTTATGAAGATGCTCATGAATCACCATTTTCTATGACTTTACCTTTAGCAATTTTAGCTTTAGGCACTATATTTTCAGGTATATTTTTTGCAGATTATTATATTGGTAAATTTCAAGATGATTTTTGGAATCATGCAATCTCACTCAAGCATTATAGTCATCATTATTTACCTTTTTTCCAAACACTTATAATAAAAACTTCTGTTGCTATAGGCATACTTATAGCCGCAATAATGTATTTTTATAAAAAAAATCTTGCTGAAAAATTAGCCCGTAATTTAAGTTTTTTTTACTTTCTTTCATTTAATAAGTGGTATGTTGATGAGCTATACAATAAAGTTATTGTTAAGCCATTTTTTTATTTTTCAAATTTCTTTTGGAATAGAGGTGATCAAAAACTGATTGATGCTTATGGTCCAAATGGAATATCTAAGTTAATTTCAGTATTTTCATATTATTTAAGTCGTTTTCAATCAGGATATTTATATCATTATGCTTTTGTTATGTTGGGCGGGCTAGTCATAATTCTTACTTGGTTTATTTTTTACTAAATGATTAGCTGGCCTTTATTATCCGTAATAATTTTCTTACCATTATTTGGTGCTTTAATAATTTTGTTGATTAAAGAAGATGAAAATACCTCTTCCAATATTCGTTGGGCAGCTTTATGGACATCTTTAGGAGTATTTTTTCTAAGTCTTTTATTGTGGGTTCAATTTGACTATTCAAATTCAACTTATCAATTTGAGGAAAAGTTTAAATGGTTTGAAGATATTAATATTTACTACCATGTTGGTATTGATGGAATATCTTTGTTTATGATTATTTTAAGTACATTTCTTACACCTCTTTGTATCCTTTCAAGTTGGCGATGTATAAAATTTAGAGTTAAAGAATATATGTTAGCTTTTCTATTTTTAGAAACTTTTATGATTGGTATGTTTGCTTCAATTGATATTTTACTCTTTTATATTTTTTTTGAAGCAGTTTTAATTCCTATGTATATCATTATAGGTATTTGGGGAGGAGAAAGAAGAATCTACGCTTCTTTTAAATTTTTTTTATATACTCTTTTAGGTTCAGTATTAATGTTAATAGCTATAATTGTTATCTATAAATTAACAGGATTAATGAGTATTGAATTACTTCAAGGTAACTATTTTCAAAAAAATACTCAGATATTTTTATGGATTGCTTTTTTTGCTTCATTTGCTGTGAAAATACCAATGTGGCCTTTTCATACTTGGTTACCAGATGCTCATGTTGAAGCTCCAACAGCGGGCTCAGTTATTTTGGCAGGTGTTTTGCTAAAAATGGGAGGGTATGGTTTTATACGTTTTTCTCTTGGTATGTTGCCAGAAGCATCAGCGTATTTTATGCCATTGATAATGACATTAAGTATTATAGCAATTATCTATACTTCATTAGTCGCTCTTGCACAAACTGATATAAAAAAATTGATTGCTTATTCATCAGTTGCACATATGGGGATTGTAACAATAGGTATTTTTTTAGTAAATCAGCAAGCATTAGAAGGAGCTATGATACAAATGATTAGTCATGGCATAGTCTCAGCTGCTCTTTTTCTATGTGTAGGAGTAATTTATGACAGGATGCATTCAAGGGAAATTAGTTTTTACAGTGGCTTAGTTAACAAGATGCCAATTTATTCAACAGTATTTATGATTGTTTTACTTGGATCTGTTGGTTTACCTGGAACTAGTGGTTTTATAGGAGAATTTTTAGTAATAGTAGGAGCATTCAAATATTCAAGCATTGTAGTTATAGGTGCAGCATCTGGAATACTACTTTCAGCTGTTTATATGCTGTATTTGTATAAAAGAGTTTTTTTTGGAATTATAAATAATGAAAAATTGAATAGTATTTTAGATTTAAGTATAAGAGAAAAAATAATTTTAATACCACTTGTTTTAGCTGTACTATTAATAGGATTATTGCCTAATTTGTTTATTGAACCGATGAGCAGATCCTTAGAGTTAATTATAATTAATTATGAGATTGTAAATGCTAAATAATTTTTTCAGTATTTTACTTGTGCCAGAAATATGTTTATCAATTTTTTGTATAGCAAATTTGCTATATGGTCTTTTTTTAAAAAAAAATTCTTTTAGAAAAACTTCTAATTTTGCAATTATAATTTTACTTTTTGTTTCTATTTTAATTTTTGTGGGTTTTAAAACTGATTTAGCTTTTTTCGATTTATTTTTTAAAAGTTCTAATTTTATTCGTTTTTTTAAAATATTGGTTTGCTTGGGCGCTGCTTCAGTATTAATTATATCAAAGAACTACTTTATTGATTTAAAGATTTCTAAATTTGAAATTCCAACTCTAATCCTTTTTGCAACATTGGGAATGCTGATAATGATAGGAGCAAATAATTTAATGATAATGTATCTATCAATTGAATTACAAAGTTTATCTTTATATGTTCTTGCCTCAATTAACAAAAATTCTATATATTCTGCTGAATCAGGTGTTAAATATTTTATATTAGGAGCTCTTTCCTCAGGAATTTTGCTTTATGGATTTTCACTAGTATATGGTTTTACAGGAACAACTTCTTTTGAAGAAATAAAAATTGTTCTTTCTCAGCAAACAGATCTTAGTTTAGGAATAATTTTTGGATTAGTTTTTATATTAGTTGGCCTTGCTTTTAAAATTTCAGCAGTACCCTTTCATATGTGGACACCAGATATCTATGAAGGAGCTCCAACATCTGTAACTGCTTTTTTTGCAATCGTTCCCAAAATTTCTGCTGTAGCATTAATATTTAGATT
This sequence comes from Alphaproteobacteria bacterium MarineAlpha5_Bin5, assembly GCA_002938205.1. Lineage (GTDB taxonomy): Bacteria > Pseudomonadota > Alphaproteobacteria > HIMB59 > CACPNW01. The sequence continues at coordinate 6,721 of PTKZ01000016.1, forward strand.
GTGCCTTGAGCCTTTTGAAAATTTTTCAAATGAATGGAGTCAAATTATTTTCTTTTTATCAATATCTTCAATGTTTTTGGGAAGCATTGCAGCTATTGCTCAATCAAGCTTAAAAAGACTTTTGGCATATAGCTCTATTGGCCATATTGGTTATGTTTTAATTGCATTAGTCGCAAATAACGATCAAAGTATAAAAAGTGCTTCAATTTATATGTTTATTTATATGATTATGAATATATCAATTTTTGCAATTCTATTATCCTTAAAAAAATCTAATATGTATTTGGAAAAAATTAGTGATTTAGTTGGTATTAGTAAATCCAATCCAATCACAAGCCTTTGCTTAGCAATTATTATGTTTTCTATGGCAGGACTACCACCTTTTATCGGATTTTTTGGAAAATTTTATATATTTATAGCAGCGATAGAGAGTGAGTTATATTTTTTATCTATTATGGGAGTGTTGGCAAGTGTAATTGCAGCATATTATTATTTAAGAATTATTAAGGTGATGTATTTTGATGTTTCTGAAAAGAATGAAAGTTTTGATTTTGTTATAAGCTTTCATTCAAAAATTCTTTTATTGGTTTTAATTTTGATAATAACTTTTTTCATTATTTATCCTTCTCTATTAATTAATTATACTTCTATTTTAAGAATTACTTAATCGATTAATGCAAATTACAAAAATTAAAAAATTATTATATTCAAATAATTTTGAATTCTATTATTTTAAAAAAGTTGATTCAACGATGAAACTTGCAAAAAAAAAATTAAATAATAGGAATTTATGCATTTTAGCAGATGAACAATTACACGGATTAGGCAGAAGAGGAAATAAATGGATAAGTAAAAAAGGAAATCTATATTTATCTTATTTAATTAATTATGATTTAAGTATAGAGAATCATTTTATATATAATGCAGCTATTACTAACAGTGTTTGTGAGTTGATTGATAGTTGTTGTAACGTTACTTCAAGTATTAAATGGCCTAATGACATATTAGTAAACAAAAGTAAAATATCTGGAATAATGTCTGAATTATACAAAAAAAATAAGCAAACTTTTATCATAATAGGTGTTGGAATAAATATAGAATCTTCTCCAAAAATTACTAATTATTCTACTACGTATACAAAAATTTTTAATAAACATTGTGATAGAAATTATATTGCTTATAAATTAACAGAATATTTTATTAACCAATATAAAAATATACTTTCAAAAAAATATGAAAATATTATTTTATTATATAAAAATAAATTATTAAACTTGGGTGAAAGTATTAAAATTAAAGAAGATAATAACAAAATTTCAAGTTTTATTTTTGAAGATATAAATATTGATGGATCAATTTTAGCAAATATTGATGGAGTAAGAAAAAATATTTATTCAGGAAGGATACAATCTGATAATGATTAAAAAGTTTATAAACAGTAATTTTATTTTTTTATATTTTAATAAAATATTAATCAAAATATATAAACAAAATTCAAATAAAGTAATAAATGAAATTCTTAACAAAATTTGACTTAGGTAGTTTTTTGAATTATTTCAAAAGGGGTTAATGCTAAACAAATCAATTAATATAGAATCATTTAAAAAAGGGTTATTTTTTTTATCCTTAGGAGGTATTGGAGAAATAGGAGCTAATTGCTATTTATATGGATGTGATGGAAAGTGGATTATGATTGATTTAGGTCTTTCATTTGCTGATGAAAAATTTCCAGGAGTAGATTTATTAATTCCAAAAATTGACTTTATTAAAAAAATAGAAAATGATTTATTAGCAGTCATTATAAGTCACGGACATGAAGATCATGCGGGAGCTGTAGCTTTTTTGGCTGATAAAATTAAATGTCCAGTTTATGCAACAAGTTTTTCAAAATTATTGATTGAAAATCGTCTAAAAGAATTTGGGAAGTTAGATATCTTAAATCTTAAGAAACTAGATACAACTAAAGAACTTGAATTAAGTAATTTTAATTTAAAATTCATAGAAACAACTCATTCTATACCACAACCAAATGCTATAGTTATTGAAACTTCTTATGGTAGCATGCTTCATACTGCGGATTGGAAAATTGATCACAATCCAACTTTAGGAGAACATTTTAATAAAGATTATTTTGAGTCTATTGGTAATGAAGGCCTTTTAGCGCTTATTGGTGACTCTACCAATGCTTGTTTGCCTGGTTCATCTAAATCTGAAAATGAAGTGAGAAAAGAATTAAAAAATATTTTTTCCAGATACAGAAATAGAATAGTAGTAACATGCTTTTCATCAAATATAGCAAGAATAATCAACATCATTTATGCAGCAAAAAAAAATAATAGAAAAGTAGCTTTAATAGGAAGAAGTATTAAAAAAAATATTGAAGCTGCAATCAAATGTAATTTTATTGATAGTGATGAAATTTTTATCTCTGAAGAGGAAGCAAGCTTTATTTCAAAGGAAAATCTAGTTATTATATGTACAGGAAGTCAAGGTGAAAAAAGATCTGCACTGTATCGTATTGCTTATAACTCTCATCGCCATATAAATTTAGAGGCAGATGATATTGTTATTTTCAGTTCAAGAGATATTCCTGGGAATGAAAAATCAATAAATAATTTAAAAAATTTATTAATCAGGCAAAGAGTAGAGGTAATTACCGATAATGATGATTTAGTCCATGTTTCAGGACATGGCTACGCAGACGAAATAAAAAAAATGTATATTTGGACTAGGCCTTATATTTCAATTCCAGTGCATGGCGAACCTATGCATTTAGAAGCACATAGAAAAATTTCTCAAGCTTCGCAAGTGCCAATAACTAAAATTTTAGAAAATGGAAAATGTCTTAAAATAGCACCAGGAGATTGTAAAATAGTGGAAGAAATTGAAACAGGAAAATTAATAGTAGAAGGAAAATATCTTTATGATTCTGAATCATCTTTTATTAAACATAGGAGAAAATACTCTTTTGAAGGAATATTATTAATATCAATATTAATCAATGAGGATTACTCTATTGACAAAAATATGATTTTAACAACAAAGGGATTAGCAGAACTTGAAGAAAAAGATATTTTAAGTGAATTTAAATTTTCTTTTATTGACTTGTATAACAATTTAAATTTAGATCAAAAATCTTCTGATGAAATTGTCAAGGATATTGTGATAAAATGTATTAAACAAATTATAAAAAAAATATTTCAAAAAAAACCAGAAATAGAAGTGCATTTAATAAGAAAATAATGAAATTTTTGATATATTTAAAGTTAAATTTAATTATACTGTTTGAAAATGAGATATAGCAATTTCTTTATTCCAACAGTAAAAAATGCCCCTAATGATGCAGAAATAATTTCACACAAGCTTATGATAAGAGCTGGAATGATCAAACAATCTAGCGCAGGTATATATTCTTGGCTGCCATTAGGATTAAGAGTTTTAAAAAAAATTGAGCAAATAGTTAGAGAAGAACAAGATAAGGCTGGAGCTAATGAGCTACTCATGCCTACAATACAATCAGCAGATTTATGGATTAAATCAGGTAGATATAATGATTACGGAAAAGAAATGCTCAGAATTACTGATAGAGGAGGCAGGGAAATGCTATATGGGCCTACAAATGAAGAGCTTGTAACTGATATTTTTCAATCATATGTAAAATCTTACAAGGATCTACCTTTAAATTTATATCATATTCAATGGAAGTTTAGAGATGAAGTTAGGCCAAGATTCGGTGTAATGCGTGGAAGAGAGTTTTTAATGAAAGATAATTATTCATTTGACTTAAATGAAGAAGAAGCAAAAAAATCTTATAACAAAATGTTTAAATCATATATTAAGACATTTTTAAGAATGGGACTAACACCAATTTCACTTAGAGCTGAAACAGGTCCAATTGGTGGAAGCTTGAGTCATGAATTTCAAATTTTGGCTAAAACAGGTGAAAGTAAACTATACTACGACAAAGAATTAGAAAATGTCGATCCAGAAAATATTGATACTAAGGAGCTACAAACTTATTATGCTGCTGTAGATGATCAGCATGATGAAAAAAAATGTCCTATTAAAAAAGAAAATTTAAAAATTTCAAAAGGTATTGAAGTTGGTCATATATTCTATTTTGGAACAAAGTATTCAGAAAAATTAGAAGCTTATGTGCAAGATGCGAAAGGTAAAAACATACCTGTACATATGGGCTCATATGGTATTGGCATATCTCGTTTAGTTGGTGCTGTAATAGAGGCTTATCATGATGATAAGGGGATTAAATGGCCATTATCAGTTGCACCTTTTTCTTTAAGCATTATTAATTTAATGCCAGATGATCACGATTGTGACACAAAATCAGAAGAATATTATGAGTTTTTTATGAATAAGAATATTGAAGTTATTTTAGATGATAGGAATTGTAGTATAGGAAAAAAATTATCTGATAATGATTTAATTGGAATACCTTTCCAATTAATTGTGGGTAAAAGAGATTTAAATGAAGGATTCATAGAGTTTAAAAATCGTTTAAATGATCAAAACACAAAGATACCTTTAGATAAAGTAAAAGAACATCTATTGTTGGAATTAAATAAGTAAAAAATGTATTCAAAATCAGAGACTTTACTGATTAAACGTTTTTTATTCTCTAAAAAAACAGATGGATATATTTCAATCTTTGCTTGGTTTTCAATTCTAGGAATTTCACTGGGTGTTGCAGCAATAATAATTGTTATGTCAGTTATGAATGGCTTTAGAACTAATTTAACTGAAAGATTGCTAGGAATAAATTCACACTTAAATATATACTCCGCAAAAACATTGATAAGTTTAAAAAGTATTAATACATTGAAGAAAAATTTAGAAAATTTTGATTACAAAACAATTATTGAATCAATTGAAACACAGGGTTTGATTATTAATAATAATATTTCTAGAGGTGTGTTAATCAGAGGTTATGATAAAATTAATCAAAATCATTATTTGTTTAATAAATTAGTAGATGGTAATATTTTTAATAATGCATCAAATCAAATAATTATTGGAGATTCTTTAGCTAATTTAATTAAAGTAACTACAGGCGATAAAATTAAAATTGCTATTCCTAAAACAGATAAAACTATATTGGGTAATATACCACGTTTCAAAACTTTAGAAGTAATTGGTATTTTTGATTTTGGACTATATGAATATGATTCTAATTTAGTTTTTATCTCATCAGAATTAGCTAGGAAGCTTTTATTAATAGAAGAAAATTCATATAATCAAATCGAGATATTTATTAATGATTATAACGATGTAGATAATATAAAATATAAGTTCACTGAAATTATTAAAGATAATAATTTAAATCTTTATGTGCATTCATGGAAAGACAAAAATTCAGCATTAATTAATGCTCTTAATGTTGAAAAGAATGTAATGTTTTTGATTTTATCTTTAATAATATTTGTAGCTTCAATGAATATAATATCTGGATTAATAATTTTTGTTAAAGAAAAAAATAAAGATATTGGAATATTAAAAACTTTAGGCATGGAAGATGCAAGTATAGTAAAAATATTTTTTTCTATAGGGATTTTAATAGGTTTAATTGGTGCAAGTTTAGGCGTTTTAATAGGTGTTTTAATTACAATTAATCTGAAATACGTTCAAAGCATTTTGGAGAATCTTCTAAACACAGAGTTATTTGCTGAAGAAATTTATTATTTATCCTCTCTGCCTTCAGAAATTAAATATGAAGAAATTATTTTAGTTTTTATTACATCTCTATTAATAACTATTTTTTCTACTATTTTTCCTGCATTAAGATCAGCAAAAATAGATCCTATAAAATCAATAAGAAATGAATAATTTAATTGAAATAAAAAATTTAAATAAAAGTTACCCTCTGCATAACAGTGGTAAAATTAAAATTATTGAAAATTTATCATTTATAGTTAAACAAAAAAGTAATGTTTCAATTATTGGACCATCTGGTTCAGGTAAATCAACTTTGCTAAATATTATAGGTCTCTTAGATTCAGATTATACAGGAAGTTATTTTTTAAAAGATCTTGAAGTTAAAAGACTTGAGAAAAGTAAATTAAATTCGCTTAGAGGAGTTTCAATCGGTTTCGTCCATCAGTTTTTCCATTTGATTCCTGAATTAACTGTATTAGAAAATGTTATGCTTCCAGGCTTAATAAACAAAAAATCATATCAAGATTCATATAAAGATTCTTTAGAATTATTAAAAATATTTGAATTAGAAGAAAGATTAAATTTTAAACCTGTTAAATTATCTGGAGGAGAGCAACAAAGAGTAGCAATATCAAGATCACTTGTTAATAATCCCGATCTACTATTAGCAGATGAAATGACGGGAAATTTGGATGAAAATACAGCCGAAGAAATTTTTAATTTTTTTTTAAAATATATTAATAAGAATAAAACATCCTTAATCTATGTTACCCATAATAAAAAATTTTCAAAAATGGCAGAGGAACAATACTATTTAAAAGATAAATCACTATTTAAAATTAATGAATAAAAGTTTTATACATTTAAGAACTCAATCTTCATATTCTTTATCTGAAAGCACTTTAAAAATTAATAAATTGGTTGGTTTGGCAAAGCAAAAAAATATGCCTGCTATCTCAATTACAGATAATAATAATATGTTTGGTGTTTTTGAATTCTCGCAAGAGTGTATAAATAATAATATCCAACCAATCATAGGCTCTGCAATTAATCTGCTTGATATAAAATACAGAGATAAAATATCCCAATTATCTTTTTTAGTCAAAAATGAACAGGGTTACAAAAATTTACTCTATTTAAGTTCTCTGTCTCACCTTAATCCAAGATATACTGTAGGAATATCTTTGAAAGATTTAGAAAATCATAATGAAGGATTGTTTTGTTTTATTGGAGGTGAATATAATCCATTACTTTTATTAAGTTTAGATGGCAAAGATAACATGCATGATTCTTTAATTGTATCATTAAAAAAATTATTTAATACTAATTTATTATTTGAACTTCAAAGAATTAAAGATCCATTAATAGATGATTTTGAAAATAAATTAATTTCTTTATCATATAAACATAATGTAGCTTTAATTGGATCAAACAATGTTAAATTTGGTGATACAGATGATTTCCTAGCCCATGACGCTTTGTTATGCGTAGCCCAGAAATCAACAATTAGTAATTCTGATAGAATTAATTCAAATCCTGAAATTTTTTTTAAAGACTCTAAGCAAATGAATGATATTTTTTACGATCATCCAGAAATTATAGATAACAATATTTCAGTTGCACTTTCTTGCAATTATTTTCCACGAGAAACTGCCCCAAAGCTTCCAAAATTTGTAAATAAACTAAATTTACCTGAAAAAGACTTACTTATAAAACTTTCTACAGAAGGTTTAAATTCAAAGTTTTTTGAGAAAAATATTGATAATGAAAATATTTATTATCAAAGATTGGACTACGAATTGAAAATTATCAATCAAATGGGTTATGCAGGATATTTTTTAATTGTATCTGATTTTGTAAATTGGGCAAAAAATAATTCAATACCAGTCGGACCTGGTAGAGGTTCTGGAGCTGGTAGTGTCGTTGCTTGGAGCTTAGGAATAACTGATTTAGACCCTATAAAGTACAGCTTGTTATTTGAGAGATTTTTGAATCCAGAAAGAGTATCAATGCCTGATTTTGATATTGATTTTTGCCAAAATAGAAGAGATGAAGTTATTGAATATGTAAATGAAAAATATGGAAAAGAAAGTGTTGCCCATATAATTACATTTGGAACTCTTGCTTCCAGGGCAGCAATTAGAGATGTTGGTAGGGTTCTAGAAGTCCCCTATAATGAAATTGATTCTTTCGCAAAATTAATACCTTTTAATCCTTCTAATCCATTAACATTATTAGAATCAATTGATTCAGAGAAAGCACTCAAGGAAATCATAGAAAGTGATGAAAGACTGTCAAATGTTATAAATATAAGTCTAAAATTAGAAGGTGTACATCGTCATGCTTCTACACATGCTGCTGGAGTTGTAATAGGAGATAATAAATTATCAAATTTAGTACCTTTATACAGAGATCCCAATACTAATGTTAATGCTACGCAATTTTCCATGAAATATGTTGAAAAGGCAGGCTTAATTAAATTTGATTTTTTAGGATTAACAACACTTTCAGTTATTAATGAAACTATTAATCTAATAAATAAAGATGTTCCAGAATTTTCAATACATAAAATTCCTTTAGATGATAAAAAAACATTTGCGCAATTAAGTCAAGGAGATGCTGTAGGAATATTCCAACTGGAAAGTAACGGTATGACTAGTGTGTTAAGACAATTACAACCAGATAAGTTTGAAGAAATTATAGCAGTAGTTGCTTTATTTAGACCAGGACCAATGGAAAACATTCCTTCTTTTTGCAACAGAAAACATGGAAGAGAACAAATTAATTTTATTCATCCTTTACTTCAAGATGTTTTAGAGGAAACATATGGCATTATAGTATATCAAGAACAAGTTATGCAAATAGCTCAAGTTCTATCAAACTATACTCTAGGAGAAGCAGATCTATTAAGAAGAGCTATGGGGAAAAAAATTCAAAAAGAAATGGATGCTCAAAAATCAAGATTTATTGAAGGAGCAATGAAAAATAATATAGATAAAAAAGAAGCTTCAAAAATTTTTGATCTGGTTGACAAATTTGCTGGTTATGGATTTAATAAAAGTCATGCAGCGGGATATGCGCTAATTGCATATCAGACAGCATATTTGAAGGCAAACTTTCCCCATGAATTTATGACTGCTACTTTAAATTACTCAATAGATAGAACTGATAAAATCATTTTATTTAAGAGAGAATTAGAAAGACTTGATATAAAATTTTTAAAACCTGATATTAATTTTTCAGAAGAATATTTTAAAATTCAAAAAGATGATGAAAATAATAAATCAATAAGATTTGGTTTGGCAGCTATTAAAGGAGTAGGTATAAAATCTATCAAATCAATGGCAGATGAAAGAAAAAAGAATGGAAAATTTAATGATGTTATAGATTTTATGAAACGAGTCAATTCAGAAGTAATTAATAAACGACAATTAGAAAAATTAATTCAGTCAGGTTCTTTTGATTCTTTAGAAAAAAATAGATCTAAATTATTTTATAATGTCCAAAAATTTGTAGAATTATATGGAGGTGAAAGAAACAGTCAAAATCAAAATTTATTATTTGATGAACAAAAAATTTCTTTTAATGACAAAAATCTTTTTACACAAGATATTGAAAACTGGTCATCATCTGAGCAGTTAACTAATGAACTGCTAGTTATAGGCTTTTATTTTTCAGATCATCCTCTAAAATATTTTCCTGAAAAGTTTTTTAATATTAATAAAATTTCTCAATATAAAGATCTATTTAATAATACTAAATTTACTAATGCAAAATTAGCAGGATCAGTATTAGATATCAAAGAAAGATCAAATAAAGATGGTAAAAAATATGCTTTTATAACTGTATCGGAAATAAATGCTCAATATGAGCTAACAATATTTAATGAAAATTTATCAAAATATCGTAAAATTTTAAAAGAGGGAAATTTATTGATCTTTGAAATTGATATTATAAAAAACAGAAATGAATCTAGATTTGTTATAAGAAAAATACAAGTTTTGGAATCTGTTTTTAATTTTTTACAAAAAAAAATTGCTATCTACATTTCCGTTGATAATCTTTTTAAATACAAGGATCAAATTTTTACAAAAAAAACAGCTAAAAACCAAGAGATTAGTTTGTTTATAAATTTAAATGAAAAACTAGTTAATTTTTCATTTAATAACGAGCATTATTTGAATTCTTATAAGATTTTGGATAATTTACAAAATGCAAAAAAACTCGATTATTCTATAGAAATTTCTTGAAAAACAAAAAATTTAAATTAATAGCCTTTTAAAAACTAGCACACAGAAAAAACCGGTGTTTTTGTTTCTGTGGAGGTTGAACCGGAGAAAAAAATGAATTTACCTGAAGTAAAGATTGAAGATCTTTTAGAATCTGGCGTACATTTTGGACATAATGTTAGAAGATGGAACCCTAAAATGGAAGAATATATTTTTGGAGTAAGAAATAATATACATATATTTGATTTAAGAGTAACTGTTGACGCTATTAATGCAGCATTGGTTAAATTGCATGAAACAGTAAAAAAATCTGGCAAAGTTCTTTTTGTTGGCACAAAAAAACAATGTTCTGAAATTGTGAAAGATCTAGCTTTGTTAAATAATAATTTTTTTGTTAATAAAAGATGGTTAGGTGGCACATTAACAAATTGGAAAACTATTTCAAATTCTATTAATAGATTAAACGAAGTTGAAGCTTTTTTAAATGATCCTGAATTATCTAATAATTTATCAAAAAAAGAACTTTTAGAATTATCAAGAGAAAAAAATAAACTGGAATTAAATATAGGTGGTATAAAAAATTTAAATGGAAAACCAGATTTAATTGTAATTTTTGATGTATTAAAAGATAGGCTTGCTGTTTTAGAAGCAAAGAAATTAGGCATTCCTATTATTGGTATAGTTGATACAAATGCCAATCCAGAATTCATTGATTATGTTATACCAGGTAATGATGATGCAATAAGATCAATTAATATTTACAAGAAGTATTTTCAATTGACTATTGAAGATGCTAAAGAATTTATTAATGCTCAAGAAGATGCTTCAAAAGAAAATGAACTTTCTACTAATAAAAATATATCATCATAAAATTTGTCAATGTCAGAAGATTTAAATAACATTAAAGAATTAAGAGATAAAACTGGAGCTGGTTTTCTTGATTGTAAAAAAGCTTTAATAGAAAATAATAACAATATTGAAGAAGCTATAGATTCTTTGAGAAGAAAAGGATTAGCAAAAGCTACAAAAAAATTATCTAGAGACGCTACTGAAGGTGCTGTGGGCATATATTCAAATAAAAATTCTACAATAATATTAAAAATTAATTCTGAAACAGATTTTGCAGCAAAAAGCGATACATTTTTAGATTTTATGGATAATTTAGGTTCTTTTGCATTAAATACAAATAATTTAAATTTAAATATTAAAGAATTTAATAATTTAAAACTTAATGAGAAATCAGTTTCAGATTTAGTTACTGAAATGATAGCAAAAATAGGTGAAAATATTATTTTAAATCAATTAGAAGTTATTGAGCATAAAGATTCTCATTTAAAATATTATGTACATAATCCATATAGAAAAAATATTGGGAAAATTATTTCTGCAGTGCAATATTCTTCTAATACAGTTGATGAAAAAATTGAAAGTTTTTCAAAAAATATTTGTATGCATATAGCAGCTTTGAAACCTGAAGCTATAGACGAAAATGGACTTACTAAAGATATGATAGATAAGGAAATAAAGATACAAAAAGACCTTATTTTAAGCTCAGGCAAACCATCTAATGTTATTGATAAAATATTAGAAGGAAAAATGAAAAAATTTTTTTCAGAAATAACATTGATGAATCAAAATTTTGTAATTGATCCAGATAAAACAGTTAGAGAGGCAATGGATTTTTACATAAAAGAATATTCATTTGCATTAATAAATTTTAAATTGATTAGTTTAGTTTAATGAAACATCGAATACTTATTAAAGTTTCTGGAGAAGCTCTAATGGGAAATTTAGACTATGGTATTGATGTATCAACAATTAACGCCATCGTAAAAGAAATTAAAATTGTAGCTGAAGCAAACTATGAAATTTGTTTGGTTATTGGAGGAGGTAATATTTTTCGAGGAATAAAAGGTGCCTCAGATGGAATTGATAGATCAACTTCTGATTATATGGGTATGCTTGCTACAGTTATGAATGCTTTGTCACTTCAAAGTTGTTTAGAGAAGAGTGAACTTCCCACAAGAGTACAAACTGCAATTTCAATGTCTCAAGTTGCTGAACCCTACATCAAAAGAAAAGCTGTTCGACATCTTGAAAAAAATAGAATTGTAATTTTTGCAGCAGGCACAGGAAATCCATTTTTTTCTACTGATACAGCAGCAGCTTTAAGAGCTTCTGAAATGAACTGTTCTTTAATAATCAAAGCAACAAAAGTTGATGGAATTTATGATAGCGATCCTTTTACAAATAAAAACGCCAAATTAATTAAAACACTATCATATTCTGAAGTTATTAATAAGAATTTAAGAGTTATGGATTTAACAGCCATTAGTTTGGCTAAGGAATCTAATATTCCTATTATAGTTACTAATATTTTTAAACAAAATTCTCTTATTAGTTCTTTGAATGGAAAGGGAAATTATAGTAAAATCAATTAGTATGAATATTCAAAATTTAAATGAAAAAATGAATAACGCAATAATGCATTTAGAAAAAGAATTTCAATCATTAAGAACTTCAAGAGCAAATCCTTTAATGTTAGAAAATATTTCAGTAGAAGCTTATGGTGCTAAAACTCCTATCAATCAATTAGGTAATATTTCAGCACCAGATCCTAGTACATTGACTATTCAAGTGTGGGATAATAATTTAATTAAAAATGTAGAAAATGCAATTTTAGAATCAAATTTAGGATTAAATCCTCAAAGTGATGGACCAATTATAAGATTGCCAATACCCAAACTTAGCGAAGAAAGAAGACAAGAATTAACAAAAATTGCATCTCAATATGCTGAAAATTCAAAAGTTGTTATAAGAAATTTAAGAAGAGATTTTATTGATATTAAAAAAAATGATAAAAAAAATTCTGAGATATCAGAAGATGAATTAAAAAAATTTATAAATGACGCACAAAAATCAACAGATAATAGTATTGAGGGTATTGAAAAGCTACTAGAGTCAAAAAGAAACGAAATATTGAAAGTTTAATTTTGAAAAATAAATATAATGTAAAGCATATTGCTTTAATTCTAGATGGAAATAAAAGATGGTCAAAGAAACAACAAGTTTCATTGTTAAAAGCATATAAAAAAGGTTTTGATAATATTGAATTATTAATTAAAACTTGCTTAGAACTAGGCATACCAAATTTAACATTATTTACTCTTTCTTCTGAAAATATAAATCGTAATTCAATTAATAATATTTATAAAATTATTTATGAGTATTTTAATTTATTTTTGAATAAATTGATTCATGAAAAAAAAATAAAAATTAAGGTAATTGGAAGAAGAGAAAATTTACCAAAAAAAATAATCACCATGATTGATAATAGTGAAAAGCTGACCTGTGAAAATATAATTTTAAATTTAAACTTAGCTTTTAATTATGGATTTAAAAATGAAATTCAAGATGTTTTAAAAAAAATTAAATTAAATAACTCTGATATTGATTTAGAAAATGATAAAGAAATTAAAAAACTTTTTTATTTAGGTAATAGCCCTGATCCAGAAATATTAATTAGAACGGGTGGTAATAAAAGATTAAGTAATTTTATATTATACAATTTAACATATACAGAACTTTTTTTTACTAACTCCCTTTGGCCAGAATTTAATAAAAGTGAATTAATTGATATATTAGATGAATACAAAAGTGTTGTAAGAAATTATGGATTATAAAAATTTTATAAGAAGAATTTCTGTTTCTTTGTTTTTTTTATTTATATACTATATCATAGTATATATTAATACTGATTATTTAACAGTATTTGGAATAATAATCTATTTAGCAATTATATATGAAATAATTAAATTTTTTAAAATAAATCTATTTTTTATATTATTCTATTTGTTATTTTCTTTTTTGTTCTTTTTAATTTACACGAATTATTTTTTCAATATTGTAGAATTCAATATTTTTATTTTTACTATCATAATATTTGATAGTTTTTCTTATTTAATTGGGACGAAATTTGGTAAAAATAAGCTGTTTATTATTCTAAGTCCAAAAAAAACATTAGAAGGTCTTATTGGAGGTATATTTATTACTAATATACTTTTAAGTATATATTTATATTATTATGAAATATTACTTGAAAATATTTTATTTATTAACTTAATAATTTTATCATCTTTTTTTGGAGATTTATTACAATCTTATTTTAAAAGAAGTAATAATCTAAAAGATTCAAGTAATTTTTTACCTGGTCATGGAGGTTTTTTTGATAGATTTGATAGTTTTATTTTTTGTATAATTCTATTGTTTTTTTATCAGGTAATCTAAAATGAAAATTAATATTTTTGGTAGCACAGGAAACATAGGAGTTAAAAGTCTTGATCTCATACATAATCATTTTCCAGAAATAAAAGTTAATTTACTTTGCGCTAAGAATAATATTCAGCTTTTAAAAAAACAAATTAAAATTTATAAACCAAATTACGTGTATATTGAAAATAATTTACAATATAACAAATTAAAAAAAAATATTAGAAAAAAAACTGTAATATTAGATTTTATTGAATTAAAAAAATATTTAAAAGAAACAAAATCTTCTTATACAATTTTATCAATTTCTGGATATAAATCTTTAAATTTTTTAAGTTATATTATTGGGAATACAAAAATACTAGGTTTAGTTAGTAAGGAAGCTATTGTATCTGCAGGTCATCTTTTAAATAAAATTAATTCTGATAATAATACAAATATTTATCCTTTAGATTCTGAACATTTTTCAATTTATAATTTTTTGAACTCAAATAAATTTAATTTTGATATAAAAAAGTTGTATTTAACTGCTTCAGGTGGACCATTTTTAGGAAAAAATTTTTTTGATTTAAGTGAAGTTTCTGTACTAGAAGCTTGTAAACATCCTAAATGGGAAATGGGTTATAAAAATAGCATTGATTCAGCTACTTTAGCTAACAAATGTTTAGAATTAGTAGAAGCACACTATTTGTTTAATATATCCTATAAAAAATTAGATATAGTCATACATCCTGAATCTCTTATTCATTCAATCTTTGAATACAAAAATTTTATTTCACAATTTATTTACTTTTATAATGATATGAAAATTCCTATTTATAATTTTTTAAATCATAATTTTAATTATGATAAAAATATTTTTAAAAAATTTGATTTTAAAAAAAAATTAAATTTAAATTTTACTGATGTTAAAAAAAATGAATTTCCAATATATTACTTATTTAAAAAATTAGATAAAAGTTCGCCTAGAAATATAATTAAATTCAATTTTGCTAATGAATATGCTGTAAATTTATTCAAAAAAAAGGAAATTTCATATCCAGATATTTATAAAGTTATAAACAAAATTTTATCTTTCAATTTGAATTATCAAGTAAACACTATTAAAGATATAATAAATTATCATGAAAATTTAGAGATATATGCAAAAGAGAAAAAATTTAGACTTATTTAAATATATATTATTTATATTTTTGATTTTTATAAGTGCTATCGCTAATGCGATTAATATTAAGATAGAAGGTAATCAGCATGCAGATGAGTCTGTTATTTTAAGTTTAATTGATAAAAATCCTGTTAATATATCTGATGAATATTCAAATTATTTGTTAAAAAAATTAAATGATTCTGAATTATTTAAAAATGTTGAAGTTAAGGTTCTTAATGATGAATATATTGTTACAATATTAGAATATCCAAGAATAAAAGCTATTTATTTTGAAAACAACGAAAGACTTAAAGATGAAGATTTATTGAATATAGCTTCCGAATTAAAATTAGAAAATTTTAGCGATAACAATATAGATTTATATACTACTGAAGTAAGCAAAATATATAAATCATTTGGGTATAATAATATTGAAATTGATTATAAATCTGATTTAGATTTAAGTGATAATACTGCAACTTTGTATTTTGAAATTAATGAAGGAAAAATTACAAAAATAAATAATGTAATATTTAATGGTAATAATTATTTAGAAGATGATTTAATTTTAAGTGTTATTAAATCAAAAAATAAAAGTTTAAAAAATATTTTTGCAAATAACAATTATAAATTATATCAAGTTGAAAATGATTTATTAAAAATAAAAAAATTATATCAAACTAATGGATTTAAAGATGTTTCAATTAAATTTAAAATTGAATATTTTAAAAATAATAAAGTAAATATTATATTTGATATAAAAGAAGGTGATCAATATTTTTTTTCATCTTTTGAAATCAATAATAATTTATCAGATAATACTAAAATAGATTTAGCCCTTGAAGATTTCATTATAAAAAATGAAAAATTTAAAGATTCTTTGTATGATGTTGATCTAATTGAAAATTATGAAATTAAAATTGCAAATATTTTAGAAAATAATGGAGCGCTTTTTTTTGAAATACAAACCTTTGAAAAAATAACTAATCAAAAAGTTGATCTTCTTTATAAAATCATTGAAACTAAAAAGAAATATATAAATCAAATTAATATAACTGGTAACAGTAGAACATTTGATTATGTGATAAGAAGAGAGTTTAAACTAAATGAGGGAGATGCTTATAATGAATCACATATCAAATACTTTCAAAAAAGAATAAATAGGTTAAATTATTTCCAGTCATTTGAGGTTACTGAAGAAGATATTTCAGATGATTTCAAGAATATCAATATTGAAGTTAAAGAAAAACAGACTGGGACATTTAATGTTGGCTTTTCTTTTGGATCTCTTGATGGTGTAAGTTTTGTAACAGGATTAAATGAGAAAAATTTTGGCGGAACAGGGAGATCATTAGATTTTTTATTAAGTACAACTGATAAATCAAATAAATTTACATTTGATACTACTGACAGATTTTTATTCAACGATCAGATGGATTTGAGATATGGTGTCTCATATACAGAGTATGACTTCTCTAAAGCTAGTTCATATCAACTAGATGAATTGTCATTTGGATCAGGTTTAGCATACTATTTATCAAAAAATTTATATCATAATATTGATCTTAATTATGAAATAAAAGATTATTATGTAACAAATTCTGAAAAAGTTAGCACTTCGATATTAAATTCTTCAGGTGTAAACGTTAATTTCAATTTATCCAATAAATTAACATACAGTACTCTTAATTCATTTATGATGCCAACAAAAGGTAATCATATTGAATATATCAATAATATTGAGAGTCCAACAAGTTCAACAAATGGTTATTTTAAAAATACAATTGTTCTTAGAAAATTTTTAAAAATTGATAAAAACATTTATTCAATTCAATCTAAAATTGGAAATATTATATCAATAAATGATAACGAAATAACTAGTGATAATAAATATTCATTGGGAGGAAGGTGGTTAAGGGGCTTTGATCTTTATGGGGCTGGGCCAAGAAAATCAAGAACATCTTATATTGGAGGAAAGAATCTATTTGCTTTAAAGTTAGATTATTCCAGACCACTAACATCTAGTTCGGATAGTCCAATTTATTTTAATGTTTTCAATGATTACGGTGCTGTATGGGATAACAAAACAAAACCAACTCACAATGATAATGATCTAAGATCTTCTTATGGATTTGGTATTAAATATTATTCACCAATTGGCCCAATTGGATTTAGCTGGGGCTTCCCGATTTTAGACAAAGAATATGATATTAAAAGAATGTTTTTATTTTCTATTGGAAACATAGATTGATAATAAAAATTAAAAAAACTATTTTTTTCATTATAATTTTTAGTGTTTTTTTTTATACAAAATCGATTAATGCTAATAATATAGCAGTTTTAGATATTGAATATGTAATAAATAATAACAAGCAATATATTAAATTATTAAATGATATAGAACAAGATCAAGTAAATCATAAAAATAATTTTAAAATAACAGAAGAAAATTTAAATCAACAATATGAAGAAATAGAGAGTTCTAAGATTATTTTGAGTGAGCAAGATTTTGAAAATGCAATTATAGAGTATAATTTAAAAATAAAAAAATTTGATGATACAATTAATGAATTTAATAATCATTACGAATTACAAATTTCAAAATATAGACAGATGATTGTTGAAAATATTATAAATATTTTAAAGAACTACGCATTAGAAAAACAATTAGATTTGATATTAGACAGCAAAAACTATATTATGGCATCAAATTCAATCAATATAAGTGATATTATATTAAATGAAATGAACGAATTGAAACTAGATATAAACTTTGAACCATATTAAAAAGATAAATTTTCGACAACTAAAAGATTGTTTGATTAATAATAATATCCAAATTAAGTCGGATATTAAAGAAAGTGAAACTTTTGATAGTTTAAACTCAATTTTACTTGCAAACTCTAAAGAAATTACTTTCTTGTTAACAGATGGTTATGAAAAGGATATAGCAAATACGAAAGCTAAAGCTTGTATTGTTTCTGAAAAAAATGCTGATTTAATTCCTAAAGAATGTAAATCAATTATTGTCAATGATACTTACAAAAGTTTCGCTCTTATAACTAATTTATTTTCAACACAAAGAAAATCTAATGGGATTATTGCAGATTTCGTATCTATTCATGATAGTTCCAATATATATAAAAATGTTCAAATTGATTCATTTGTCAAAATATATGATAATTGTGAAATAAGCGAGAATGTTATAATCGAATCTAATTGTAACGTTGGACCAAATGTCAAAATTGATAAAAATACAATTATATATTCTAATTCTACTTTATCTAATTGTATTATTGGATCGAACTGTATTATTAAATCAGGATCAGTAATAGGTGGTAGAGGATTTGGCTTTGATCCAAAATCAAAAATTAAAATTCAGCATTATGGAAATGTAATAATTAAAGACAATTGCCAAATTGGATCTAATACAACTATTGATAGAGCAGTATTTGAATCAACGATTATTGAAGAAAATTCACATATTGATAATTTAGTACAAATCGCTCACAATGTTAAAATTGGTAAACATGCTATAATTGCAGCTCAATGCGGTATAGCAGGAAGTACAACAATTGGAGATTACGTTATGATTGGAGGTCAAACAGGGATATCAGGTCATCTCAATATTGGTCAAAATGTTAAGATTGCAGGGAAAAGCGGAGTTACGAAAAATATTAAAGACAACTCTATTATTGCAGGATTTCCAGCAACAGATATAAAAAAATGGAAGTTATCAATTATAAAATTAAATAAATAAAAATGAAATTAAATTTAGAGTTAATTAAGGAACTTATACCTCATAGAGATCCTTTTTTATTTATAGATGAATGCATAATTATTGAAGAAGGAAGCAAGGGTTCTGCTTTCAAAATATTTTCTGAAAATGAATATTTTTTTAAAGGTCATTTTCCTAGTAATCCAATTGTACCAGGTGTAATAATAGTTGAGGCTATGGCTCAAACTGCTGGTGTAGTTATATCAAATAACCTTAAACACCATAAAGAAAAATCAGTTCTTTTTATGAGTATAAATAAAGCAAAATTTAGAAAACCTGTACTTCCAAATTATAAAATTTATTTTGAAGTTGAATTAATGCAAAATATTAAAGGAGTTTACAAATTTAAAGGTTTGGCAAAATATGAAAATATAAAAGTTGCAGAAGCAGAATTTTCAGCAATGATAACTTATAAGTAATATTTTGTAACAATTATTTTATGTATTTTTTTTTATTTTTACTTAACAGTTAATTAATGAAAGATGAATCATCATTTATTTCAAGTAAAGCAATAATACATCCTTCTGTTAATATTGGTCCATTTTGTTATATTGGCGATAATGTTAAGATAGGTAAGGATTGTAATTTAATATCTCATGTATATTTAAATGGGCATACAACTATTGGCGAAAAAAATATTTTTTATCCATTTTGTTCAATTGGTTCTTCTCCTCAAGATTTAAAATATAAAGGTGAGAAAAGTTTTTTAATAATAGGTAACAACAATATCTTTAGAGAAAACGTTACTGTTAATCCAGGGACTTTCGGAGGAGGTCTTAAAACTTTGATAGAAAATAATTGTCTATTTATGGTTGGTTCGCACGTTGCTCACGATTGTATTATTAAATCAAATGCAATTTTAGCAAATAATGCTACTTTAGCAGGTCATGTTGAGATTAACGAAAATGCTATAATTGGAGGTAATTCAGCAATACATCAATTTGTTAAAATAGGGAAGTATGCGATGATAGGTGGAATGAGTGGGGTAGAAAAAGATATTATCCCATACGGATTATATATTGGCATTAGATCAAATTTAAAAGGAATAAATATTATTGGTTTAAAAAGAAAAGGATTAACAAATACAATTATTAACAAAATAGTAGAAGTTGTTAAAAAAATTTTTGATGATAAAAACTCAATTGAAAATAATATTCAAAAAATTAATAGAGACTACAAGTCAATAGAAGAAATTAATGAAATTATTTCTTTTGTATTAGATAATAATAAAAGAGGTTTAAGTAAATTAATCAATGATTAATATAGGAATTATTTCAGGCGCAGGATTACTTCCATTATTAATTGGAAAAAAATTATTAAAAAAAAAATATAAAGTTACTTTTTTTTTATTAAATAATTCTGAAAATATTAATATTTATTCAAAGTATAATTTTATTAAAGTTAATATAATTTCAATAAAAAAAATAATAAATATTCTAAAGGAAAATAATATAAATAAAATTATTATGGCAGGTAATATTAAAAGGCCAAGTTTAAATGATCTTAGTTTTGATTTTGAAACAATAAAACTTGCTAAAAAATTATTTCTTGAAAAAAAAGGTGATAATTTATTGCTTAATAGCATACAAAAGTATTTTGAAGAAAAGGGTTTTCAAACTTTTGATTGGAGAAAAGATTGTTTAGATATATTTTCAAATGAAGATAATTTAACAAAAATCCAACCTTCAAAAAATGCAAAAAAAAATTTAGCAAAAGCCTTAGATGTATTTAAATATTATGGTAGATTAGATATTGGACAAAGTTTAATAATACAAAACCAAATAATTTTAGGCTTAGAAGCAGCTGAAGGAACTGATAAGTTAATTGAAAGATGTTTTCATTATAAAAAAAAGGGTGATAAAGCCGTTTTAGTTAAATTTACTAAGTATAAACAAAACTCGATTTTAGATATTCCTACTATAGGAATAGATACAATAACTCTTTTAAAAAAATATAATTATGAAGGATTGTTTCTTGAAAAAAATAAATGTATTATTCTAAACAAACAAGAAGTTAAAGATTTTGCTGAAAAAAATAATATTTTTATTTCTGCTATAAATAAAATTGAAAAATAACAAAAAAATATTTATTTGTTGCACTGAGCAATCAGGTGAAAATATTTGTTATAATATTTTAAAAAGAATTTCTACAAAAAATTATATTATAGATGGAGTTTGCGGTAAAGAATCAGAAAAATTTATTAATAATAAATTTATTGATATTAGTGAATTCAAATCAATAGGTTTTTTTGAAATATTATTATCATTGAATAAATACATTAAAATGATAAAAAAATTATCTGATATAATAATTAAAGAAAAATATAATTTAGTTATTTGTATTGATTCTCCAGATTTTAATTATAATCTAGCAAAAAGTATAAGAAGAAAAGGATTTAAAAATAATATAATTCAAATTGTAGCCCCAACAGTTTGGGCGTGGAGAAAAAAAAGAGCTTTAAAATTTGCAAAAATATATAATGAAATTTTTACTTTATTTAGTTTTGAAAATAAATATTTTGAATCACAAGGACTTAAAACAACTTTTATAGGTCATCCAATTCATTATTTACAGAATAATAGTCAAAAAAATAAACATTTTATTTCTTTATTGCCAGGAAGTAGAAAAAAAGAAATTGAGCAACTTTTTCCATATTTTGAATTAGTTTATCTTTATTTGTTTTCAAATAAACATTTAAATTTTACAATATTTATTCCAACTTTGCCGCATTTAAAAGAAATTATAATTAAAAAAACTCATCATTGGAAAATAAAAACAATTATAACTACTGATCTTAATAAAATAGAAAAATATTATAAAAATGTTTTTGCAAGCATTACCTGTTCTGGTACTGCCTCTTTAGAAATAGCAAAAAGATTAATTCCACAAATTGTTATTTATAAACTTAATTTTTTTACAGTAGTTTTGTTTAGTTTATTTGTTAAAATAAAATATGCAAATATTATAAATATTATTAACAATAAAATGATTATTTCAGAGATAGTAAATTTTAAACTTAATAAAAAAAATCTATTAAAATCATTAAAAAAATTAATACATGATGATAATTTTAGAAATAATCAAATTGTTCAGATTAAAAAAAACTTACCAATCTTTGAAAACAAGCATGATCCATATACAATATGCGAGGATCGTATTAACAAAATTATTTCCAAAGCCAATTAAAAATTGATTTTTTCTCTCTAGATGATTCTATTTGGTATTCTCTAGATCTGTGACCTTTGTATAGTTGCCTGGGTCTTCCTATTTTATTAATAGGATCTTCAATCATTTCTTTCCATTGAGATATCCATCCAACTGTTCTTCCTATAGCAAATAAAACTGTAAACATACTTGTAGGAAAACCTAATGCTTTTAACATAAAACCTGAATAAAAATCGACATTTGGATAAAGTTTTTTCTCAATAAAATAACTATCTTTTAGTGCAATCTTTTCAAGTTCTAGAGCTATTTTTAATAGTGGATCATCTACTTCTAGTACTTCTAGTACTTCATGTGCGCTTTCTTTCATTACAGCAGCTCTTGGGTCATAGTTTTTGTATACTCTATGGCCAAAACCCATCAATCGAAAAGGGTCATTTTTATCCTTTGCTTTGTTTATAAATTTAGGAATATTTGAAACATCTCCAATTTCTTCTAACATTTTAATCACTGCTTCATTGGCTCCTCCGTGTGCTGGCCCCCATAAAGATGCAATTCCTGCAGCAATACATGCAAATGGATTAGCTCCTGAAGAGCCTGCTAAACGGACTGTTGAAGTAGAAGCATTTTGTTCATGATCAGCATGAAGTATAAAAAATTTATCCATTGCTTTAACTATTTTTGGATTAATATTAAAATCATCTGTAGGAACTGAAAATGTCATATAAAGAAAATTTTCGGCATATGATAAATTATTTTTAGGATAAACAAATGGTTGCCCTACTGAATATTTGTATGCCATCGCTCCAATAGTAGGTATTTTTGCTATTAATCTGTGACAAGCAATCATTCTTTGATTGAGATCAGAAAAATCGGTGCTGTCATGATAAAATGCTGACAATGCACCAACTACACCCACCATGATTGCCATAGGGTGAGCATCTCTCCTAAAACCTCTATATAGGTTTACTAATTGTTCATGAAGCATTGTGTGAGTTGTAATTACATTTATGAATTTTTTTCTATCCTCTGGTGAAGGTAAATCACCATGAAGAAGTAAATAACAAACTTCTAAAAAATCACTTTTTCTAGCTAAATCATTTATGTCATATCCTCTATGTCTTAAAATTCCTTTGTTACCATCAATATAAGTTATTGAAGAATCGCAAGATGCAGTAGATGTAAAACCAGGATCATAACTAAACAGACCCGTTTCTTCATGTAATTTTCTAATATCAAGTACATCTGGACCATCAGTAGATTTAATTATTGGTATTTCAAATGAAACACCTGTCTCATTATTGAATAAAGTATAAGGTTTTTCTAAAGTATTTTTATCTTCGTAATCAGCCATATTTTTATTCTATTATATATTGATTTAATCTTTCAATAGAGACTTTTTTACCTAAAATTGTAAAAATTTCAGAAATTGAAGGTCCATTTATTGAATTTATCAATATAAATCTTATTGGTTTGCCTAAAGTTACAAATTTTATTTTTTTTTCTATTATAAAGTTTTTTATAACTTTTTCTATTTTTTCAGTATTCCAATCATTTAATAAATTAAGCTTTGCAACAAAATCGTAAAAATAATTATCAAAAATTTTATCAAATTTTTGATTTGTACTATAAGTATAATTTTTGTTATAATAAACATCTATAAAATCAATAATTTCGTCAAATGAACTTAAATTTTTTTTATATACTTCAAATATTTTTAAGAGTTTAACTTTATCTTTAATGTAATATTTTTTCATTATATTATTTGTTTTACAAAAATCCTCAAATATTTTTTTATTACTAGGTATTCTTAAATAATAATTATTAAAAAAATTTAATTTTTTATAATTAAAAATACTTGATGATTTTGAAATTTCCTTAATGTCAAATTTTTCAACTATTTCTTTAATTGAAATAATTTCATTACCATTTGGATTTGGAGACCATCCAAGTAAAATTAAATTATTTATTATAGCTTCTCTAAGATATCCCTTTTGTTTTAGTTCTAAAATATTTACAGCACCATGTCTTTTTGATAACTTGGAACCATCTTCTCCATAAATAAGAGATAAATGAGAATATTCTGGGATATTCCAATTTAAGTATTTGTAAATAAATAACTGTCTAAATGTATTATTAAGATGATCATCACCACGAATAATATAATTAACATTTAAATCATGATCATCTACTACAACAGATAACATGTATGTAGGTGAACCATCTTCTCTAATTAAAATATAATCGTCAATTTCTTGGTTGTTAATAGTAATTTTTCCCTGGACATTATCTTTAATAGTTGTTGAGCCAATTTCTGGTATTTTTATTCTTATAACATAGTTTGAGTTAAGGGTTTGTATTTTTTGATTATTTTTACAAGTTGTGCAAACTTTTTTTATTTTTAATTTTTTATTTTTTATTTCTTCTCTTTTTTTATTTAATTTTTCAATAGAACAATTACATTTATATGCAAATTTATCTTTTAATAGTTTATTTGCTATTTCTATATGCCTATCAATTCTTTTTGATTGTATTTGAATTTCTGATTCCCATTGAATTCCAAGCCATTTTAATCCCTCAATAATGTTTCTTTTATATTTTTCTTTTGATCTTAATTTGTCCGTATCTTCTATTCTTAAAAAAAATTTAGAATAAGAATTTTGAGAACTAATTATATAATTAATTAAAGCAGTTCTAGCACTCCCAAGATGTAAATATCCTGTAGGCGATGGCGCAAATCTAGTAATATAAGCTTTCATCTTTATTAATTGATGGTTATATTAATTATATTTTCTTATAATTCCAGATAAAGTACCTTGAATTTGAATCTCACCAACCTTATATTCTTTTGTTTTATATGATTTGTTCGCAGGTATTAAATATATTTTATTTTGGTTAATTTTTATTTTTTTTAAAGTAACTTCATTTTCCATGGTAAGAACAGCAGCAATTTTCCCATCTTCAACATTATTTGTTTTTTTAATTACTGCTATATCTCCATCAAAAATACCTTCATCAATCATTGATAAACCTTTAACTTTAAGTCCAAAATATGAATAATTATTTGATATTAGGTTATTTGGAACAGAAATAAATTGCTCAGGATCCTGAATAGCCTCTATAGCGTTACCTGCTGCTATTGTGCCAATAAGTGGTATTTGAGAGAGATTGGTATCATTGTCATTACTATATCTTTTATAATTATCTAAATTTTTAGTAATTTCCATAGCTCTAGCTCTATGTTTCAATCTTCTTATGTACCCTCTTTGTTCCAAGCTTGTAATTAATCTATGAATGCCTGATTTTGATTTAAGATTAACTGCGTTTTTCATTTCTTCAAAAGAAGGACATATCTCATTACTAGCAATATAACTTTTTAAGTAATCGAATAACTCTTTTTGTTTTTTTGTAAGCACAAATATGTTCTATATATGTTCTTATAATTTATCAAGTTATAAATTAAAAAAAAAATTATTAAATTCAAGTAGTTATTTGACGGTATAATCTGATTTTCCACCTTTTTTTGATATAAGTCTTATATTTTTTATAATAATAGATTTATCATAAAATTTGCACATATCATAAATCGTCAAGCAACTTAGTGTTACTGCAGTTAAAGCTTCCATTTCTACCCCAGTTTTGGAAGTCGTTTTAACAACTGCGATAACTTTCAGTGAGTAATTCTTCATATTTTTGTTTATGTCAATTTTAATCGAATCTATAGATATGTTATGGCACAGCGGTATTAAACGAGAAGTTTCTTTTGCACCCATAATTCCTGCAATAATTGCCAAATTGTTAATACTGCCTTTTTTTGATTTTAAACTTTCGATTTGATTAAAGATTTTTTTATTAAATTTAATTTCACCTTCTGCTTTAGCCACCCTTTTAGTAACTTTTTTATTGCCTACATCTACAATTATAGGCTTATTTCTCTTATCTAGATGGCTAACCATAACTTAAAAGATTTTTAATAAAACTATTATAGTTTTTAGAACGAAGAATAGACTCACCGATTAGAAAATTAAAAATACCTAAATCATTATACATCTTAATATCATGAGCAGACTTAATGCCACTTTCAACTATAACTGTATAATCCTTACTGATATTTGTAAACAAGTTTGCTGAATTGCTAATATTTGTTTTTAAATTTTTAAGATTTCTATTGTTTATACCTATTATAGGGTATTTTAATTTTAAAGCTCTATGAACTTCTTCCTTGTCATGAGTCTCAATTATGCAATCAAGTTTTAAGTCTTCGGCAATTTCTAAATATTTTTTAAGTTTATTATCACTCAAGATTGAAACAATTAGTAAAATTGCATCGGCTTGATAAACTTTACTTTCATAAATTTGGTATTCATCAATAATAAAATCTTTCCTTAGGATTGGCAAGTTAGTATTTTTTTTTATTAAAGACAAATGATCAATATTCCCTTTAAAATATGCTTGCTCAGTTAGAATAGATATTGCTTTTACTCCGCTTTCTTCATAAATTTTAGCAATTTCTATCGGGTTATAATTATCAATAATTTCTCCAGCACTAGGACTTGCCTTCTTAATTTCACCTATTATAAAATTAGTTTTGTTTAGATTATTTAGAGCTAAGGCTTTCCTCAAACTTCTTTTGATAATTTTATCTGAAATTAATTTTTTTAAACTATTTAATGAACATTTTTTTTTTGTTTGTTCTATTTCTATTTTTTTATCTTTACAAATTTTTTCTAAAATATTAGCCATTAATGATCTTTGTTATAAAATTTTTTGTTTTACCTTCATCAATTGTTTTTGCTACAATCTCAGATCCTTCTTTTATATTTTTAGCCATACCAACTAAATACAGAGCTGCACCAGCATTTATTTCTACAATTTTTTGAAATTTTTTGTGATCACCATTTATCATTTTTAAAAAGCATTCTGCATTATACTGAGGATCTCCACCTTTTATATCTTCTAGTGATATATATTCATAACCGATTTCTCGTGGGTCAAATGTATAATTATTAATATTATTGTTTTTTAATTCACAAATATAAGTATTATTTGTTAAAGTTATTTCATCCAATCCATCATAGCCATGAACTACTAAAACATTCTTAGAGCCAAGTTCTTTAAGAGTTTCACAATGAGTGGTAAGCCATTTTTTATCATATACTCCTAGTAATTGATTTGTAGCATTTGCTGGATTTGTAAGGGGTCCTAAAAGGTTAAAAATAGTTCTTGTTCCTAGATTTTTTCTTACATTCATAACATGTCTCATTGAAGAGTGATGATATTGAGCAAACATAAAGCAAAAATTATTGTCATTAAGTTGTTTTTCTAATTCTTTTATTTGGTCAGATAGTTTGTAACCAATATGTTCTAACATATCGGCTGAGCCTGATTTTGAACTTACTGATTTGTTTCCATGCTTAGCAATTTTAACTCCACAGCTTGCAGCAACTAAAGATGCTGCTGTTGATATATTAAGAGTATCTGACATATCTCCACCAGTACCGCATGTATCTAAAGTATTTTCCAAATTTGATAGCTGTAAAGATTTAGATCGCATTATTTTAACTGCACCAAGAATTTCTTCTTTAGTTTCGCCTTTAATTTTTAAACTTATTAAAATTCCAGAAAGATCAATTTCAGTTAATTTTCCTTCCATAATTTCTTCAAAAAGAAACAATGACTCATCTACTGATAGATTTTCTAAGTTAAATAATTTATTTTTAATATTTTTAATTTCCATAATTTATAATTTTTAAAAAATTTTTTAAC
>PTKZ01000017.1 GCA_002938205.1 Alphaproteobacteria bacterium MarineAlpha5_Bin5
ACAAGAAGCTATAAAAAAATATGGTAAGCCAGTTTATGTACGTCATGAAATTGTTCATAATAAATTTGTCGTTGAAAATCTAAGAAAACAAGGTGCTATTTTTATAGAAGAATTAAAAGAAATTACTCAAAAAGATCGTCCTGTAATTTTTTCTGCTCATGGTGTGCCAAAATCAGTACCAGAAGAAGCAAAAAAATTAAATCTATTATTTTATGATGCTACTTGCCCACTCGTAAGTAAAATTCATAGAGAAGTTGAAAACTTTGATCGTAAAAATTTACCAGTTATTCTAATTGGTCATCATAATCATCCTGAAGTAATTGGTACAATGGGACAAACAAATAAAAATATTTATCTTGTTGAAAAAATTGAAGATATAGAAAAGCTGCCCATTAATGTTGATACTAAAATTGCCTATGTAACTCAAACAACACTTTCAGTTGATGATACGAAGGATATAGTAGATGCAATAAAATTACACTTTCAATATGTATTAGAACCGAAGAAAAAAGATATTTGTTATGCGACAAGTAATAGACAAGATGCTGTGAAAAATATAGCAAAAAATTGTGATTATTTTTTAGTGATAGGTTCAAAAAATTCATCAAATTCACTTAGATTAGTTGAAGTTGCAAAAAAATATGGTGCTAAAAAATCATTATTAATTGATGATTTAAATGATATTAATAAAATTAATCTATATGAATCTACAAGTATTGGAATAACTGCAAGTGCATCATCTCCAGAAATTTTAATAACAAATATGTTAAAAAAATTAAAAGAAAAATTTATTATAAATATTATAGAATCTAGATATGAAAAAGAAGATGTGCATTTCCGAATTCCACAAAAACTGAAAGAATAATTTTAATGGCTGTTTTCACTAAACTCGACAAAGAAGATATTGTATCCTTGCTTAAAGATTACTCAATAGGTAAAATTTTATCTTATAAAGGGATTGTGGAAGGAATTGAGAATTCCAATTATAAAATTACTACAAAAAAAAATAACTATATTTTAACAATATTTGAAAAAAGAGTAAATCCTATTGATTTACCGTTTTTTATTGATTTACAAAAACATTTATCAATGAATGGTTTTCAATGCCCAAACCCAATTGAAAATAATTCAGGTAAAATAATTAATTATATTTACAATAAAAATGCTGTCTTAATTTCATTTTTAGAAGGTAAACAAATAGTTGATCCAAAACCATTGCACTGTGAACAGGTAGGTAGAATGATAGGTGAATTTTTTAATATAACTTCTTTATTTAATCAAAATAGAGAAAATACAATGGGATTAAAAAATTGGAAAGAAATTTTTTTTAAATTTAAGGATGTGGAAAGACATAAATATACAAATCTTATAGATCCTATGCAAAAAGAATTAATTTTTTTAGAATCTCATTGGCCAAATAAATTGCCTATGGGCATAATTCATGCTGATTTATTTAAAGACAATATTTTTTTTAATAATGATAAATTAACCGGGGTAATAGATTTTTATTTTGCTTGTAGTTATTTTAAAGCATATGAGCTTGCAATAGCAACTAATGCCTGGTGTTTTGATTTAAAGAATGGGTTTATTAAAGAAAATTTTCAATCCTTAATTGCAGGTTACAATGAGTATTTTTCTTTGACAAAAGAAGAGAAAAATAATTTTAATACATTGCTCCGTGGTGCAGCAATACGCATTCTAGTAACAAGAATGCATGACAGTATTTTTCATGATGAAAAAGCTATTATAGTTCCTAAAAATCCTGATGAATATTTTTCTATTTTAAAATGGCATCAAGAAAATTCAATTTTTGATTAATGATAAATATTTATACTGATGGTGCTTGTTCTGGTAACCCTGGAGTTGGTGGATGGGGAGTTGTGATAATTTTAGAAAATAATGAACCTATTTACTTGAATGGTGGTGATAACAATACAACAAATAATCGCATGGAATTAATGGCTGCTATTGAAGGTCTAAAATATTTTAGTAAAAGTAAAAATGTTACTCTTTTCACAGACAGTAAATATGTAAAAAATGGTATTGAGTTGTGGATTTATAATTGGAAAAAGAATGGTTGGAAAACTGCATCAAAGAAACGAGTAAAGAATAAAGAATTATGGTTGGAATTGGATTTAGAAATAGCTAAACACAATATAGTATGGAAATGGGTTAAAGGTCATGCAGGTAATGCACATAATGAAAAGGCAGATTTTCTTGCTCGACGATTTATTGAAGAAATCTAATATTTTCTTTTTAAATAATAATAAAATTAGAGCTCTTAATTTCTAAAACTATTTTTTAAAACATATATTCCTGAAATTGTAATGATTGAAGCTCCAATTAATGTGAATATATCAGGAAAATCTTTATAAAAAATATAACCCAAAATAATTGCCCAAAAAATTAAAGTATAATGAAAAGGTTGAACTATACTAGCTCTAGCCTTGCTTAAAGCAATGATTTGAAAATAAATACCCATTGAAAAAAATATTCCAATACCAAAAAAAAGCAAATAGGAAAATGTTTGAAGAGGCTGCCAAAAAAAATAAGCAAAAAAACTCATTAAAAATATTCCTATAACAGATGTATAAAATAAAGAAGTTTCAGTGGAATCAAATTCTGAAACTTTTCTCGTAATTATTTGATAAAAACTTAATAAAAACGCTGCCCCTAAGGGTATTAATGATTTTGAATCAAATATAGACAAACCAGGTCGCATTATGATTAAAACACCAACAAAACCAATAAATATTGCAAACCATGTTCTTAATGAAACATACTCTCTTAATATAATTGAGGATAAAGCAACAACAATAACTGGAGTTAATGCCCCAATACTATGCGCATTTGCTAAAGAAAGATAGCGAAATGCTAAAACAAAACATGCTGATTCCAATAAAGAAAGAATGCTTCTTAAAAATTGTAATTTAAAATTTTTAGATCTATAAAACGTATAATTTTTTTTTCTACGCGATTCTAAATAGGATAAAAATAAAGTAAAAAAATATTTTATAAAAAGTAGTTGAAAAATAGAGTGATAAATAACTGCAGTTTTTTGCATTACATCTAATAATGAAAAAGATAAATAAGCTGCAATTGCAAATAATATTCCAACACTTTCTATTGATTTAATATTAAACATAATTTAATAAAAACTAACTAAGGATTAACTAAAACTTTCATTGACTTATCGCTCATGGCAGTGTTCATAGCCTCATGAATATTATCAATGCTAAAATTATGTGATATTATTTTACTCCAAGGAAGTTTATCAATAGTTCTATCAAGTAATTTTATTGATGGATAATATTGAGATATATCATCACCTCCTACTCCTATTACTCTTGCACTTTTTTCTAATATTTGTGAATGGGGATTAATAAGGATATCATGTGAATTAGAGAAAATGCCAACTTCTAATACCATTCCACCTTCCCTGATCAAATCAAGAGCAATTCCAAAACCTTCAGCTACTCCACTACAATCAACTACTAGATCAACACCAAAATTATCTGTAATTTTGTTTATATTATCTTTTATTTCATCCTTATCATTGCTTATTATTATATTTGTTGCTCCAAAATCTTCTGCAATAGAAGTTCTAAACTTGCTAGGATCAATAGAAATAAGTTTTCCTGCGCCCATTAAATTCGCTTTGATCAAATGAAACAAACCAATTGGACCTGTACCTAATATAGCCACACTATCACCACTTCTAAAAGGCTCCCATTCAGAAGACCATTGTCTAGCTTTATCTAAACAACCCGTTACTGATAATGGCTCTATAAATGTCCCAAACTGTGGATCTAAATTGTCAGGATATTTAAATAAGTGACTTCCAGGAATAATATATAAATATTCGCTCCAACCTCCAAAAATATGAGGCTCTTTACCAGCACCAATATTATTTCCATAATCAAGTTTACATTCACAATAATAATAAGGTCTATTATTTCGACAAGCAAAACACTTACCACATGAAATATTTGGAGCAGGAACGACTCTATCTCCAACAAATAATTCTTGTCCATCATGATCAAGTAGATTGCCTCTTATTTCCTCTATTATACCTACATTTTCATGTCCTTGAATTACGGGTAGTGGTATTGGTCTACCACCTTTTTGATGAAAATATCCTTCGAATGAATGTTTGTCTGTTCCACAAATTCCCGAATATTCCATTTTTATTATTGCACAATTTTCATCTAAATCAGGATAAGGATAATCTTTAATTGTAAGTAAACCTTTAGCTTCTAAAGTAACTGCTTTAACTTTTCTATTTTTACCTCTCATAAAATATATCTTTATATAGTCTTATTACCTTTATTCTAAATTAGAATAAATAAATTTATAAAAATCATTTTTTAAATTTGGATTTCCAAATAATACTTGCGTCATTAGTATAGCTGTCATTTGTTTTGTATTATCCACTAAAAAATAAGTAGATGCTGCACCAGCCCATCCAAATTCACCAATAGAGCCTAAATTATTGTTCCGCTTTAAGTTCATTAAAGTTCTGAAACCAAGTCCCCACCCATAAGCTTTAAGATCATTAGTATAATTATCATCTTTTACAACTCCAATACTTGAAATTTCAATTGGAAAATGCTTTGAATGCAAAGCATTTGTGGTCATTAATTTTAGTGAATTTTCAGTGATTATATTTTGTCCATCTTTAGTTTTTCCATCATGCAACATTTTTGCAAAAATGGCATAATCATTTATCGTTGAAAATAATCCATGCCCTCCTCGTGCATAATTTTTTTCATGGAGAGGATAAGCATAATTTCCAATTTTTTGTGAATCTGAAATTAATTTAGTTAATTTATTATTGATTGGATCATATTCATAAGATTGCATTACTCTATTTGATTCATTTTCAGAAATTATAAAATCAGTTTCATACATTTTTAAAGGAATAAAAATTTTCTCTTTTAAAATATGTTGAAGTGAATTATTTTCAACTACCTCAATTATTCTTGCTAATATATCCATAGAAACTGAATACCGCCAACTAGTTCCAGGTTGAAAAAGTAGAGGTGTTTTTGACAAAATATTAATTTCCTCTTCAAGACTTGTAAAATCTGAATTAAACAAGCGTGTCCGATCATATTCTTTTCCTACAGGATCAGCTAAAAAATTATATGAGAACCCAGCTGTATGAAGAAATAATTCTTTTATGGTTGGTATTCTTTTAAGATTTTCAACTTCTTGTATTGGTCCATTTTGATTTGTAAGAACTTTTAAATTTGAGAATTCTGGTAAATATTTAGTTATAGGATCATTCAAATTAATTTTATTTTGTTCAATAAGTTGCATTGCTGCAACAGCAATGACAGGTTTTGTCATAGACCAAATTCTATAAATAGCATTTTCCTTGATAGGAATTTTTGATTCAAGATTATTGAAGCCAACTTTTCCTGATAATACTTTATTCTTAATATTAATTTGCCACTGTATTCCAGGATAAAAACCCTCCTCAATATATTTTAAAAATAAATTATTTAGTTCGTCCATTTCTTTGATTTCATTTTATGCTGAATTTGATAATATTTATTTATTATATGAAAAATCAAGTATTGCAAAATGAACTTATTAACTTGTTAGGTAATCGATACTCAACATCAGAATCAACAAGATTAAACTATTCTAGAGGTGAAGATGTATTTGAGCCAAAACTCTCACAAGCAGTAGTGTTTCCTGAAACTAATGAAGAAATTTCAACTATTGTAAAATTATGCAATACCCATAATATACCTATTGTACCCTTTGGAGCAGGCACTTCTCTTGAAGGCCATGTTTTAGGAAATCAAGATGGTATTACTCTCTCCTTAGAAAAAATGAATAAAGTGTTAAGCGTTAATGAGGAAGATTTTGATTGTAGAGTCCAAGCATATGTTACGCGTAAACAATTAAATCAAGAATTAAAAGCTAAAGGTGTTTTTTTCCCAATTGATCCAGGAGCAGATGCAACTATTGGTGGAATGACTGCAACTTCAGCATCAGGCACAATGGCAGTTAAATACGGCACGATGAAAACAGTTATAACTGGACTAACTGTTATTATAGCATCGGGTGAGATTATAAGAACAGGAACAAGAACAAAAAAAACAGCCGCTGGATATAACTTAACAAATTTATTTATTGGTTCTGAGGGTACACTCGGAATAATATCTGAAATACACCTAAGATTGTCCCCAATACCTGAGAATATAATGAGTGCTATATGTCAATTTGATAATTTAGAACAAGCAGTTTTAACTGCAAAAGAAATAATCCAATACGGTGTTCAAATTGCACGTATTGAAATGTTAAACAAAGATCAAATGGATATGTGTATTCAATATTCTAATTTAAATAATATTGAAGCAAAACCAACATTGTTTTATGAATTTCATGGAAGTGAGTCATCAAATAAAGAATCGATTGATTTAGTTAAAAGTTTATCTGAAAATAATAAAGGGAGCGAATTTAAATGGGCTTCTTCTACAGAAGAGCGTAATAAGTTGTGGCAAGCAAGACATGATGCATATTATGCAGTCAAAGCACAAAGTAATAATATAAAAGTTTATGTAACAGATATATGTGTACCTATATCAAATTTAGTTGAATCAATTACATTTGCTGAAAAAGAAATTAAGAAATTTGGTTTGAGAGCTCCTATGGTAGGACATGTAGGGGATGGTAATTTTCATGTAGCAATTATTTATGAACCAGAAAAAAAAGAGAGTTATAAAATAATAAGAGAATTTAGTGATAAATTAATTGACAAAGCACTAAAACTTGATGGCACCATTACTGGCGAACATGGAATTGGTATTCAAAAAAAAGAATATTTAATCAAACAACATCCTGATAATATTGCGCTAATGCAAGGAATAAAAAAATTACTTGATCCAAAAAACATTATGAATCCAGGTAAGATTTTTGATCTATCAAATTAGTTTACATTTTTTTAAAATATATTCTGCTGAACTAACTTTGTATTCTCCTGGTTTTTCAATAAACAGTTTTTTAACAGTATTATTTTCTACAATCATTGCAAACCTATTAGAGCGCATGCCCATATGATTAACAGAAATATCAACTAATAGCTCAAATGATTTAGCTACATCTCCGTTTCCATCCGCAATTCCGATTATTTTATGGTTTTCACCAAAACTTAAAAGCCAAGCTTTCATTACAAAAGCATCATTCACTGATAAGCAATAAATATCATCAATTTTAATATCTTTAAAAGAAGAATAAAGTTTAATAAATCCAGGAAAATGCTTTTCTGAGCAAGTAGGAGTAAAAGCACCCGGAACTCCAAAAATAATTACTTTTTTATTTTTTAGTTCTTCACTAAGTTTTAGCTTAAAGCTATTTTCATTTTTAATTATGGGTACAATAATATCAGATATCTTATTTGGCATTTTATTTCTTTAGTTTATTTATTGAACTTACTATTTCTTTTTCAGAAATCAATTCTGATAATATTATACCTTCAGGATAATTGTTTGAAAAAAAAGCATTAAATGGAATACCAAATTTATTATAATTATTTAAAAAAATATTAATTTTTTTATTAGGTTTTGTCCAATCCCCACGTACTAAAATGACATTATTATTCTTCAAAAGGTCGATTACATTTTTTGAATTCAGAACATTTATTTTATTAAATTGACAAGTTGCACACCAATCAGCAGTTATGTCTACAAATACAATATCTGTTGCAATAAGTTTATTAAAATTAATAGTATCAAAATCTTGCCAATCTTTATCAATATTGTATTTTTGGTTTTGCTGCAAAAAACTAAAAATAGGTAATATTAAAAATAATAATAAGATTATAAAAGTAAGAGAATTTCTAAAGTATAATATTTTTCTACGATAAATTAATATTATTAAGAGCAAAATAGAAATAATAAAATAATAATAGTTAAAAAAATTAAGCAAAATATTTGCAAGCCATATTGTAGTAAAAAATAATAAAAAACCTAAAAAAACCTTAATATATTGCATCCATTTTCCTGGCTTAGGAATAAAAAAAATTAATTTAGGAAACAATGTAATTAATAAATATGGAGAGCTCATACCAATGCCCATAAATAAAAAAATCATAATTGATATAAGGGATGATTGTGTAAAAGCTGCTGTAATAGCCGTTCCAACAAAAGGAGCTGAACAGGGTGTTGCCATCAAAGTAGCAAAAAAACCATTAAAATAATCTTTAGTATATGAATTTGATTTTGCATTTATAAATTTAAGATTATTTATAAAATTTGGCATTTGAAGTTCAAATTGACCAAACAAATTCATCATAAAAAGAAAAATAATTGAAGTAATTATAACTAAAAAGTAAGGTTGTTGAAATTGCATGCCCCAAGAAATAGATACATTTAACTGTTTAAGAAGTAAAAAGATTAGCCCAAGTAAAACAAAAGAAGAAACTATACCTATGCTTGTAATTAAAAAACTTGTTCGAGTTTTCTTTATATCAGCTGTTAAGACTGACATTAATTTTATTGATAAAACTGGCAATACACAAGGCATAACATTTAAAATCACACCAGCTATTAAAGAAATTACAATATAGAATAATAATGGATTTTGATAAAATTTGTATTCAGCTAATTCTTCTAATTTAATTTTACTAACAAAAGAATAATTATGATTCTTATCTATTAACAAAACTTCAATTTCAAAATCTTCTTTACTAAATAATTTTTTTTCAAAACTAAAAGATGCTATTAGAGATTTATAATCAAGAGAATAGTCAATAATTTTATCTACTACAGGCAATCCAAAAGGGGTATGAATAAAAATTTTTGGATTTTCAAAATTATTATAAGTTTCTGCATTAACTTCTAATAATATTTTATTTTTATCTTTAAATGCTCTTGTTTCAAATTTTTTTATAAAAGATAAATCTTTATTTTTTAAAGGGATACTTGATTGAGCCTTCTCAACAACATAATAATATTCTGTTGTTTTTGCTAATCCAGGAGGAACATCAAGAAAAATTCTAGCATTACCTGGAATACAAATATCTTTACAAATTAAATAGTTGATAGATATATCTAAATTAGTAATTTTGCTTTTATTCTCAATTTTAACTTCAATGGGAAAAATAACCTTATCCTCATATCCAATAGAATTAAGACCTAGTATTTGAAACTCCTTTGGTTTTGGCCATTGTAATTTAATATCTTTAACATTAATTGATTCATCCCAAACTATATTCTGAGGAAATCCGCCATCTCCAGGAGACTGCCAATAAGTTTTCCAACCTGGATCCATTTCATATTCAAGACCTAAAATAATTTTTTCTTGATTATTATTATGTGTAAAGGGAGAAATAAGTCTAACCTTTGATGCTTCACCTTCACTCCATTGACTGGATAAACCGAATATAGCAGGACTAAATAACCATACGCTAAAAAATATAATTGTATTTTTTAATAAATTCTTCACTATTATTATTCATTTAGTATGTTAAATATAATAATATACAATTAGATACTATAAAATACTAATATAAATAATTATGAATTTAACAGGTCAACTTTTGATATCTATGCCCTCATTACAAGATGAGCGCTTCTATAAAACTGTTATTTATTTATGTGCTCATTCTAAAGATGGGGCTATGGGAATAATTATTAATAAAAAAATTGACTATGATTTATACCCTGATTTATTAGAGCAACTAGGTATAGACAGACCATTAAATAATAAAAAATTATTTATTCGTTATGGAGGTCCAGTTGAGAGTGGAAGAGGTTTTATTTTACATTCAGATGAAATTATACAAAAAGAATCTTTAACTATCGATAAAGGTATAGCTTTAACAAGCACAGCAGAATTTTTTGAAAATTTATCAAAAGGAAAAGGACCAAAAAATAGTATACTTGCTCTAGGATATGCGGGTTGGGGAGCAGGTCAAATAGAAAAAGAAATCTTAGCTAATAGTTGGATGACACTATCAACAGACTCTAGTTTTTTATTTGACGAAGAAGTAAATAATAAATGGTTACAGGCATACAATCTGCTAGGTATTGATCCTAATAAATTATCTAATCATTCTGGAACTGCTTAAATTATAATAATTATTACAATAAAGTTTTAAAATTATTGTATACAATTTCAGCATTTTGATTCATTGATATCATATTCGTCTGAGCATCTTGATCAAATTTTTTCAAAGCACCTTCTCCTAAACTCTCATTGAGTGCATTTTCGTATTCAGGCACACATCCCCATTGACTAACAGTATCTTCTTTAATTTCAATATGGAACTGAATGCCATAAGCATTCTCTTTATATTTAAATATTTGATATTTAGTCGTTGGAGATGATGCTAAAATAGTTACATCATTATTATTTTCTAAATTTTGTACTTCATAACTGTGCCACTGCAATGCTTTTATTGTTGATTTAAAAGAAGAAAAAAGCTTATCTTTTTTATATGAATCATCCATTTCAATATCTAGTATACCTATTTCTGGCGGATTTGATTTAACAACTTTTCCTCCAACTACTTCACCTAATAATTGACACCCTAAGCAAAATCCAAGGTATGGTTTATTTAATTCAACAACATATTCTTTTATTTTTTGTTTCTCTTCAATTAACCAAGGATAAGCTTCCTCCATCCATGTATCCATTGGACCTCCCATACAAAACATACCGTCAAATTCATTTAAGTTTTCAGGAATTTTTTGGCCTTCATCTAACTCTATTGTGGTTAAATTAAAATTATCTTTTTTCATCAGATCTAAAATATAACCTGGTGTTTCAATAGCTATATGCTGAAGTATTATTATATTTTTACTCATCCTTTTCTAAATGTATTAACCTTTCTTTTAACTTAATTCCACCTAAACTGGAAAAACCACCTAGTGATCCATCTGATCTTATTACTCTATGGCAAGGAATAACCAATAAATGTTTATTCTGTCCACAAACATTGCCTACATATCTTGGTGATGTGTTTAGTTTTTTTGCAATTTGACCATAAGTTTCTGTTTTGCCATAAGGAATTTTTTGCAATTCTTGCCAAATTTTTTTCTGAGTTTCTGTTCCTTTTAAAAAAATATCTATTTTGAATTTTTTTAATTTTCCTAGAGAGTAGTCATGTATCTGATTTTTAAATTTAGTAAGATTTTTACTTTTACCTATATTTTTCCTTTTGCCAAATTCAACCGATGTTAATTTTTTATTAAATTCTCTTATACTAATCCATCCTAACTTAGTCTTAAAAGAAATTTGGTTAAACATTGTCGTATATTATTGCATATAATTATTTACTATCAATCTATTTTTAGAATATTATACAAATTTAAAATGAAAAATCAAAAAACGCGTATTTATATAAACAAATCTATATCTTTAAATTTAATTATTTATATAAAAGATAAGCAACACCATTTTTTAAAAAATGTTTTGCGTATTAAAATTAATGATGAAATTTCTGTTTTTGATGGAAAAACAGGCGAATGGAAAGCGAAAATAATTTCAATCAGTAGAGATAATACTGCTGTTCGTGTTTTTGAAAATATAAAAAAAATGGAAAAATCTTCTGATTTGTGGTTAGTTTTTTCTCCCATAAAACAAAATCGAATGAGTATAGCAATTCAAAAAGCAACAGAGATTGGGGTGAATAAAATTATTCCATGTAATACTAATTATACAAACATTAAAAATATTAATTTAAAAAATTTATATCAAAACGCAATTGAAGCTTCTGAACAATCGCAACGATTAGATATTCCTATTATTGAAAGAGAAGTGGATTTAAAATCATTGTTACAAAATTGGCCCAATGACAGGAAATTAATTTATTGTGATGAAAAAATAAAAACAGGTAAATTAATGATAGAAAC
The DNA here is from genome assembly GCA_002938205.1 of Alphaproteobacteria bacterium MarineAlpha5_Bin5. GTDB lineage: Bacteria > Pseudomonadota > Alphaproteobacteria > HIMB59 > CACPNW01. Next base: position 11,871 of record PTKZ01000017.1, read on the forward strand.
TATCATAAATATAAAAAATAATGCTAAAAAATGGGCAGTAATAATTGGTCCAGAAGGTGGATTTTCAGATAAGGAAAGGGAGTTAATATTAAACAATAATAATACAGTTCCTATATCGTTAGGTAATACTATACTTCGATCTGATACTGCTATAACTGTTGCCTTATACTGCCTAAAAGAAATAACAGCTTAAATTTTTTATTTCATCAATAAAAAATTTAATTTATATAGATAATTATTATGGATTTTACTTCACAAACTTTATTACTTTATCTTGTATTGGGAATTTTTTTATTTTGCTATTTTCTAGCAACATGGGTTTGGATTAAAGTTGATGAAAAAAATAGTGATGAAAAATATCAAAAAGATCAAGATAATTAAAAAATATTAAATATATTTATCTAATAATTTTCTTAAAAATTTATTGGCTATAAAAAGAAAAATAGCTGATAAGACAATTACGATTATTGCTATACTTGCGCCAGAAAGTCCTTGAGTATAGCAAATTGCACATCTTGCATTTACCGAAAAAGGTAAGAATATAAATAAAAATGAAATAAAAATATGAAATAATCTAATCATCAAATTACACCATCTATTAGTATAGTTATAAAAATTAAGAATAAATATAATATTGAATATATAAATATTTTTTTAGAAAATTTATTGTCATCAATAGATCTTAGTAATTTATAACATAAATAAACGTAGTAAGTGCCTAATATTAAGCTGGTTAATAAATAAATAAGTCCTAAATATCCAAAAATAAAAGGACTTAATGAAATAACAAATAATATTAATCCATAGACAAATATATTGATCTTTGTTGTTTTTATTCCAGCAACCACAGGTAACATTGGAATATTTGCATTATTATAATCATCTGTTTTATACAAACTTAATGCCCAGAAATGAGAAGGTGTCCAAAAAAATATTATTAGAAAATATAAAATTGGTTCAAGAGTAATATTTCCAGTAGCAATTGTCCAACCAATGATTGGTGGAAAAGCACCTGCTGCACCACCTATAACAATATTTTGCGGTGTAAGTTTTTTTAACCACATTGTATAAATTACTACATAAAATACTATTGTTATTGCTAACATTAAAGCGGATAAAAAATTAGAAAAAAAATATAGAGCAATTACAGAAAAAAAGGAGGTTGCAAGACCAAAAACAAGAGCTTGATTTCTAGATAGCTTTCCAGTGGGAATAGGTCGTAAACAAGTTCTTTTCATTAATGCGTCTAAATCAGATTCATACCACATGTTTAGTGCCCCAGCTGCTCCTGCACCAAAGGCAACAGCTATTAAGGATAATGAAGCTGTAATAAAATCTACTTGATTTGGAGCTACGATTAATCCAACTACACAAGTAAATATAACTAATGACATAACTCGTGGTTTCATTAGTTGGTAAAAGCTATTAATATTAAATATAATATTATTATTTATTTTCGTTTTCTCTATCATCTATTACGCCTTGCAAACTAAGAGCCAGCAATAGCAAAATATATCTTTCTGATTATTAAGGTCCAATAAGATTCATGCCACATAATAAAAACAAAAACTAAAATTGCACTACATGGAAGGAGAATAGCCGCTATAATAGGTAAACGTTCCCACCACATATGCATAAAAATCGCACAAATAAAACCTGCTTTAAGCATCATAAAAAGTAGTATCAGACCCCATCTTGTAAAACCTTGAAATCCATACCAATCAACCCAATAAGAGAATGCACTAAATACAAAAAGAAGTGTCCATACATAAAAATAAATTTTTAAGGGATGTTGTTGTGTACCTTCAGCCATAAATTACCTCACCATAAATAGAAAAACGCAAAAATGAAAACCCAAACTAAATCAACAAAGTGCCAATATAAACCCATAATTTCTATTGCTTCATAATGTGATTTTTGAGATGTAAAAAAACCTCTTTTTCCAGTATCAAAATCTCCTCGAAATACTTTTCTTGTCATAATAAACAGAAAAATAACACCAATAGTTACATGAGTACCGTGGAAACCAGTTATCATGAAAAATATAGCACCAAATTGTGGAGCTCCAAAAGGATTTTCCCAGGGACGTACGCCTTCCGAGATTAATTTGGTCCATTCAAAAGCTTGCATGCCTACAAAAGAAGCGCCAAAAACTGCTGTAGCTAACATAAGAATACCACACATTTTACGATTTTTTTCATAACCATACTTAACTGCTAATGCCATAGTTCCACTACTCGTAATCAAAATAAATGTCATTATTGCTATTAAAAGAAGAGGTACATTATAATGCCCAACGTGTAGTCCAAAAACTTCACTTGGATTAGGCCATTCAGCTTTTGTTGAAAATCTCACAGTCATATAAGAAATTAAAAAAATACTAAATACGAAAGTATCGCTTACAAGAAAAATCCACATCATCGCTTTTCCCCAAGGAACGCCTTTAAAAGCTTTTTGATCAGAAGCCCATTCTTTAGCAAATGATTTTTTTGGAGGTATGATTACTTTAACATTTGAGTTTGATTCTTCCATTAATTAACCTTTCATCATGAAAATAACATTAATCCAAACAAAACAACCCATACTGCTAATAAAAAATGCCAATAGATTGCGCATAATTCTGTTGTATGTTTTGCTTTTCTAATAACAATATTATTAATATTCCAAACTTTTTTTATTGTCATTGCCCAGTAAATCAAACCACCTAAAAGATGTATTCCATGAAGAGCAGTGAACAAATAAAAATAGCCATTTGCTGGACTACCTGAAACATAATATCCTGCTTCAACTAAATTTTGCCAAACTAACAATTGACCAATAAGAAAAGCTAAAGCTAAAATGCCAATGAGAATTAAATCTCTCCTTGTTTTTTCAAATTGATTTTTTTTAGCAGCTAATTGAATACGTATGAATACAAAACTACTAATAAAAAGTATTAAAGTGTTGATCCATAGTAAGAATGGCTCAGGCATTCTTACCCAATCATCGTAAACCATTCTATCAGAGTAAGTTACTATAAATAGACAGAACATTATGGTACTAACAACCATTATGTATCGCAGTCCTAATTTTCCTACATGCAAGTTAAAAGTTTTACCTTCATGTAAATTATCAACTTTAACTTGAGCGGACTCCCAAGGCTTTTGAGTTAGTTGTTTGATTATGCTCTCTTTTTTATCGATCATGTTTGCTCAGCTTTAGCATTTGCAACAGCACTAGGAGGTGTATCTTGAGTTATATAATCATTATCTGAACCAGGTACACTATAATCATATGCCCACCTATATACGACGGGCAAATCTTTTCCAAAATTTCCATGTGTTGGAGGAACATCTGGAGTTTGCCATTCTAAAGAACATGCTTTCCAAGGATTTTTACCAGCTTTTTTACCAAGCTTAGAACTAACAATTATATTATAAAAGAACAGAAATTGTGCCGCTCCAGTAATTAAAGCTGCAACAGTTATAAATTGATTAATACCAGTAATTGAATAGGTAAATGCATCTCCTTCAAAGACCTCAAAATACCTTCTAGTAACTCCCATAAAACCCAAATAATGCATTGGGAAATAAATTGAGTAAGATCCAATAAAGGTTACCCAAAAATGAATCCTTCCCAAACGTTCATTAAGGAAGCGTCCTGTAATAAGAGGGAACCAATGATAAATAGATCCTAAAATTACTAAAACTGGTGCAATACCCATTACCATATGAAAATGAGCTACTACAAAATAAGTATCTGATAGAGGAACATCAACAGCAACATTCCCTAAGAATAAACCTGTTAAACCACCATTAACAAAAGTTATAATAAAAGCTATAGAAAACAACATTGGCAGAGTTAGCTTAATGTTTCCTCTCCATAGAGTAAGAACCCAGTTATATACTTTTATTGCTGTTGGCACTGCAATTATTAAAGTTGTTGTTGCAAAGAAAAAACCAAACCATGGATTCATTCCTGCTACATACATATGATGTGCCCAAACTATAAAACTTAAACCTCCAATGATTACAATTGCCCAAACCATCATACGGTATCCAAAAATATTTTTTCGAGCATGAACTGAAATTAAATCTGAAACAATACCAAAAGCTGGTAATGCAACTATATAAACTTCAGGATGGCCAAAAAACCAAAATAGATGTTGAAATAATATTGGACTTCCACCATCATATGAAAGGCGCTCACCAAACTCTACAATTGCTGGCATGAAAAAACTTGTGCCCAACATATTATCAAGAGTCATCATGATACCTGCAACAAAAAGAGCAGGGAAAGCAAATAATGCTAAAACTGTTGCGGTAAAAATTCCCCATACAGTAAGTGGTAAACGCATTAAAGTCATCCCCCGTGTTCTTGCTTGTAAAACTGTAATTACGTAGTTTAATCCACCCATAGTAAACCCTATGACAAAGACTGCTAAAGAGACTAACATTAAAACTATTCCTAAACCATCTCCACCTGGAGTACCGGATGTAATTGCTTGAGGTGGATATAACGTCCAACCAGCACCTGTAGGGCCTCCGGGTACAAAATAACTTGCAGCTAGAATTAGTACTGCTAAAAAAAACACCCAATAACTAACCATATTTACATAAGGAAAGACCATATCTCGTGCACCCACCATCAACGGAATTAAGAAATTACCAAAGCCACCTAAAAAAAGAGCTGTTAAAAGATATACAACCATTATCATGCCATGCATCGTAACAAGTTGATAATAAGCTGCAGCGTCCATAGGAATTAAACCTGGGAATGCTATCTGCATTCTCATAAGCCAGGATGATACTAATCCGACCATACCAATAGCAGCTGCAGTTAAAGCATATTGAATTCCAATAACTTTTGCATCTTGACAAAAAATATATTTTGTCCAAAAACTTTTTGCATGATAAAGATCTTGTGGAGCTACCTCTAATGCAGGTATAGAATCTTTACTCTTCGCAACATCATCATAACTATCAGCAGCCATTAATATCTCCTTTAAAAATCATTTTTTTTATTTAAAGCTAATTTTATCAAATCACTCTTACCATTACTAGCTAATACCTCTTCGAAAGTCATTTGCTCGCTCAACCATTCATCATAATCTCCTTGTTCATCTACCACAACATAACCAAGCATAGCATAATGACCAGTACCACAGTATTCTGCACATAATATTTCATAAGTTCCTGTTTTTATCGGTGTAAACCAATAATATGTTATCATTCCTGGAACCATATCCATTTTGGCTCTAAATTGGGGTACATAAAAATCATGCAAAACATCTAAAGCTCTTAAATTTAATTTTAATGGTTGGTTGTTTAATATATGAAGATCATCTCCATCAATCAAAACATCATCAAGACTATAAGGATCATCCATGTTTAAACCATAAGGATTATCATCATTTATATTTTTTATATCAGTTGTACCTAGTATTCCGTCCTTGCCTGGTAAGCGGTAACTCCATCCCCATTGTTGACCGACAACTTCTATTTCATAAGCGCCTTTAGGTACTGTAACAAAATTATTCCATACTATAAGACCAGGAGCTAGCAACGCTATTACACCAATTGTTGTTATAATTGTAAGCGCCCATTCTAATTTTGCATTTTCAGGCTCGTATTCAGCTTTTTTGTTTTTATCATATCTGTATTTCCAAATACAATAAGCCATGAATAAACCTATAGCTACAAATACTGCTCCGGTTATCCAAAAAGTTAATATTATTGTATCATCCATTCCTACCCAGTTTGAAGCAATGTCACTCCACCACCACGGAGACCACATATGAAAAACAACTGACCCCAAAACTACAGCTAAAACTAGGAGAACAACAAACATTGCTGATTATTTAGTCATATATTTTCATGAATCAAATCAAAATTTACATAATAATAGAATAAATCCCAAAAAATTAATAACTTTTCCTTGGACTTTTTAATGTGCGACTTTTGGTCTTCTAATAAATAGTGAATTTTAATATTTTTTTTTGATTTGCTGTAGTTTTTGCCTATTTAGGTATTATTAATAATTAACATATATGAGGTAATATTTATGAAACTTTTTATCACTCTACTAGCTTTACTATTCGCACATTCTGCTATGGCAGAAGACACAACTATAGACATGTTAAACAAATTAGAAAAAAGAAACATGGTTTTTAGCAAAGAGATTGTTAAAATAGATGTTGGTGATACAGTTTTTTGGAAATCTATTGATAAAGGTCATAATGTACAATTTATTTCTAAAGGTGGAGTTCCTGAAGGTGTTGAGAAATTTAAATCAAAAGTTTCGAAGGATGCAGAATATACTTTTAATATCCCAGGGATCTATGCTTATTGGTGTACACCTCATAAATCAATGGGAATGATTGGTTTTGTGATTGTTGGAGATGATTTATCTAATTTAGAATCAATTAAAAAAGTTAAATATTCAGGTAAATCAAAAAAAATAGCTGAAACTTTAATTGCTGAAATTGAAGGATAAGATTAACTCATATTGTGCAATATAAAAAAAAATATTTTATTATCATTGCAATAAATATTTTATTAATTTTATTTATTTTGCTTTTTTCAATTCCTGCTTATAAATATTTAAGCAAAAAAAATTTAAATAGTAATACATTTGTAAAAGATCAAATTATTATTAATCCAGAGGCAAAATCACCAGCTATTTTAGATAGAGTGGTTAAAATTAAGTTTATAGCAAAAGTTAATAAGTCTTTAGATTGGGAGTTTGAACCTCTTCAAGAAAATATACAAGTGAAAATTGGAGAAAGTAAAATAATCAAATATAAAGGTAAAAATGTATCAAATAAAACAATCACCTCAACTGCAAATTTTCTTGTTGATCCAGAAGCTGCTCAAGCATATTTAATTAAAACTGAATGTTTTTGTTTTACTGAACAAACTCTTAAATCTGGAGAAAGTCAAATATTTACTATGGTTTTTTATATTGACCCAGCCCTAGATAAAGATTGGTATTTTGACGATTTACAAGATCTAGTGTTCACATACGAATTTTCAGAATATAAAAGTTAATCTTTAAAAAAAAATAAATTATTGAGAATAAAGTGCATTATCTAAGTACACGTAACAATCAACTAAATGAGTCATTTTTACAAATTCTTTTTAAGGGTTTGTCTTATGATGGGGGTTTATTTTTGCCTAAAAATTGGCCTGCTATTAATTTAAAAGATTTAAAAGGTAAAACATATAACGAAGTTGCACATGCAGTTATATATCCATTTGTTGGTAATGAAATTACTAACGAAGATTTAAAGCATATAATTACAAGCACATATAATAATTTTACGCATCCAGATATAGCTCCTTTGGTGAATGTAGAAAATAATAAATATATTCTTGAACTTTTTTATGGACCAACTTATGCTTTTAAAGATTATGCTCTACAATTTTTAGGTCAATTATTTTCCCATGTTTTAAAAAATATAAATAAAAAAATTACTGTTTTAGGAGCAACTTCTGGAGACACTGGATCTGCTGCAATAAATGCTTTTCAAGGCAGAAATGATATTCAAGTTTTTATTTTACATCCATATAAAATGGTATCTGAGGTTCAAAGACGTCAAATGACTACTACAAATGAAAAAAATATTCATAACATCGCTTTAAAAGGCACCTTTGACGATTGTCAAAGAATAGTAAAAAATCTTTTTGCTAATAAAGAACTACAATCAAAAACTTCTTTGACTGCAATTAACTCAATTAACTGGGCAAGAATTATTGCTCAATCAGTTTATTATTTTTGGGCTTATTTACAATTAGATAAAAAAAGTGTTAACTTTATTGTACCTTCTGGTAATTTTGGAAATATTTTTTCTGCTAGAATTTCAAAATACATGGGCTTACCAATAGATGAATTACATATTGTTACAAATGAAAATGATATTCTGCATCGAACTATAAGTTTTGGTGATATGAAAATTGGCGATGTTATAAAAACATATAGTCCAAGTATGGATATTCAAATATCCAGTAATTTTGAACGTCAGTTATTTGAAAGTGCTAATAGGAATAGCAATGCTGTGAAAAGAATTATGAAATCTTTTTCTGCAAAAGGTAAAGAAACTATATCTGGAGAAATATTAAAAGATTTACAGTCAATTTATATTACTCATTCAGTTTCAAATGATGAAACTTTGAAAACTATTAAAAAATTTAGAGACAAAAATAATTATTTATCAGACCCTCACACAGCTACTGGTTTAAATATTTTAAGTAAAATAAATTGTAATACTCCAACAGTAAGTTTAGCTTGTGCCCATCCTGCAAAATTTAGTGAAGCTATTATTAAAGCTATAAATGAAAAACCTGAAATGCCTAATATATTAAACAGTCTCTTTGATTGTCAAGAAAACATGATCATACTTGAAAATGATATAAACTTGGTTAAATCACATATTTTAAATTTAATATAAATTATGACAAAAATAACCACACTTGATAGCGGACTGAGAATAGTGACCCAAAACATGCCAGGACTAGAAACTATAGCAATGGGTATTTGGAATAATGTTGGTGGTAGAGATGAATTGGCCAGTGTGAATGGAGTAGCACATTTTTTAGAACATATGGCTTTTAAGGGAACAAAAACCAAAACTTCAAAACAGATCGCTGAAGCAATTGAAAACGTCGGAGGAGATATCAATGCCTATACTTCAACTGAAACAACAGCATATCATGTTCGCCTGATAGCTGAAGACTTACAAGTAGGTATAGATATATTAACTGATATTTTACAAAACTCTACTTTTGCAAAAGAAGAATTAGAGGTTGAAAGAGGAGTAATTCTTCAGGAAATAGGTAGAACTTTGGATTCTCCAGATTCTAAATTATTTGATCAATTTCAAGAAACTGCATTCCCTGATCAGCCTATAGGTAGGTCACTTTTGGGACCAAAACATATTATTAAAAATATTTCAAGAGATCAGATAAAAAATTTTATGGAGTCAAACTATAATCCAAAAAAAATGGTAGTAAGTGCAGCTGGAAAAATTGATCATGATGAATTTGTAGATAGAATAATAAAATCCTGTAATAATCTTCCAACAGGCTTAACTGATAATAGAATAGCTGCAGCCTACAAAGGTGGAGAGTATCGTGAAGAAAAAGATCTAGAACAAATTCACCTTATAACATGTTTTGAAGGAATAGATTTTCACCATAAAGATTACTATTCATTGTTAGTTTATAATTCAATTTTAGGTGAAGGAATGTCTTCAAAATTATTTCAAGAAATTAGAGAAAAAAGAGGTCTCGTATATACAATTTCTTCTTTTGCTTTCCCTTTTTCCGATACTGGTTTGTTTGGTATTTATTGTGGTACTGGTGAAAATCAAATAAATGAATTAGTACCGATACTTTGTGATGAATTAAATAAAAGCCCTAAATCAATTTCTGCAGAGGAAATAAATAAAGGGAAAGCTCAATTAAAAGCAGGTCTTTTGATGGCAAGAGAAAGAGCTAATAGTCGCTGCAGAACAGCTGCAAATCAACTTCTTTATTATAACAAAGTTATTGAGCCAGAAGAAATTACTAATAAGATTAATAGTGTGACAAAAGAAACTGTTGAACGAATAGCAAAGAATACACTAAATAAACCAATGACAATTGCTAGTATAGGTCCAATAAAAAAACTTGAAATGTTAGATAAAATTCAGGCTAGATTAAATTGATATAAATTTAATTTTTGTTATATTGAAAGGATTGTCCAAAAAACAGATAAGCCAATAAATATTATAATTGCCAATATTAAAAAAGCTATTATTTCTTTTAAGGGAAATTTCATTAATAAATTAAAAATTATTCTATTTTTATTTTATCAGAAATTCTATGTTCAACATCATGATCCTTTAAAGTCATTATCATTTCAATTTCAACTTCATCGTTCAATTTTATAATACCTTCATTGATCGATTTTGTTATATGATTTTCTAAAATTCGTTGGGAACTAATGCCTACTTTTTTAAGAAATTTTCTAATTTCCAAATTTAAATTTTCTTCATTCATTGTATTAATTCTAAGGTATTAACAATATATTTAAAAGCAATAAAAGTATTAAAATTAGCCAAAAAATTGTTTTTACTTAAAAAAACATAGAATAAACAAGATTTTTATTATAACAGATTTTTTTTAATCAGACCGGTCAGTAGCTCTGTCGTTATGTTGGGTACATTGGTTTCAAAAAAAATAGTAAATTATCTTGATTTAATAAGATTTGATAAACCTATTGGTTTTTTATTATTAATGTGGCCTTGTTGGTTTGGTTTAGCTTATGCAGAAAACAACTCTATTGATTTAGCTTATTTATACTTATTATTTTTTTTAGGATCTTTTTTCATGAGAAGCGCAGGATGCATTATTAATGATCTTATTGATATTAAAATTGATAATCAAATAAATCGTACCTGTAATAGACCTCTAACATCAAAAAAAATTGGTATTTTTAGTGCAATAATTTTTCTTATTTTTTTACTATTGCTAAGTTTAATAATATTAATTCAATTTTCACTATTATCTATAATAATAGGATTAGTAAGTGCTCCTCTTATTGTTATATATCCTTTTATGAAAAGAATTACATATTGGCCTCAGTTGTTTCTAGGTCTTATTTTTAGTTGGGGAGTATTGATTACCTCAGCAGAACTATATGGTGAAATAAAATTAGACTATATATTACTTTATATTGCCTGTATTTTTTGGACTTTAGGCTATGACACTATTTATGCTTATCAAGATAGAGAAGGTGATATTCTTAATGGTATAAAATCAACAGCTGTACTTTTAGGAGCAAAAGGAAAGCTATTTGTCAAAATTACCTTTTCTTGTATGCTATTAATTATAGGTTATTTATCTTGGAAATCGTCTGAAAATCTAGTCAGTATAGGGGTGATAATTGCTTTACTTATTGGTATAAATATACACATAAATAAATGGCAACAAAATTCTACCCAAAATTCAAATTATTATTTTCGACAAAATAATCTATTTGGTGTTATCATTTTTTTATATTTATTACTTTTTTAATTTTGAATAACCTAAATGGAAAAAAATAGAAAACCTGTAATTAATCGTCTTATTTTTGGTTATTTAAGCAACCATAAATTTACTATTTTAATCGCTTTAATAATGATGATTATATCTGCTGCAGCAACTGGACTGCATGCTTGGCTTGTCAGACCAGCTTTGGATGAAGTTTTGATTAAAGGAAACAGAGAAATGTTATTTCTCATTCCATTTGCTATTATTATAGTAACACTTTTCAAGGGACTAGCAACTTATACACACTCCTATCAAATGAGTAAGGTAGCTCATTCTATTATAGCAAAATTACAAACACAAATGTTTGAAAAATTAATGTATTTAAATTTAAAATATTTTAATGATTCCAAATCAGGAAATTTAATATCAAGACTTATTAATGATACCTATTACCTCAGGTTAGCAATAGTTAAATCTGTTACTGCAGTTATTAAAGATATTTTAGTTATAATTTTTTTACTAGGAAATATGTTTTATCAAAGCTGGACATTAACGCTGTTTGCCTTTTTTGCATTCCCACTTGCTATTTGGCCAATAAGAAAAATTGGCAAAAGTATTCGTAAAATTACATATACAATTCAAAATGAAATTGCTACTTTTTCAAATGTTTTAGCTGAAGGTATAAAGGGTATTAGACAAGTAAAAGCATATAATAAAGAAGAATATGAGAAAAAACGTGCTTATAAAACAATAGATTATATTAAAAAATATTTCATACACTCTGCTTTTGTTAGTAATAGATTAAGTCCTCTTATGGAATTTATAGGAAGTTTAGCTGTTGCTTTATCAATATATGCTGGCGGAGTTTTTGTACTAAATGAAAGTATGACTACAGGTCAATTTATGAGTTTTTTAGTGAGCTTATTACTGGCGTATCAACCTGTCAAAGCTTTAGGTAATCTAAATATTAGTGTGCAAGAAGGACTAGCAGGAGCTGAAAGGATATTTGAACTTTTAGATACGCCAAAAAATAAATCAGAAAATATCGTATATAAAAGTGATAAAATTTTAAAAGGTGAAATAATATTTAATAAAGTTTCTTTTGCCTATCAAGAAGAGATTGTACTGCAGGAAGTTAATTTAAATATTCCTGCTGGAAAAAAAGTTGCTTTAGTTGGTATGTCAGGTTCAGGCAAATCTACAATAGTAAACTTGTTACTTAGATTCTTTGACAATTATACAGGTAATATTAATATAGATAATCAAGATATAAAAACAATTTCATTATATGATCTAAGAGAAAATGTATCTTTGATAACTCAAGAAACTTTTTTATTTAATGAAAGCATACTTGATAATATCAAATATGGAAAATTAAACGCAACTGATGAAGAAATTCACAGGGTTGCAGAGTTAGCTGGTGTAAATCAATTTGCAAATACTATGACAAATAAGCTAAACACAGTTGTAGGAGAAAGTGGTATTAAATTATCTGGAGGTCAAAGACAAAGAATAGCGATTGCTAGAGCTCTAATAAAAAACTCTCCAATACTTATTATGGATGAAGCAACTTCATCCCTAGATAATATTACTGAGAAAAAAATTCAAGATGCTCTAAAAGAAGTTATGAAGAATAAAACAACCTTGATAATAGCTCATAGACTAAGCACAATTAAGGACGCTGATGTAATCTACACCTTAGATAAAGGTGTTATAGAATGTCAAGGCAAGCATGATGATCTATTAAATAATTCAAAAGTATATAAAAAATTACAATTAAAAGAAAATTTAGAAAATGAAATTTAAAAAAAAATTTTTTAAAAATTTTTTTATCCAACAAATTTTAGCATTTATGAGTTTTATTTACATTCGTTTAGTAGGACTTACTTCTAGTATAACCGAAATAAATAATAATATTCCTTTAAGTTTTTGGAAAAGTAAAAAACCTTTCATTTTAGCTTTTTGGCATAATCAATTAATGATGATAAGTTTTTGTTGGAAATCAAATAATAAAATTAATATTTTAGCATCAGGTCATAGTGATGGTCGTTTTGGAGCTATATTAGGTAATTATTTTAATCTTAATAATATTCAAACTTCTTCACACAATAATGCTATTTCACTAAAACCAATTTTTACTTTACTTAAAGATTCTAATTACATTGGAATAACACCTGATGGACCAAGAGGCCCAAATCAAAAAGTCTCAGAAGGTATAATTAAAATTGCTAAAACTGCTAAAGTGCCTATAATTCCAATTGGATTTGCTGCTTCAAGTTTTAAAAAACTAAATTCATGGGATAAATTTATAATAACTTTGCCATTTTCAAAATGCATATTTTATTGGGGGGATCCAATAGAAATACCAAAGGAAACTGATGAAAATAAAACTAAAGTTTATCAAAAACTTTTAGAAACAAAAATTAATGATTGTATTTTATCTGCCCAAAGGCGCTTAAATGTATAGTGCATATAGGTTTATTACTTATTTATTTATTCCTATAATAATAATTAATATTTTTATTAGAATCTTAAAAAACAAAGAAGATAAAAAAAGAATTAAAGAAAGATTTGGTAAATCAAGTTTAATAAAACCTATTGATAAAGAAATAATTTGGATACATACTGCAAGCGTTGGTGAATTCAAATCTTGTGATTATTTAATTAAAAAATATCATAAAGCATATTGTTTATTAGTAACGACTACAACCAAAACAGCTGCGGATTATGCTGAAAAATATTATAGTGATAAAATTATTCATCAATATGCTCCTTTTGATGTAATAATATGGATTAATAATTTTTTAAATTTTTGGAAACCAAAGCTTGTTATTTGGATAGAATCAGATTTATGGCCTAATACACTGCTTAATATTAAAAAAAATAATATAAAATCAATATTACTGAATGCAAGAATTTCTCCAAAGTCTTTTAAAATTTGGAAAAAATTTTCATCATATTATAATAAAATATTAAATTCATTTTCATACATATTCGCTCAAAGTGCTGATGATCTAAAAAGAATTCAAAGTATAACAAATACAAAAATTGAATATATTGGTAATTTAAAACTGACATTTAAAGAAAAAAAATATAAGACAAAAAATATAAACAGTAAAATTACTGTAATGATTGGAAGCACTCATAAAAAAGAAGAAGAGTTAATTATTCCAAATATAATAAATATTATTGATAAATTTAAAGATATTCAAATTTATATAGCTCCTCGTCACCCAGAAAGATCATTTGAAATTTTTAAGCTTTTAAAGAAAAATAAAATAAATGCTAATTTTGATAGTGATAAAATGCATAATAAAAATACATCTTTCATAATAATTGATAGCTTTGGTAAAATGGAAGAATATTTTCTTAAAAGCGATATAGTTATACTTGGAGGATCTTTTACTAAAAATGGTGGCCATAATCCTATTGAACCTGCTAGAGCTGGATGTGCTTTAATTACAGGTCCTTACATATATAATTGGAATAATTTATATGATGATATGATTAATGCTAATGCTTGTTATAAAGTAAAAAAACCTAATGAGATAGAAATGCATTTAAAAAAACTTATTACAAATAAAAAACTACTAGAAAAAATTAAACAAAATGCTTCAATTTTTTCTGAAAAAGATTTTTTTGATGAAAATAAATTAGTTCAAGTTATAAATAGAAATTTAAAACATCATGCTTAAGGCTCCAAAATTTTGGTACAAAAACAAAGATACATATTTATCAAATACTTTATATCCACTTTCATTAATTTTTAGATTGGGAACAAAAATAAGGAATATTATTAGTATTCAAAAAAGTGCAAATTTACCAATTATTTGCATAGGTAATATAGTTGTTGGAGGTGCTGGCAAAACTCCTGTTGCTCTTAAAATTGGAAAAATGCTTAAACAAGGAGGTTATAATCCTCATTTTGTTTCTAAAGGTTATGGAGGTTTTGAAAAAAATAACACATTAATTCAGTCATGGCATTCTCCTAAAAGTGTTGGAGATGAATCACTTCTTCTATCAGAGGTATCTCCAACTTGGATTGGATTAGACAGAAATGAATCATTTAAACTTGCTAAAAATAAAGGGGCTGATTGTATAATTATGGATGATGGATTCCAAAATCCAACACTACAAAAAGACTATTCAATTATTGTAATAAACTCAGAACAAGGTTTTGGGAATAAAAGAGTAATGCCTTCAGGTCCATTAAGGGAAAGTATTACGAGAGGTATATCACGAACTAATCTCGTTATTACTATTGGCGAAATAAATGAAGAAGTAAAAAGTAAAATTCCAAATAATATACCAATTATTAAATCAGAATTTAAGATAAATAATGAACAAAAAATTTTTAAAGGTAAAAAAATTACTGCTTTCGCAGGAATAGCATTTCCTGAAAAATTTTTTAACTCTTTGAGAAATCAAAGGGCAAAAGTTATTAAAGAAATAACCTATCCAGATCACCATATATTTGAAGAAAATGATCTTTTAAGCCTGGCTGAAATAGCAAACAAAAATCAATCAATACTGGTTACAACAAAAAAAGACTATATTAGAATTCCTAAATCATACAGATCTTTAGTGAATACACTTGATGGCGAAATAGAATTTGAAGATGAAAAATTAATATTTGAAATATTAACTAATGTAATTGAAAATAAAATTAATTCTTCCGCATGAATAAAAATGCATATTCTATTAAAGATATAATTGAATATTCGGTTCTTAGGTTTTTTTTAATTTTATTTAATTTATTACCTATAAAAATTTCAAGAAAAATTGGATCAAGAATTTTTTTATTTTTTGGAAAATTATCAAAATATCATTTAATTGCTATACAAAATTGTAAAATAGTTTTTCCTGACCTGAAAAAAAAAGAGATAAATAGTATTATAAATAAAAGTTGGGAAAATTTAGGTCAAACAATCTTTGAATTAATAAAATTAAAGGCATTGTTTGAAGATAAAAAACTAATAAAAGTAATTGGCAAAGAAAACATTAAAGAAATAAAAAATAGAAACATTCCATCAATATATATTAGTATACATCATTCTAATTGGGAAATAGCTGTACCTTTGCTTGATAGGTTGGGTATTCATACTGGGGCAATTTACAGACATATAAATAATAGCCTTATAGATAAACTTATATTTCAAAAAAGAAACGCTTCATTAATCTCTAAAAATAGTTTCTACACTCCAAAAGGGAAAAAGAGTGCAAAAGATATAATTGAAGGAATAAAAATAAATAAATCTATATTCTTGCTTATAGATCAAAAAGATTCTGCAGGAGAAAACATAAGTTTGTTTGGGAAAAATGCCAAAACTCAAATTGGTTTTTTAAAAATTGCTAGAAAATATAATATGCCTATTATTCCTATGCAAAATCAAAGATTAGAAAATGGGAAATTTGAAATTACTTTTCATAAACCTATATACAACAACAACAAAGCAATTAGTGATAAAACTACGATGTTAAATATCCATAAAATGATTGAGAAATGGATAAAATCAAAACCAGATCAATGGTTTTGGCAACATAATCGATTTAATTAATTTTTTTTATTTCAACTTCAATATTATTATCTGAAAGTTGTGCTTTTAAAACATCACTTTTTTGTAATAGTTTAGCACTTTTAATTAGTTTGTTTTTTTTAGTTAAAATTGAATAACCTTTTTTTAAATTTGTTGTTATTGAGTTTGCATTTAATATTCGAATTAATTTGTAAAATTTTTCATTTTTAAAAGCAATTTTTTCATTTAATAATACATTTAAATTTTTATTTAAGTTTATAATCATATTTTTTCTTAAATAGATTAGATTCTTTGGTATTTTTAGTAATTGAGTTGTGTTGATAAAATTTTGCTGAATCTGCTCATTTTCTTTCTGAATTGTTCTTTCTAGATTATGAAAAATAAATTCTAACTTTTGATTAAAATTATTAATTATTAAATTAGGTGCTTTTAGTAATTTGATTAAGTTTTCGAAATTAAATTTATATGATTTAATTTGATTATTAATAATAAAATTTAGTCTTTGATCAGCATTATAAGTCATTTGTGCTAATTCAGATTTTAAAGGAACTGCTTTTTCTGCAGCTGCTGTTGGTGTAGATGCTCTTAAATCAGATACAAAATCAATAATAGTAGTATCTGTTTCATGTCCTATTGCCGAAATAATTGGGATATTTGAATTATAAACTGAAATTGCCAATTTTTCATCATTAAAGGCCATCAAATCCTCAGTACTCCCACCACCTCTAGCTATAATAATAACACTAGGCTTTTCTTTGAAATTCATATTATTAAAACCTTTTATAGCTTCAATAATAGACATTGCTGCATCAGTTCCTTGAACTGACACAGGCCACAAATCAATAGGTACTGAAAATCTATCTGAAATTCTATTTATTATATCATAAATTACTGAACCAGTAGGAGAAGTTATAACACCTATTTTATCAGGCAAAAAAGGAATTGATTTTTTATTTTCAATATTAAATAAACCTTTTGTTTTTAATTTTTTTTTCCTATCTTCAATTAACTTGAGCAATGCTCCTTCTCCTGCAATTTCTATCTTATCAATATCAATTTGATAAGTTGTTCTAAATTTTGACCATGTAGTGATTTTCCCAATCAGAATAACTTCCATTCCAATTTCTGGAGAAAGCTGAAGAGATCTTTTTTTTTGTTCCCAAACTACCCCGCTTAAAATTGATTCTTCATCTTTTATTGTTAAATAAATCTGTCCTTTTGTAGCCTCTTTAATTTCAGATATTTCTCCCTTAATACGAACATAATCAAAATTGTTCTGAATAATTTGCTTAAATGCTCTGTTAAATTGAGTTACTTTATATTCTGGAATATTAGTACTATGATTCATTTCTTTTGTTTCTAAAAAAATTTTTTAATAAGTTTGCACTTTCTTCTTCCAATATACCCCCATAAATTTGAGGCAAATAGATATTATTCCTTTTATATGCTATTCTTAACTTTTCAATCCCGCCTTTTTTTTCATCAAATGCACCGAAGTAGATTGCGCTAATATGTGCTTCACTTATTGCAGCTGCACACATGACGCATGGCTCTAGAGTGATAAACAATGTTGTTTTATTTAAATATTTAGATTTAAGTTTTTCGCAAGCATTGTTTATTAAAATCAATTCACAATGCAAGATTGCATTGTTTCCATCATTAATTTTATTATGAGCCTTTGTAATAATTTTATTTGTTTCATTATTTACCAAAACACCTCCTACTGGTACTTCATTATTTTTTAAAGCTATATTAGCTTCTTGCATTGCTACTTGCATAAAAAAATTAATGTTCATATAGTCAATATATCTATAAAATTATATTATTAGTATAATGAAAAAACCTTTAATTGGAATTACTCTTGATTATGAGGAATCTGGAGGTTATTCTAAGTTTCCTTGGTATGCTATTCGTGAAAATTATTTAACAAGTTTACAGGTTTGCAATGCAATTCCCTTCCCAATTTTTCACGAAAAAAATTCTGTAGAAGAAATTTGCAACTTAATAGATGGTTTAATATTAACTGGTGGCAACTTTGATATTGATCCTGCTATTTATGGAGAAAAAAATTTAGACTCCAGAACCATAAAAGATAAACGTACAGATTTTGAAATTTCTATTTTTAAGGAATTTTTCTATAAAAAAAAACCTATACTTGGAATTTGTGGAGGTGAGCAACTAATTAATGTTGCTTGTGGTGGTGATTTAATTCAAAACATTAAAACAAATAAAACCAAAATTATTAATCATGAACAATTAAATCCTCGCAGTGAAACAAGTCATAAAATATATATAAATAATAGAACCAAACTATCTAATATAATAAAAAAAAATGAAATTATGGTAAATAGTGCACATCATCAGGCTGTCAAAAGATTAGGAAAAAATTTAATTGTAACTGCTATATCAGAAGATAATATTATTGAAGCTATAGAACATAATGATCATCCTTGGTGTATTGGGGTGCAATGGCATCCAGAATTTTTAATTACAAATGAAGATCGTTCTCTAATAAAAAATTTTGTTTCATTATCATCTTTAAATCTATAATGCGAATAGCAAAATATATTGCAAATGCGGGTTATTGCTCAAGACGTGATGCAGAAAAATTAATATTAAATAAAAAAGTTAAAATAAATAATATATTATGCGTTCATCCTAGTGAAAAAGTAACTAAAATAGATATTATAAAAATTGAAAACAAATATATTAAATTAAATAAAAAGATTAGATTATGGAAACTTTACAAACCCATAAAATATATATGCTCTAATAAAGATCAAAAAAGAAGAAAATTAGTATTTAGTTTAATTCCAAAAAACTTACCCAGATTGATAAGTATAGGTAGGTTGGATTTTATGAGTGAAGGACTTTTGCTTTTTACAAATAATGGTGATTTTGCAAGAAAATTAGAAATACCAAAATCAAATTATCAAAGAGTGTATAGAGTTTGTATAAGAGGAAGCATAGACAAAAATGATATTAGTAAGCTAAATCAAGGTATAAAAATAAATAAAATCACATATAAAAAAATTCAAGCAAGAATAGAAAAAACTAAAAATCCTTTTACGTGGATTATTGTTAAACTTAAAGAAGGTAAAAATAGAGAAATAAGGAAGATTTGTGATTATTTCTCATGGAATATAGTGAAGCTATTAAGAATTGAATATGGTCCTTACAAATTGACAAATTTAAAAGAAGGTAAAATTAAAGAAATAAAAAAAATTTATTAATATGATAAAAATCATTGGTGGTAATTTTAAAAAAACTAAACTACAAGTTCACGAAAAATTTGTAAGACCAACCTCAGCAATAAAAAGAGAGGCTATTTTTTCAATTTTAGAAAGTTATGCATATAAAAAATCACTAAATTTATATAGTAATAAGGCTATTCTCGATCTTTATGCCGGATCTGGTTCTGTTGGATTAGAAGCTATATCAAGAGGAATGAGTATGGGTTATTTCTTTGAAAAAGAAACAGAACTTATAAGTATATTAAATAAAAATTGTTTAAAAATTTGCAATAAAAAACAATTTAAAATTATTAATAATGATGCTAAAAATTTATTTAATACAAATTTCTCTTTACCTATTTCGATTATTTTTATTGATCCCCCTTACAAAAAAATTGATATAAATAGTATTTTAAAAATTGTTATTAATAAAAAAATAAAAAATAATGACACCATAATTGTTATTGAGACTCATATTGATGAAAATTTATCTATTCCTATAAAATTAAAAATCATTAATAAAAAATCTTACGGAAAAACAACTTTATTATTTTTAAATTAACTTAAATATTGTTTAGTTAATTTCTTACCTGCTTCTACAGCTGGTTGATTAAAAGGATCAACTCCAAAATAAATACATGTAGCAACTGTTTCGACAATGCTAGCAGCCATTAATTCTCCAATTCTTTTTTCATCAATAATTTCAATAAAAATTTCTCTAAATTTAATATTTTTTGAATTAAATACATCTAATGTAGATTGTTGCTCTGCTTGCATTAAGTCACCCATTTTTCTATTAACAAGATAATTTACTTCTGCAGAAATCATAATATCATTATTTACATGCAGACCTTTTTTTGAGTGATTTGTAGTTATAAATGTAAAAAATTTATCCTTCGGTCCATCTAAATACAATTGAAGTTGACTATGTTGATCGGTTGCACCTATAGAGTGAATAGGTGTTATACCTTGATTTTTTTTACCAATGCTTTCAGCCCAAAGTTGTAAATACCACTTACCAAAATAGTAAAGTGAATCAGAATAAGTCATTAAAACACTTGATAATAAATTTAGATTATTTTGATATTTAAATAATTGACCAATTTTATAATATTGCTCATTTTCTAATGCATTTTTAACTTTGTTAGCTCCTTCATAAATGTTTTTTACATTTAGGCCAGCAATTATTGCAGGCACCATGCCAACATTTGAAAAAACAGAATACCTACCCCCAATATCTTTTTTATGCTCTAATAATAAACAGTTATATTTTTTTGCAATATTAAATAATGGAGAATTATAAAATTCTGTAATGATTAATGTATTTTTATAAAAATTTTCTAATTCATTATCTTGAGAAGCAAGCTCAGCTATAGAACCAAACTGAAATAATGTTTCAGGTGTTTTTCCAGATTTTGAAATTACTATAAAGGCAGTAGAATTAAAATCAATATTACTAAATGATCTTTGAAAAGAATTTGGATCTATATTATCATAAAATAACAAATTACTATTCTCTTTGATACTAACATTAATCAATGCTCTTGCTCCAAGATTAGATCCTCCTGTACCGAAAACAACAAATGTTTTTTTGCCTTTCATAAAATCTTTAGTGATACTTATTATTTCGTTTAATAATTCTGTATCCGAAGTAATATTTAATGCTGGTAGGTTATTGCAAATTGAAAAAATATTTTCATTAATTTCAATTATGTTTTGCGGTAATTTTAATTCATTTTGAAAATCTAAATTATTAAATTTAATCTGCATTTACTATTTAAAAGAAAAAGAATTTTTTTCTTTTTTTTGTTTTTGGTTTTTCTTCTACTATTGGAGCGTCTTCTACTTCAGTAATTTCACCAGTAAGTAATTGATTTCTTAAACGTTCAGATTCTTTAATAGAATCCAAAACTTCTGATTCTGTCTCCCATTCGTTTTGATAATTACTTGAAGATTTTTCATTAGCAAAATTCTCATCAATTTGATTACGTATATTATTTTCAAGACTGTCTGCCTTCACTTCTTTCAAAATTTTTTCCATAGTTGAAGTTGATTCATCAGAATTTAACTTAGAGTCATCCAATCCAAATAAAATTTCTTTAGCTAATTCTTTTTCTGTATCTTCAATATTTTTTGAAGCTAACTGTTCTGGTGGCAACAGATTAAAATCCGGAGGTATTACAAGTGGAGGATTTTCAATAACCTGATACTCATCTATTGATTTGCGATTAACTCCAGCGCTTTCTCTTACAGATGAGCAAGAAACTAAAAAAACTTGAGAAAAAATTAATATTAAAAAAAAATTTTTCATTATTTATTAAATTTAAA